>CAYJTM010000007.1:0-23951 GCA_964373055.1 uncultured Planctomycetia bacterium
GGTGGTAATCCACGATGAGCAGCAGCAGCGCCAGCGCGATCCCCAGGCCCGCCCAAAGCAGCTGGCGCTGCAAGAAAAGAACGCCGGTCATCTGGGTCTTCTGGAAGGCCGCGCTGTAGAGGGAAAGCAGGCCGATACCCAACAGCAGCAGCGTGGTCGTCAGGAAAACCCGGTCCAGGCCCTGGATCTGGCGGCGGTTAAGCATTATAAATATTCCATCTCTTTCATCAGGACCAGCAGGCCGCCCGCCACCCGGGCGGCCTGCAGCCCCCCCTTGCCGCCATGTTCCAGGAAAACCACGAAGCTGAACTGCGGGGACTCGGCCGGCGCGTAGCCGCAGAACCAGGCGTGGGGGTTCCCCTGAGAGACCTGCGCTGTCCCGGTTTTCCCCGCCACCTTGACGTTCGGCAGGCGGGCCAGCCGGCCGGTCCCGGTCTCCGTGTTCACCACCCGTTCGAGGCCCTCCTTGACGGAGGCCAGCGCGGCTTGGTTGAGCCGGAGCTGGGTCCCCTTCTGGGCCCGCGCCAGCGCGGGATCTATGAGCAGATGCGGCGGCGGCGCCCATCCGCCGGTGGCGAGGGTCGCGAAGAGCAGGCCCATCTGGAGAGGCGTCGTCTGCAGCGCGCTCTGGCCGATCCCGAAAGAGATTGTGTCTCCCTCCTGCCAGGTGTGGCGGTGCTGCCTCCGCATCCATTCGGGATCCGGCACCAGGCCCTTGACCTCGCGGGGCAGATCAATGCCGGTTGGCTTGCCCAGCCCGAAGAGGCGGGAAACCTCGGCGATTCCCGCGACCCCCAGCCGGCGGCCGGTGTTGTAGAAGAAGACGTTGCAGGAATGCTGCAGCGCCTCCCGGACGGTCTGCGGGCCGTGCCCCGTCTCCTCCCAGCATCTGAAGACGGCCCGGCCCAGCCGGAACTGCCCCCCGCATTCGAACGAGGTGGCCGGGGAGATCTTCCCCTGTTTCAGCGCCTCATAAGCGACAGCCGCCTTGAGGGTGGAGCCCGGCGGCACCGCCGCCCGGATGGCCCGGTTGAACATCGGCCGGTCGGAATCCTGAAGAAAGGAGCGGATCTCCGCTTGCCGGGCCGGGTCCATGAAGGCGTTCGGATCGAACGCCGGAGAGCTGACCAGGCAGAGGATCTCGCCGGTCCTGCAGTGCATGACCAGCACCGCCCCCTTCCCGCCCTGCAGGAGCTTGTAGGCCTCTTCCTGGAGCCGCGCGTCGAGAGAAACCTTGATCCCGCGGCCGCTCTCCGGTTTCAGGAACCCCAGCTGCTGGACCAGCTTCCCCTGCGCGTTCACCTCCACATGGAGCCCGCCGTCCTTGCCGCGCAGAAGCGAATCGTACTGCTGTTCGAGGCCGTCCTTGCCGACCCGGTCCCGGACCGTGTATCCGTAGGCCTTGAGCTGGGTCAGCTCTTCCGGCGCGATGAACCCGAGGTACCCCAGGGCCGCCCCGACCGCGGGGCCCAGCGGGTAGCTTCTCTCGGGCACCGGGCGGATCAGGATGCCCGGCAGCCGGCCCCGTTCCTCTTCGAGATAAAACGCCAGCTCTCTGGACAGGCTGCGAACCAGAGTGACTGGAGAGAATTTCGCCTGGAGGTTTTTCTTGTACCGCTTCGCGAGCTCCTCCGCCGGAACGCCGACGAGCGGGGAGAGATGTTTCCAGGTTTCTTGCGGCGCCGTGAGCTCCTGGGGGAGCGCCGCCAATTCGAAGGTGATGCGGTCCTCGGCCAGCGGGACGCCGTTGCGGTCCAGGATGGCGCCGCGGGCGGCCGGCAGATGGATGAGGCGGGTCCGGTTCTTCTCCGATTGCCTTCGGTAGCGGGAACCCTGGATCACCTGCGCCGAGAAGAGGCCGATCCAGATGATACTCAAGCCGGCGGAGATGACCCTCTGTAAAATGCCCAGCCGCATCTAAATTTTGCGCATGCGCGGGAAGATCCAGGCGAAGAGAAGCCCCTGGACCGCCATCAGCGCGGGAAGGAACACCCACTGGCCGTTCCCCCAATGCAGGAACGGATCGGCCGTCGTCAGCCAGAAACCATGGAAGAGCCAGACCGGCAGCGTGAGGATCGCCGCCCAGAGGCCGGCCAGGGCCGGGTCTTCCCATTCGACCATGCGCTGGGTCACCCCGATCAGCCAGGCGGCAGCCGTGAAGGTGCAGGTCCAGGCGCCGAACATCGTCCCGGTGTAAAGGTCCTTCAACAACCCGAGGCCGAAACCCAGCAACACAAGTGAGCGCCAGGTGCGGGCCCGGGAAGAGAGGGCGATCAGCAGCAGCAGCGGAAGGTCCACCAGCAGGCGAAGCGCCGGGAAGAGTGCCGTCAACAAAATGTCCGCTCCGAAAAACAGCGCGGCGGCTGTCAACGGTCCCATGAGACCACAAAAACCTCATCCACCGCGCCCAGGCGGGCGACCGGACGGACGCGCGCGGTTTGGTACATCTCGGAGGAATCTTTCCAAACCTTCTGGATCACGCCGATCGGGATCCCGGAGGGGGCAAAGCTTTTCCCCCCGGCCGTGGAGAGGGCCTGCCCTTCTCTAAACTCTTGGTCGAGCGGCAGGTAGCTGATCAGGCACTCGCCGGTCGGCCCGCCGCTCACCAGGCCGGTCACGCTGCTCTCGGCCAAGCGGCCCATCACGCGGAAATGGGGGTCGGTCAAGAGAGCCACGCGGCTGGTGTTGGGAGCGGCGTCCATGATCCTGCCGATCAAGCCCACCGACGTGATCACCGCCATCCCCGGGCGGATCCCCTGCTTGCTTCCCCTGTCCAGCAGCAGCCCGCGCGACCACGGCCCCAGCTCACGGCCGATCACCCCGGCCGGCGTCACCTTCCAGCCGGCCTTGGCGCGGAATTCCAGCAGCTTGCGTAAGCGGGCATTTTCTCGGAAGAGCTCCTGGTGGGTTTCCTCGTGGGCGAGCAGGGTCTCCAGGCGGGAGCGGAGGATCCGGTTCTCCTCCTCCAGACTGAAGATGTCCAGGATGCCGGTGCCGATGCCGCCGAACCCCTCCCGCACGACGCGGACGGTCTCAAAGACAGGCCGGACCCAGTCCATTAAGGTGTCGCGGAAAGAGCCGCCCCATCCTTGGGGCAAAGCGGGCAGCAAAAACGGAGAGACAGCGAGAGCCAGGAAAACTGCGGTGCGTTCGAACTTTTTTATGAGTCGTTCCAGTGAGACGTCGGGGTGGTCGAGATCTTGCGCAGGATCCTCAGGTTGTCGAGGTACTTGCCCGTTCCCTGCGCCACCGCGGTGATCGGGTCATCCGCCAGATGGAACGGCAGGCCGGTCTCTTCGGAGAGCAGGCGGTCGACGCCCCGCAGCAGGGACCCGCCGCCGGCCAGGACGACGCCCCGTTCGATCAGGTCGGCCGACAGCTCGGGCGGCGTCCGCTCCAGCGTGAGCCGGACCGCCTCGACGATCTGCGCGATCGGCTCCGAGAGGGCCTCCCGGATCTCCTCCGAGGAGACGGTGACCGTCTTCGGCAGGCCGGCCACCAGGTCCCGCCCGCGCACCTCCATCGTGACTTCCTGCTCCAGCGGGTAGGCCGAGCCGAGCTTGACCTTGATCTCCTCCGAGGTCCGCTCGCCGATCATCAGGTTGTAGGTCTTCTTCATGTGCTGAACGATCGAGTCATCCATCTCGTCGCCGCCGACCCGGATCGATTTGGAAAAAACCACGTCGTCAAGGGAGATCACAGCCATCTCGGTGGTGCCGCCGCCGATGTCCACGATCATGTTGCCGGCCGGCTCATGGATCGGGAGCCCCACGCCGATGGCGGCCGCCACCGGCTCCGGAACCAGATGCACCTCCCGCGCCCCCGCGTGCAGCGCCGAGTCGCGGACCGCCCGCTTCTCCACCTCGGTGATGCCCGAGGGGATCGCGATCACCATGCGGGGCCGGACCACCACGCGGTGGTTGTGCACCTTCCGGATGAAGTGGCGCAGCATCGCCTCAGTCACCTCGAAGTCGGCGATCACGCCGTCCTTCATCGGGCGGATGGCCAGGATGGACCCGGGCGTGCGGCCCAGCATCCGCTTGGCTTCGTCGCCGACGGCCAGCACGGCGCCGGTGGCGCGGTTGATCGCCACGACGGAGGGCTCGCAGAGGACAATCCCCTGGCCCTTGACGTAGACCAGCGTGTTGGCGGTGCCCAGGTCAATGCCCATGTCGTTGGAGAAGAGACCCAGGGCGCTGCTGACGAACTCGTTGCTCCAGTGGTTGTTGTTGTCTGCCATCGGAAGGAAGCCTACCCGGAGGCTAACGGAGTGATTTTAACAGCCGGAGCCGAAGGGTGTCAACGCCGAATCGCCTTCAAGGTTTCCCAAAAATCGGGGAACGAGACGGAGACCCACTCGCTTCCCCGCAGGGTGGTCTTGCCTTCGGCCGTCAATGCCGCCACCGCCAGCGCCATCGCGGTCCGGTGGTCCGTGAAGGAATCCACGGCCGCCCCCTTCAGGCGCCGGGGCCCCTCCACAGAGACGCAGTCCCCCTCGGAGCGGATGCCGGCGCCCAGGGCGCTCAAACCCGCGACCATCGAGCGGATCCGGTCGGTCTCCTTGACCCGCAGCTCGCCGATTCCTTCCATGCGGGAAACCCCTTCCGCCTGGGTGGCCGCCACCATCAGGATGGGAAGCTCGTCAATGAGGTTCGGGATCAGCGCCGGTTCCACAGTGACCGCTTTGAGGGGGGCGTAGGAAACGGTCACGTCGCCGATGGGTTCCAATTCGTCATGGGGAGATTGCGGAGCCTGTCCCGAGCGGAGCGAGGGATCTCCTTCGCTCCTCGCAATGACGGAGATTTTGGCCCCCATCCGTTTGAGCAGCTCCAGCAATCCGGCGCGGGTGGGATTCAAACCCACGCGGCGGACGGTCAGGTTGGAGCCGGGCAGGATCGCCGCCGCCACCAGGAAAAAAGCGGCGCTGGAGAAATCGCCGGGAACCTCGATCTCCCGGCCATGAAGCTTCGCGCCCGGTTGAATAGTAATGTCATTGCGAGGAGGCCCCGCGGGGGCGAGATCCCTCGCTTCGCTCGGGACAGGCTCCGCAATCTCGATTTTGGCGCCCATGTACCGCAGCATCCGTTCGGTGTGGTCCCGCGTCGGGACCGGTTCGACCACCGTGGTCGTCCCCTCCGCGGCCAGACCGGCCAGCAGCAGGGCCGATTTCACCTGCGCGCTCGGGACCGCCGGCGTGTGCCGGATCCCTTTCAACCGTCCTCCGCGGATCGTCAGGGGCAGATGATCCGCATCGTCATTGCGAGGACCCGAAGGGTCCGAAGCAATCTCGATTTTCGCCCCCATTTTCTGGAGCGGTTCCGTGACCCGGCGCATCGGCCGGCGGGAAAGGGAGGTGTCTCCGATCAGCGTCACCTCCAGCGGGCAGCCGGCCAGGATCCCCAGCAGGAGGCGGGTGGTCGTCCCGGAATTGCCCATGTCCAGCGCTTCACCGGGCGCCCGGAACGCTTCGATTCCCTTCCCTTCAACGATCCAGGCCTCTCCATCCTTCCGGACCGGGACCCCCAGCGCCTCCACGGCTCGGCGGGATCGCCCCACATCATCGGAGGCGAGGCAGCGAAGGACCCGGCTGGGGCCGTGCGCCAGCGCCGCCAGCAGGAACGCCCGGTGGGAAACGGACTTGTCCCCCGGGATGAGGATCTCTCCCTGCAGGGAACGGGCCGGTTCAATAATCAGGTCAGCCATGGATGGAAGCAAGAAAGCCGTAAGGAGCTTCCTTACGGCTCTAACTTAATCCTTACAACTTACAACTTACAACTGGTTTTTTACTAAATCAGGCGGACGGCGTCCCCTTCCTTGATCTCCCATCCTTTCTTCTCTTCCTCCAGCATGTTGGCGGCGGACATGTTGTCGTAGAGCTTGTCCACTTCAATGGACATGACCTGCTTGTCGCCGCGCCAGACCGCGAAGCGGGTTCCCTTCTTCACGGCGTCCTTGGAGCCCAAGCTGATCACCACGAAATCGTATTCCCGGTTGACCACGAGGACTTTGCCTTCTAGCGTCTTCGCACCCGGCGTTCGCCCTTCGACAAGCTCAGGGCGAACGGACCCCTCTCCCGTTCGTGGTGAGCTTGTCGAACCACGAACGGTCGGCGTAACAGCCGGAGCGGCGCCGGCCGGTGCGGTCACCACGATCTGCTCCGCCTCCTTCGCGCGGGCCGCGAGCATCTCCTTCACCCGCTTCTCCAGCGCTTCCTTGGCCTGGCGCAGCGTGGTCAGCTCATTGCTGAGGGCTTGATAGCTCTGCTTGGCTTTCGCCAGATCCTCGGTGAGGGCCTCTTTCTCGCTCCGCTCATCCTCGAGCTGACCCCGAAGCCCCGTGGAATCCTTTCGAAGCAGCGCCAATTCCGTGGTGAGCGCCTCCCGGGCCCGCTTCTCCTGGGCCAGCTGGTCGGCCACCGCCTTGGCCTGCTTGGTCAAGTCGGCGGTCTGCTCCTCAAGGGAGCTCTTGCTCTTGGCCAGCTCATCCCGTTCCGCTTCGAGCGCAGCCACCTGTTTCTTGAAGATCTCGATCTGTCCCTCGGCCAAGACTCGTTTGGCCTGCTCGTCGTTTTTTCCGATGTAGAAATTGGCGGCCGCGACGGAGGCCCCGAGGAAACCGATGACCAGGAGGATCGTGCTTGCGCTGGGTTTTGTCATGGGGCTAAATTTAGCATACGCCCGGAGCTATGTCAAACGGGAGATTTGGCGCTCAAGGTCGCGGGGGAGCGGCGAGACGAACTCGACCCGCTGCTCGATGCCGGGATGCACGAAGCCGAGACGGTGGGCGTGCAGCGCCTGCCGCTTGAAACCGCCGCTAACGCCGTACTCGGTGTCGCCCAGGATCGGGTGGCCGATCGAGGCCAGGTGCACCCGCAGCTGGTGGGTCCGTCCGGTCTGGGGGTAGAGCTCCACCAGCGTCGCCTCCTTGAACCGCTTGAGCACCTTGTATTTCGTGATGGCGTCCCGCTCGGAGTCATGCCGGACCGCCATCTTTTTCCGCTGCACCGGGTGCCGGCCGATCGGGGCGTTGATCGTCCCCTGGTCCCGCTCCATTCGGCCGCGCACCACCGCCTGGTAGACCCGCAGCACCGACCGGCCCGCGAACTGCCGGCTCAAATCCCAATGGGTCGCGTCATCCTTCGCCACCACCATGATGCCGGAGGTGTCCTTGTCCAGCCGGTGCACCAAGCCGGGCTTCACCGGGCCGCCCCTGCCCGAGAGCTTCGGCCCGTGCGCCAGCAAGGCATTCACCAGCGTCCCATCCGCGTGCCCCGCCCCGGGGTGCACCACCAGCCCCGCCGGCTTGTCCACCACCAGAAGCCAGGCATCTTCGTGGAGGATGTTGAGCGGCATCTTCTGCGGCTTCAAGTCGGAGGGTTCCGGCGGCGGGACCTCCAGCGAAATCTCCTCCCCCGGATTCACTTTATAGGAAGGGCGGCGCAGAGGACGGCCATTCACGCGCACCTTTCCGTCCATGATCAGCTTCTGCACCTTGGAACGGGAAATGCCCGGCACCGTGTGGGCCAAGTACCGGTCCAGCCGGTCGGGCGGGGTGCCGGGCGTGACCCGGTGCCGGAAAAGAGTATTCACGTCGAACGGTGTCCCCTCTTTCTCAACAGTAGAATTCCGCTCACCAGCATGACCCCCATGCTGATCCATTGGAAAACGGTCAGGCCCAACACGATAGGCGGGTTGTCCCCCCGCAGGAACTCCACGAAGAAGCGCCAGAGCCCGTAGCTCAAACCATAGGCCAAGAGCACCGTTCCGGCCGGCGGGCCGCGGCGCTCCAACCGCTTCAAGAAGAGGAAGATCGCCACCAGCGCCAGCGCCTCGTACAACTGCGTGGGATGCCGGCGGAACTCCTCTCCGGGGAACCGGACGCCCCACGGCAGGAGCGTGAACTTCCCGTAACAGCAGCCGTTCAGGAAGCAGCCGACCCGTCCGAACGCGTGGGCAAGTGCCACCGGCGGGATCAGCAGGTCCACCGTCCGGGCCGCCGGCATGCCGGCCCGCCGAATGGCCCAGACCCCCCCGAGCAGCCCGGCCGCCAGCCCCCCGAAAAAGACGAGGCCGCCGTGGTCCAGCCGCAGGATCTCGAGCGGGTTGTTCCGGAACAGATCCCAACGAAGAAGGACGTAGGCCAAACGCCCGCCGGAGAGCCCCGTGATCAGCGCGGTGAGGGCCACCCCCTGGATCCGCCCCGGATCCAGGCCGGCCGCGGCCGCCCTCTTGGCCGCCAGGGCGTTGGCCGCCAGAAAGCCGACGGCAATCAGGAGACCATAGCTGTAGAAGCGCAGGGGCCCCAGCTCAAACAGGACCGGATGCATCAGCGGCGCCGCAGCAGCTCAGCGGTTCCCCAGGCGATCAACCCCAAGCTGATCCACTGGGTGATGGAAAACCCAAGCAGGGCCGGCTGGAGATCCTCCCGGATGAACTCCAACCCGAACCGCAGGAGGCCGTAATAGAGGAAGGCGGTGAACAGGATCGCGCCGGACGGGAGATTCCGGCGCTCAAGCCGCTTCAGCAGGAAAAATAACATGAACATCCCGGCGCTTTCGTAAGCTTGAGTCGGGTGGCGGCGGACCACCTCCCGCGGGTAGACCACCCCCCACGGCAGGCCGGTGGGACTTCCGGCGCAGCAACCGTTCAGAAAACAGCCGATCCGGGTGACGGCCACAGCCAAGACCAGATACCGGATCGTCGCGTCCAGGACGCGGAGGACCGGCTTTCCGTAAAGGCAAAGGACCCACGCCACCGCGGGAAGACCCAACGCGGCCCCGGCATAGAACCCCAGGCGGAAATCCTCCCACCGGTCCAGCAGAAATCCCAACCGGGCCCCCGCCACCCCCAGCACAAGGGTCACCGACCCCAGCACGGCAATCTGGCCGGCGGTCAATCCCATGGCCGACGCGCGGCGGGCCGAAAACCACGCGGCGATCAAAAAGGCCAAACAGACGATCACGAAGTAGGTCCGGACTTCCATCGAACCGATCTGAAACAAGACCGGATGCATCAGCGGCCCCTCCGAAGCAGACCAAAAACGCCACCGGCAATCAGGACCAGGCTGATCCACTGGGCGACCGATAAACCCAGAAACGGCAGCCGGGCATCCTGCCGGATGAACTCCAGGCCGAACCGCAGGAGGCCGTAATAGAGAAAGGCGGTGAACAGGATTGTTCCGGCAGGCGGATCCCGGCGTTCCAACCGCTTAAGCAGGAAGAAGATCCCGAACATTCCAAAACTTTCGTAGAGCTGCGCCGGATGGCGGCGGACAAGCTCCGGCGGGAACACCACTCCCCACGGCAAGCCGGTGGGGGTGCCGGCGCAGCAGCCCGTCAGGAAGCAGCCGATCCGCCCGACCCCCTCGGCGAAGGCGCCGGCCGGGATGACCAGATCCACCGTCTTCCAGAACGGGAGCCGGAAGAACCGGATCGCCGCGGCCACGCCCCCCATCCCGAGCGCGAACCCGGTGTAGAAGACCATGCCGCCGAGATCCACGCGGGGGATCTCGGCCGGGCTCAGCCGGTAGTAGTCCCAATCCAAAACAACGTAGCCGATCCGGGCGCCGACGATCCCGGCCAGCAGCGAAATCAGGCAAACGAGCGCGACCTTCCGGCGGCTTAAAGAGATCTCCCCCGCCCGCCAGACCGCCAGCGCCGCCATGCAGAGGAAGGCCAGCCCGATCATCGGGTAGTAGAAAGCGTCCGTGCCGAGCATCAGGCCTTCCTCCAGAAACTGATCGCCAGCAGCACCGCCCCGATCGTGATGCAGCTGTCCGCCACGTTGAAGACCGGCCAGACCCGGAAATCGAGGAAGTCCACGACCCCGCCGAAGCGGACCCGGTCAACCAGGTTCCCCGCCGCCCCGCCCAGGATCAGCCCCAGGCAGACCGGGACCCATCGGCTCCGGTCCGGCCCGGCAGGAACTTGCCGGGCCGGCCGCAGCGTCGTCCGGAGCAGCAGCCCCAAGATCAGCAGCGTGCCCAGCGTGATCCAGAGGCCGTGCCCCTGGAAAAACCCGAAGGCCACGCCGGAGTTGAGGACGAAGGTCAGGTGGAACAGGCCGGGCAGGACCGCGACCGTCGGGACGCGGGAGAGGTATTCGAGGGCAAACCATTTGGTGGCCTGGTCGAGGACCAGGACCGCGAGCGCTAAGAGAAGAACCCGGCTCTTACTATTCGTCGGAAGGCGGCGGGCTGGAAGAAGGCGGCGGCCCCGCGCGGCGCCGTTTCGTCTCTTCCTTCGCCTGGCAGGCGATGCAGAGACCAGCGTAGGGGAGGGCCCTCAGCCGCTTCTTCGGGATCGGCTTCTCGCAAGTCAGGCAGTTGCCGAAGTCCTTCTCCTTGACCCTTTTCAGCGCCTCATCAATTTCGTAGAGGATCTGCTGCGCGTTGGAGGCCAGCCCCAGCGAGAATTCCCGGTCGTAGCTGTCGGTTGCGGTGTCGGCCATGTGCAGCGTGTAGGCGGACAGGTCGCCCGAGGCGTCCCGCTGCGAGCGGCTCAGCGTGTCCTGCTCGATGTGCTTGACCGCCTGAAGGATCTCCTCCTTCTTCTTCAGCAGCAGCTTCTTATATTTGTCCAGTTCCGGCTTGGTCATTTTTGGAATCCGTTATTATACTATAGCTTGCTTACCACTTCCACGCAGCGATGGCATAGCTCCGGGTGCTTCGCGGCGCGGCCCACACTCTCCAGCCGCATCCAGCAGCGGGCGCATTTGGCGCCGGCGGCCTTCCGGACCCGGAAGAGGGGGTCCGGCCCCTCGCCGTTGGCTGCGCGGGCCAGCGCCAGGCCCGACACGATGCAGGCCGCCGCCAGGTCTTCCCGGTGCGCTTCAAGGAAATTCCAGAGCTGCGGGTCACGCACCTCGACATCCAGCTTCGCCTCCAGCGGGTCGCCGATCAGGCCGGCTTCCCTGGCCTTTTCCAGTGCCTTCATCGCCCCGTCGCGGAGCGTGAGCAGTCTTTGCCAATTGGCTCGTGTCGCGTCATCCGCCGGTGTGACTTCAGGTGGATCTCGCCAAGTTTCCAAATGAACGCTTCCTTTATTTGAATCTGGGTGCAATTCCCAAAACGCGCCCCATGCTTCTTCGGCTGTCACAGGCAAGATGGGAGCTATTGAGGAGATCAAACAGTCTGCGATGATGGCCAAAGTGGTTTGAATTTCTCGCCTCATCACGTCATTTGCAGCAGCCGTGTAGAGTCGATCTTTCACAATATCGAAATAGATGTTGGACAGCTTTGTGGTGCAAAACTCATAAACAGCCCGCGTCACCCGATGAAAAGCATACTGTTCGTATGCCGTTGCAACTTCTCGAACAAGATCTGCCAACTCTACTAAGATCCATCGATTCCAACCACTAAACTGAGTCGAAGGGAACCCTCCCCCTTTGGCCAGTTTGAAATCGTAATTGTTCGCTAGACAAAATCGAATTGTATTTCGGATTTTTCGATAGGACTCCGACACTTGCTTCAAGATCTCCGGCGAGAGCCGCACATCCTCGGCGTAATCGGAGGAGGCGACCCAGAGCCGCAGCACGTCGGCGCCGGACTGGGCGATGACCTGCTGCGGCGCCATCACATTGCCCAGCGACTTGGACATCTTCCTCCCCTGCCCATCCACGACGAAGCCGTGCGTCAGCACCGAGTAGAAAGGGGCCTTCCCCTCCAGAGCGGCGCCGGTGATCAGCGACACCTGGAACCAGCCCCGGTGCTGATCGGACCCCTCCAGGTACATCTCGGCCGGATGGGTAAGCCCCTTGCGGCGGGCCAGCGCCGCCTGATGGCTGACGCCGGAATCGAACCAGACGTCCAGGATGTCGGTCCCCGGCTGGAAGTTCTTGGAGCCGCAGCGGCAGACGAACCCTTCCGGCAGCCATTCCTGAAGCGGGCGGATGAACCACTTGTCGCTCCCTTCCGGGTCATTTTCAATTGAGGCGGCGAACCTCTCGATCACGCGCGGGTCCAGAACCCCCTCGCCGCAAGAGACGCAGATCACCGCGGGGATCGGGATCCCCCAAAGCCGCTGCCGGGAGAGGCACCAGTCCGGGCGGGTCTTCAGCATGCCGGCCATCCGCTCCTTGCCGAAGGAGGGGATCCAGCGGACCTCCTTCTCGACGATCTCCAGCATCTTGGCTCTCAGGTTCTCATGCTCCACGTTCAGGAACCACTGGTCGGTGGCCCGGAAGATGATCGGCTCATGGCAGCGCCAGCAGTGGGGGTATTGATGCTGGACCTTCGCCTCTTTCACCAGCAGCCCGGCCGATTGCAGCCGCTGGATCACGACCGGGTTCGCCTTCTGGACCTGAAGCTCGTTGAACTCCTTCAGCTGAGCCGGCAGCCCCGCGAACCGCCCGCGGGAATCCACCGGGGCCACCACCTCCAGCCCGTACTTTTTTCCGGTCGCGAAGTCCTCCGCGCCGAACCCGGGCGCCGTGTGGACCAACCCGGTCCCCTCCTCCAGAGTGACGTAGTCGGCCAGGACCACCTTCCCTTCCCGGAGCCCCAACGGGTGGCGGTAGAGCAATCCTTCCAGCTCTTTGCCGCGCAGCCGTTTCAGCTCCTGCGGGCGGTTTTTTTCGAAGCCGATCAGCTCCCGGCTGTCCGCCGGCAGCTCCGAGGCGGTGACCCACTCCTCCGAGCCCACCTTCCAAACTGAATACTCATACTCCGGATGGACCGCCACCGCCACGTTGCCCATCAGCGTCCAGGGGGTCGTGGTCCAGATCACCAGATAAACTTTAACGTCATCGCGAGCCCCCCCTTCTTGCTTTCGCAAGAAAGCAGGGGAGGCGAAGCGATCTCCTCCCGTCAGTTCGAACTTCACGAAGACCGACGGGGAGCTGTGCTGCTCGTACTCCACCTCCGCCTCGGCCAGCGCCGTCTCACAGCTCCAGCACCAGTTGACCGGCCGCCGGGCCCGGTAGATGTACCCCTTGGAGGCGAGCGCGGCCAGCGCCCGCAGCGCCGCCGAGACGTAGCCGGGATCGAGCGTCAGGTAGGGATGGTCCCAATCCCCCATCACCCCCAGCCGCTTGAACTGCTCCCGCTGGATGCCGACGTACTTCAAGGCATATTCCCGCGCTTGTTTCCGGAAGTCCGCCGCCTTCACCTGGTGCTTGGTGACCTTGAGCTCCTTCATGAGGGCGTATTCGATCGGCAGGCCGTGGCAATCCCAGCCGGGCACGTACGGCGCCCGTTTGCCCCGCATCGTTTGGTAGCGGACGATGATGTCTTTTAAGATCTTGTTGAGCGCGTGCCCCATGTGGATGTCGCCGTTGGCGTAGGGGGGGCCGTCATGCAGGATGAAGGGTTCGGCGCCCCGGCGGGCCTCCAGCAGCTTCTCATAGAGCCGCTGCTCCTCCCACCGGGCCAGAACCTGCGGCTCGGTGAGGGGGAGATTCCCCTTCATCGGGAAAGCAGTTTTAGGAAGATTGAGTGTGGACTTGTAATCCGTCATTGCGTCATTGCGAGTCCCCCTTCTTGCTTTCGCAAGAAAGCAGGGGGACGAAGCAATCTCACAGTTCCGCGATCAGGCGGGAGATCAGCGCGGTCAGTTTCGGCTCGGCCGCCGCGGCCACCTTGAGGATCTCCTCGAGGCAGGCGGGCTTTAAGCTCTCCGGGATGCAGAGGTCGGTGATGCAGCTGACGGCGAAGACCCGCATCTGGGAATGGACCGCCACCAGCACCTCCGGAACGGTGGACATCCCCACCGCGTCGGCGCCGATGCCCCGCAAGAACTTGTACTCGGCCCGCGTCTCCAGGTTGGGGCCCTGGACGGCCACGTAAACGCCCCGGCGCAGCGGGATCTTCTCCTGCTGGGCGATCTTCTCGGCGAGCGCAATCAACCGCTCGTCATACGGCGCGCAGAAATCCGGGAAGCGGACCCCCAGCCGCTCGTCGTTGGGGCCCACCAGGGGGTTCACCCCCATCAGGTTGATGTGGTCGCCGATCGCCATCAGGTCGCCGCGCTTGTAGGAGGAATTCATCCCGCCCGCCGCGTTTGAGACAATCAGCGTATCGGCCCCCAGCGCCTTCATGATCCGGACCGGATAGGTCACCTCGGCCGGCGAGTAACCCTCGTAGCAATGGAACCGCCCCTCCATCACCACCACCGGCTTCCCCTGCAGCATGCCGAAGACCAGCTGCCCCTTGTGCCCCTCCACCGTCGAGCGGGGAAAATGGGGGATCGTCTCGTACGGCAGCGCCTGCGGCTGCTCGATCTTCTCCCCAAGCCCGCCCAGGCCGGTGCCTAAGATCACCCCGATCTTCGGGGCCGCGGAGACCTTCGTCCGGATGACCCGGATGGTCTCTTCAATGTTGTCCCAAAGGGTCATGTCTAGTGCAGTCTCACGCTCAGGTCCCGAAGGGTCTGCACCAGGAAAAGCTGCAGCACCCGCAAGAGCAGGAGCGCCACGATCGGCGAGATGTCGATCGGCCCCATCGGAGGGATCCTCCGCCGCAGAGGATCCAGCACCGGGTCGGTAACCCGGCTCAGGAATTGGACCACCGGGTTGAAGGGGTCTGGGTTCACCCAGGTGATCAGCACCCGCACGATCAGGATCAGCGTGTAGATCTCGAACACCATCCTCAGCAGTTCCGCCAACGCCGAAAGAAAATTCGCCAGCACGAACATCTATCCGCTCAGCTCCTTTGCGCGCCGGGCCGCCGCCCGGATCCCTTCCCGGAGGATCTTGCCCAACCCCTTCCGCTCAAAAACCTTGAAGGCCGCCTCGGTGGTCCCCCCTTTCGAGGTGACCTTCTTCCGGAACGTTGCCGGGTCTTCGCCGCCGCAGGTGGCCAGCCGGGCCGCTCCCCGCGCGGTCACCGCCGCCAGCTTTTTCGCCGTGCCTGCCGGCAGGCCCAAAGCCGTTCCCGCCTCGGCCATCTGCTCCATCAAATAAAAGAAATAGGCCGGCCCGGAGCCGCTGACCGCCGTCACCGCGTCCATCAAACGTTCCGGGACCCGCACCGTCTCCCCAACGGAGCCGAAGATCCGCTCCGCGACGGCCCGGTGCCGGTTGCCGGCCGAACGGCCCGGCGTGATCGCGGAGATCCCCTTCTTCACCAGAGCCGGCGCGTTCGGCATGACCCGCACCACCGGAACCCCCCGCCCCGCGCGGCGCTCAATCCAATCGGTCCGGATCCCCGCCGCGATCGAGATCAGCAGCGGCCGGCGGGAAAGAAGGGGCCGGATCTCCCTTAAAACTTCCGCCATCTGCTGCGGCTTCACCGCCAGAAGGACCACGGAGCAGGCGGCCGCTTCCCGGATCGACCGGGCCGCTTTGACTTTCAAGGCGCGGGCCAATCGCCGGGATTTGGCCGCGTCGGCATCGTACCCCACGATCCGGCCGGCCGGAAGAAGGCGGGCCTCAACCATCCCGCGCGCCAACGCGGAACCCATGTTGCCGCAGCCGATCACCCCAACCGAAAATCGGTCATTGCGAGGCCGCATCAATCCCTCGTCATTGCGAGGCCGCGAATGTGGCCGAAGCAATCTCATCTTTTTTCCCCAAAGATCGCCGTGCCGACCCGGACCATCGTGGCCCCCTCCTGCACCGCCGTCTCGAAATCCCCGCTCATCCCCATCGAGAGCTCCAATCGTCGCCTAATGTCATTGCGAGGAGGCCCGGAAGGGCCGACGAAGCAATCTCCAAAGTGTTCTTCAAGCTTGTCCCGCAATTCCCGCAGCTGCCGGAATACCGGCCGGGCGCTCTCCGGATCTTCGCTGTAGGGGGCCATCGTCATCAGCCCGGCCCACTTCAAGCTCTTCGTTTTCAGGACATGCTCGGCCAGGGCTTCCGCTTCCTCCGGCCGGCAGCCCCCCTTGGTGGGCTCGCCGGAGACGTTCACCTGGATCAGGAGCTCCAACGGCCCCCGCTCATGCTGAGCCTGTCGAAGCATGAGCTGCTTCTCCAGCTCCCCGATCAGCTCCAAGGAATCCACCGAGTGGATGACATCAAACAGCCCAACCGCGAGCTTCACTTTATTGCGCTGCAAGCGCCCAACCAGGTGCCAGCGGAGCAAGGGACTGTCCCCGAAGGGGACTGTCCCTAAAAGGACCCGCTTCTCCCGCGCCTCCTGGACCCGGTTCTCTCCGATCTCCCGGACCCCGGCAGCCACCGCTTCCCGGATCCGCTCGACGGAGACCCCCTTGGTCACGCAAACCAGCCGCACCTGGGCCGGGTCCCGGCCGGCTGCACGCGCCGCCGCCTCGATTCGCTCTCTTACCCATCGGAGGTTTTCGCCGGCCATGAAAAGCTCATTATACAGAATTCCGTGATAAATTGAGCCCTATGAAGGCGGCGGTGTATCGAGGCCCCAACAAGGTCCATATAGAGGAAGTGCCGATGCCGGTGCCCGGCCCCGGAGAGGTGGTTCTGCGGGTGCAGGCCTGCGGCGTCTGCGGCACCGACTTGAAGAAGATCGCGCACGGTGACCTTCCCCCGCCCCGGATTTTCGGGCATGAGGTGGCGGGCCGGGTGACGGCAGTCGGGGCCGGGGTGGCCGGCTGGTGTCTGGAAGACCGGGCCCTCTTCTTCCACCACATTCCCTGCCGCTCCTGCGACCTCTGCCGCCGCAAGGCCTACGCCCAATGCTCCCAATACCTGAAGGTGGGCACCACCGCCGGCTTCGAGCCGGCCGGCGGAGGGTTCGCCGAGTACGTCAAGGTGAGTGACTGGATCGCGCGGGAGGGCCTGGTCCGGATCCCGGAGCATGTGACCGACGAGGAGGCCACCTTCGTCGAGCCGGTCAACACCTGCCTCAAAGGGGTGCGCCAGGCCGGCATCCGCCCGGGCGACTCCGTCTTGATTTTCGGCGCCGGCCCGGTGGGGCTGACATTGCTGCAACTGGCGAAACTGGAGGGAGCAACGGTCTCCGTCGCGGATCCAATCCCGGAGCGGTTGGAGATTGCTAGAAAACTGGGCGCGAACGACACCGTTCACCCTGTGGATATCGCCCTGGTGGCGGCCGCGGCCCCGCAGGCAATCCAGGCCGCCCTCGACGCAGTCCGCCCAGCCGGCCGGGTGGTCCTCTTCGCGCAGACCCGCCTCGGGGAAACGGCACAGGTGGACGTGGGCCAGATCGGGAAATTGGAGAAGGAGCTGATCGGCAGCTACAGCGCCTCGGTGGATCTCCAGCAGGAGGCGGCCGACCTGGTTTTCTCGCGCAAGATCCGGGTGGCGCCGCTCATCACCCACCGCTTCCCGCTCGACCGGATCCACGAGGCGATCGCGGTGGCCGCGAACCCCTCCGCCCAATCGCTGAAAGTGATCGTCACAGCAAATACTGTCATTGCGAGGAGCGGAGCGACGAAGCAATCTCAAGGCGAGATTGCTTCGCCCCTTCGGGGCTCGCAATGACTACTATGCGCGCCGCGGTCCTTTACGGGAAAGAAGACGTCCGGCTGGAACAGCGGCCGGTCCCGGAGCCGGGCCCGGGCGAGGTGCTGGTCAAGATCCAGGCGGCCCTCACTTGCGGGACCGACCTCAAGGTCTTCCGAAACGGCGGCCACGCCAAGATGCTTAAAGCCCCCGCCCTGTTCGGCCATGAATTCGCCGGCATCATCGAGAAGGTCGGTCCCGGCAGCGCAGAAGCGCGTGGTGAGGCCTCCTCTAGCCGAAGCCACGTCACCGACTGGAAGGCGGGCCAGCGGGTGGTCGCCGCCAACTCCGCCCCCTGCGGCTCCTGCTTCTACTGCAAGAAAGAGCAGCCGAACCTCTGCGAGGATCTTCTGTTCGTCAACGGGGCCTACGCGGAGTACCTTTTGCTGCCGGCCCGGATCGTGAAGGAGAACCTGCTGGAGATCCCGCAGAAGCTTTCCTTCCAAGCCGCCGCGCTGACCGAGCCGCTGGCCTGCGTTCTGCGAGGGGTTCAGGCGATCACGCCCGAGAGGGGGGAGACGGTCGCGATCCTCGGCGCCGGTCCCGTCGGCCTCCTGTTCGTCCAGCTGGCGGCCAAGGCCGGCACCCGGGTGACCGTCCTCGGAAAAGGGGCGAAGCGCCTCGACGCGGCCCTGCGATGCGGCGCGGAGATGATCCTCGACCTGGCCACGCTGGAGGATCCCCTCTCGGCGGTCCGGCGGGTTACGCCGGAAGGCAAAGGACCGGATGTCGTCATCGAGGCGGTCGGCCGGCCCGAGGCCTGGAGCCAGGCCATCTCCATGGTGCGGCCCGGCGGGCGGGTCCTCTTGTTCGGTGGTTGCCCCGCCGGCACCGAGGTGCCGCTCGAAACCCGCCGCGTGCATTACGATGAGCTTTCCCTGCTGTCCGTTTTTCATCACACGCCGGAGGGGATCCGCCAATCCCTAAACTTGCTGGTCAACGGGATCGTTAAACCGGACCTGCTGATCACCCGGCAGGCGCCGCTGGACGACCTGCCCGGCATCCTCCGCGGCATGCTGACCGACCAGGACGCCGTCAAGACCGCGATCCTCCCATGATCCCACCGTCATTGCGAGTCCCGCTGCGTCCCCTTCGTCATTGCGAGTCCCGCTGCGTCCCCTTCGTCATTGCGAGTCCCGCGCAGCGGGACGAAGCAATCTCCCGGTGACCTAACGTAATGGCTGGCTATGTCTACCTGATGACCAATCAGTACAACACTGTTTTTTATGCGGGAGTCACAAGCAACCTACAAAAACGGGTCTACGAACACCGAAATGGAATCACCGGCGGATTCACTTCCAAGTACAAGACACATAAACTCGTCTATTGCGAAATCTTCGATGACATGGAAAACGCGATCCTTCGGGAGAAACAGATCAAAGCTGGGTCTAGAAAGAAAAAGCTGGAGCTGATCCTCAAGATGAATCCCGATTTCAAGGACCTTTCTGTCGCCTGGGAGATTGCTTCGTCCGCCTGCGGCGGACTCGCAATGACGGTGAGGCAATGAGGATCGTTTCTTTCCTTCCCACCGGGACCGAGATGCTCTACGCGCTGGGGCTCGGCCGTTCGCTGGTCGGCAGAAGCCAGCACTGCCAATATCCGCCTGAGGTCCGGAAGAAACCGGTCGTCGTCTCCAGCCGGGTCAAGAGGATCGCCGCGCAGGACAGCTTGAAGATCCACAAGGCGGTGCTGAAGCTCCGGGAACAGAACGCCCACCAGTTCGAGATCAACCTGCCTCTCTTGAAGCGGCTCAAGCCGGACCTGGTGATCACGCAGAACCTCTGCTCCGTCTGCGCCGCTTCCCATGACGAGGTGGATGAAGCGCTCGCCGCCCTCTCGCCGAAACCGAAAGTGATCACGCTGCGGTCGCAGCGGCTCTCCGAGGTCATCAAGGAGATCGAGAAGCTGGGGGCCGTTACCGGTCGGAAAGGGGCGGCCGCTCAACTGGCCGGGAATCTCCGCCGGCGGCTGGAGGGGGTCCGCAAGCGGGCCTCGAAAACAGCCCGCCGCCCCCGTGTCTGGTGCTGCGAGTGGCTGGAACCGCTGATGGCCTCCGGCCATTGGGTGCCGGAGCAGGTGGAAGCGGCCGGCGGGACCGACGGTCTTGGGGTCGCGGGAAAGAATTCCCGCTGGCTGAAGTGGGAACAGGTCCGCGCCTACAACCCGGAGGTGATCCTGGCGATGCCCTGCAGCTACACGATCCCGCAGACGCTCAAGGAGAAACGCCGGCTCACGAGCCGGCCCGGCTGGAAGGATTTAAGCGCGGTGAAGAACGGGCGGGTCTACGCGGTGGCCGGGGAGTTTTTCCATCACGCCGGCCCTCGGCTGGTCAACGGCGTGGAGCTGCTGGCTGGCCTGCTCCATCCCTCACATGGAGCGAAGCAGATAGAGCACTCCTCCCTGCTCTTCGATTGAGAAGCTGTCTTCCACCCGGTCCGTCACCAGGCCCCGCCTCTCCACTTGGTTCAGCAGATCCAGCAAGTAGGAAAAGAGAGCGGTGAACTCGGCCCGGGCAAGGGCCCCTTCCCTCACGCCGACCATCGCCGCCGGCACCACAAACCGGTTCAGATCGACATCGGCCAGGTCTGAATTGAACTGATCGAAGGTCGGCCGGTTGAGCACCAACAGCGATTCCGGCGGCTGGGGTTGCCCGGTCTTGGGCCGCTGGATCTCCCGAAAAATCTCCTGCCGGCGTTTCTCATCCAGTTGGTCCGGAAGAACGTTTAACCCCACGTCTCCCATCCATTCCTTCAGCGCCACAATCTGCTCCTTGGACAGAGCCCCCAATTGCACGTACAAGCGGAACGTTCGGGGCACCGGCGACGCCTGCAGCACCTTCGGCCGCGCGACCCTCTGCAAGCCGATCATCGCCGGGACGCCGTCCACCTCCGCTTCAGTCCAGGGCGTGCCGGCCGTCTCCGTCGGGTTCAAAAGCTCACGTATCTGAAACCCATTCAGGGGTTCAGGGAGGAACGCCCTCGGGGCCTCCAGCCATGCCTTCACCGCCTGTTCCGTCCCGGCAGTGGTGGTTTTTTCCTCCCCGGCAAGCTGCTCGATCAGCGCGACATGATTCCTGGCCGGGAATTTATCCGCGAGGTCGACCCCCTCCTTCTCAAACTCGCCCCTCAACCAATCCTCCGCCGCCACTCTGGCCGCGACGTCATCCCATTGCTGGGACATCTCCGTGGCGAACTGCAGGATGCGGTCCCTGTTCTGTTTTTCCGCTCCATAGAGCTGCTCCGCGACGGAGGCATAAATGGCCTGATGCCACTTCCCGGAGGAACCCGGCGAGCTCGGATCGAATTGTCCGGACATCAGGGCCGCCCTGAACAGGGTCATGTCCTTCTTCTCGATCCAGCGCGGCAAACCACGCAGCGCCGCCTCAACGGGCTTGGAAAACTTCGGATCCTGTCCCGCGAGGGCCAGGGCCCACTCCTGGAACGAGCGCAAATGATCCAGACTGACCGAATTGGCCCGCATCCCTTCCCAGATCACCCTCGCGCGGCGCTCCATCTCTCCGCGGACCGCGGGGAACTGCTCTTCCAGCTCCTCAAGCACCCTGCTGAGCCGGCTCCGGTTCGCCCTGATGAACCCGTCTTGAAAACGGTGTTCGATCATGCGCAGCACATGATCTTCCGCAGGATCCCTTTCCCCCGGAGGATCTCCATCCACCCAACGCTCGCGAATCCCCCGCAAGGTCTCCAGCGAAACATCCGGAGGAAGATCCGGGAGAAGACCGGCGGCCTGTTCCGAAATCTGCCGCTGGACGGCGTCGAACTGGTCCAGCATGGAATCCACGATCCGAGATAATTCCACCCCCTCCTCCGCGTAGACACCCCTCCGCCGGAGGGCCTGTTGAATGATTTTGTTGCCGGAGAAACCGGCGATCTCCGCTTTCCCCACCGAGCGGGGCAACCCTTGAAGGACGGCTTCGGCGATCCTTTCATCCGCGTAGGAAAGCTGGTCCTCCACCAACTGCCGGAAGACGGACTCTTCCTGCTCAGGGATCGATCGGCGGTCCGGATCGGTGGCCCGCTCAAAAAAGCGGGCGGCGACGGCCCGGACCATTTTCCTGAAATCGGCCTGGGCTCCCAGGGACAAAAACGAGTCCAGACGGGACTGCCGGGACCCCACCCGGTTCTCGACCGCTTCGCCGATCCCGCCTCCCATGGACCGCTCCGCCATGTCGGCGAAAGCCCAAAACTGCTCCGGGACGGATTCCGAGGACTCCTCCCACTCGGTGGTCCAATGATGCGTGTGGGCCGCCGGAAAAAGACCCCTCTCCGCCATCCACGCGTTCCACTGCTCGGTCACCTCCCAACTGCCGCCCCAAGCCCAATTCCCGCCCGGCATCTTCTCTCCCTTCCGCTCCAGGAAGAGATTCGCCTCCTCTTTGGACCGGAAAACCTGGGCGCTGCCGGGGAGCGTCACGTTCCCCCGGAAGAAAAAGTCCACCGTGGTCCCTCCCATCGCCCGGCCGGGGTTGGCGTCGGCTAAGTCCTGCAACGGAACAATGATGAAATAACCCCGTCCCAGCCAACTACCGTACATGTGGTCCTCAACCACATGGTTCAAAGACCAATGGAGGGTATCGCGCGGATAACGTCCCCGATCGGCGTGCAGCCGCGTCCTGATTACGTTCCCTTCGGGAGCATAGTTGGTCGCGTGGACCGCGTACAGCTCTCTCTCCATGAAATGGGAGAGGTCCTGCTCCGTCCCGGCGGCGAGAGAAACCTGAACCCCGCCGGGCGTCACCCGGATAGAAACCTTTTCGGCGTTGGTCAGCGTAATTTCCACGACACCGGGACGCGCTTCGGAATCTTCCGAGGCCGGACGGGTTTCCTTGAACTCCACCGAGGAAACCCCGCCCGCCGAGGCGATCGGCCCCAGCACTTCCCCTCTCAATTTCTCTTCCACCATCTCTCTGCGTTCCGTAAGACGGATGTCAGGATCCACAATCTCCTTGAGCTGACCCTCCGGAGAAAAGCGGAGGACCCTGCCGCCCGCCAGGTCCAGGACGGCGAGGCCCCGGTCCGGTTTGTAGTCCAACAGGCGGACCATCCGCCAATTCGAAAAATGCTCCCGCACGCTGCCGCCCGATATCCCGAGGACCGACCCGTTGAGATCGGTCTTCACGCGGATCTTCCCCTTCCCGTCATAGGTGGCTTGATCCGCCACCTCCTGCTGGATGGCGGCGAATTTCCGCTCCCCGGCTGAGAGGGTCGGCAGGAAGGGCTGCTGGCGGAGGCGGATGACCGCGATCGCCAACAGGTCCGGGATGGCGTATCCCCCGCCGGGGGCCTTGCGGGCAAGGTCCCCGGAGAACGGCATGAAAAGTTTGTCGTCCAGCGTCACAGAGACGGCCTGAGGACCGGAGAGCGGAGCTTTCTGGAATTTCGCCAGCCGGCCGGCCTCATCCAACTCGCCGTACAGCGTGAACGGCTTGGGCACCCATCTCCGTCTCACTTGCTCTTCAGTCAGCGCAGGCTGGCTCCAGTGCAGCTGCTCAACGAGCCGGCCCATGACCCCCTGGTTGTGCCGGACAACCCTTTCTTCTTCGAGGGTAAGCGGCCGCGCTTCCAACGCCCGGATCCGCTCTCCCTCCTCTTCCGCCCTCTGGTCCTCGCGATCTTCGTCAATCCTGGCTCGCGCGATCAGGAACTGGTTCTGCAATTCGGAAAGGGTTTGCCAAATCGCGTTCGCCCTTCGGCGCCATTCCTTCGCCTCCGCGGCCGTCCGCATCCTGTCCAAGGCCGAATCCAACCGCGCCACTTCCTCCCGCATCTCCTCCGCCTTCGGCAGGCCTTCCAGCCTTTTTTGAACCCGGTGGATCGCCTCCTTCCACCGATTTAGCAATTCCAGCGCGTCTCGGGCGACCCATTCCGGGCCGGACCGCAGCCGCTCGAGCTCATCCAACGGCAGGTAAGCGGTCCCCCGCCGGGAGGATTCTTCCCGGATCTCCAGCCCCACCCCCGGCCGGTATCGAAAGAACATGCCTTCAGCGCTCAACTTCCCATCCTGATCCATTGAACGGGACACCCGCAGCAAGTCTGTCGGAATGGAGAACCCTCCCTCTCCGTCCCACTCCAGCAGGAACCGCTCCTCGCCGGTGTAGATTGAGATTGCTCCGGGGGTTTCCAACATCCGGTCGGGGATCAGCCAGCCCTCCGGCGGGATGCTCACCAGCTCTCTTTCCTCCTGGAGCCGCACCAGCGCCGATTCCCGCGGGTTAAGGGTCCGATACCGGTCAAGCCCCGGCAGCATCCGGCGCTCCAATCCCTCGAAGGCATCTTCCCGGCCCAAACTCTTCGCCTCCACCCCAGCGGCGGTGGAGGGCTGTGATCGGCCGAGACGTTCGGAGAGTTCGTCTTCGACGCCGGATTGGGCCGCTTCATTCGGGCGCAGAGCGAGGGCGGAATTGGACAGAATGAGACTGTAGCTTAGGAAAAGGGCTAGGATTCCGGCTACAGGACTGGATCTGTTCATGGGTTCATCTGGATGCATCAAGTATGGTTCTCGGGAAGGGTTTCTGTCAATACCATATATTAGATTTTATTACTACTTACGCTCCCT
>CAYJTM010000008.1:0-23657 GCA_964373055.1 uncultured Planctomycetia bacterium
GGCCACGCGGCCCTCGTACACCTTGCGGATGGTGCCCATGCCCCGCTCAAGGAACTGGTCGTTGACCTCCTTGAGCACCACCGGGATGCCATTGTAAGAGATCACCTGCGCGATGCCGGCCCCCATAGTTCCGGCCCCGACCACCCCCACCTTGTAAATCGCCATGTTCGCCTCCTAAAATCGGTACCAGGTACCGAAAGCACCCTCGGTACCTGGTACCAAAGATGAGCTTACGATTCGAACACCAGTTTCCGAATTTCAGGCAGGTGCGCCTCGGTCTCTTCTTCACCGCGGCGGATCAGCTGCTCCACATTGTAGAACTCCCACCAGTTGACGCGCGGGATGGTCGGGTGCAGGGCCACGTCGGCCTGCGCGCACTGCGCTTCCGCCAAGACGTACTCCATCCCCTGCATGGTGTGCATGATGACGTCGAAGATATTGGTGTCCATCCAGTTCCAGACCTCCTGCCGCATCCGGAAACTGAGCAGGGCTCCCCATCCCTTGGCCGCGGCCTCTCGCGAGAGGCGGATCCTCTCCTCAGCCAGCTCCTGGTGCCGGCGCGTGATGTCCTCGGGGCTGGGCAGCGTGTTTACCGCGATCACCTTGTGGACGCCCATCCGGTTCAAGACATCCACCGGCACCGGGTCGAGCACGCCGCCGTCGATCAGCCAGTGTCCCCGCACCTTGACGGGATAGAAGATGGCCGGGATCGAGACCGACGCCCGGATTGCCTGCACCACCGACCCTTCATCCATCACCACCAGCTCTCTGCGGGCGTAATCCACCGCCGTGATCTTGACCGGGACCTTCAGGTCCCGGAAGGTTTTATCCCCCAGGTGTTTGGTCAGGAATTTCGTAACCTGCCCGCCGACTAAAATGCCGAACTTCGGCGCCGGGAACGGCGGGTCCACCAGTCTCAGCAGCGAGCCCTTCGTGCGGAACTCCGCCGCCAGTTTCTCCAGGTCGGCCGGGGAATACCCGGCCGCCCAGAAGGTCCCCAGCAGCGCGCCGATCGAGGAGCCGGCCACGATGTCGATTGGGATCCCTTCCCGCTCGAGCACCTTCAAGACCCCGATATGGGCAAGCCCCATCGCGGCGCCCGAGCCCAGCACCAGGCCCACCAGCACCTCGCCGATCTCCCGTCCGATCCGTCGGATCGCGCGGCCGTATTCCCAGTCCGGGTGGGCCAGCACTATCGGGTGCCCCGGCGCCGGCGTGGCGCTCACGGCCGGAAGCGTGGCGTAGACCTTGTGCTGTAGAAGCTCTCCCCGCTGGTGCTCGTCCACGTCCTGAGAGGTCTCGTTCACAACGACCCGCAGCCGGTTCTCCGCCTGCTGGATGGTCCTTTTCAGCTCCGTGATCACCGCGGCCGTCGCCTCCAGGCGCTCCCGGGTTCCATCGCAGACCAGGTGGATCAGGTCCGCCTGAACGAGCGCTTTGAAGACGGTCCGGTCCATCTGGTGGGGCAGGTCGGTGAGCACGAACGGGTACAGGTTGGCGAGGTAAGACAAGAGCGGCGTGATCTGGCCGATGTCGGACATCGCGTGGGGTTCGTGGAAGACGTTGAGCGTGTCCAGGCCGATCGCCTCGTGGCGCACGATCGAGGCGGCCACCTGCGCCTGATCAAAGCCGCCGGACTTCAGCCGGACCGCCGGGGGGAACTGCCCCACCCCCAGCGCTTGGTAGACCGCCTCGCCGCCGGGGTTCAAGTCCACGAGGATCACCCGCTTGGCCGTCTCCTTGTGCAGCGAGCAGGCCAGGTTGATCCCGTACATCGTGCGGCCGGACCCCTTGACCGGGCTGTAGATCGAGATCAGCGTGGACTCGAACACCCGTTTCGCCGGCAGGTCCTTCTGCCGCAGGCGCCGTGAGAGCGTGGTGGAGAGATGGATCGCCATCTCCGGGATCTGGCGCAGCAGCGTCTCGAAGTCCGGCCGCTTGATCTTGATAAGGATCGAGTCGTTGATCGCCTGCGTCGTGACCGAGTGGGGCTCATTCGTGAGGATCGAGATCGTGCCGAAGTAGTCGCCGGGGTGCAGGACCTCCAGCGTCTCTTGGCTTTCGGAGCCGTGCCGCACGAAGACCCGCACCCGGCCGCTCACCAGCCCGTAGAAGGCGTCGGCGGGGTCTCCCTGGCGGTAGATGAACTCCTCCTTTTCATACTCGGCGATCCGGCAGCGGGCCGCCACGAGCTCGATCTGGCTTTCGGTGAGGGAAGTGAAGAGGGAGATCTGGCGCAGAAGCCAGCGTTTGTTGGGGACGCCCGAGGCCTTCATCGGGGGTTATGATAGCACAGCCCCGTCGGGAAAAGAAAAGCCGACAAAGGCGGCGCAATCAATCGTCCGAACGGCCCAGCGACCCCCTCAGCGGGGGGCTGTGTCATTAATCGGCCCGACGATCTTGCCTTACGACGCGCCCAGCGGAACCCACCGCGTCGGCAGCCCGGCTACCGTACCGGAAGCGTTCCCACCCCGGTTTAGGCCCGTGGCTTTGCGTCCCCACCTTTCGATGGGTTTGCCTTTATCGGCCATCCCAACCCTACCACATCCGGTTTCGCGGAAGCAATACCGGCAGCGGGAAAATCTTCGAAAGCGTTGCTTTTGAGGCATTGTCCGTTGTGCAGAAAGCCCAGTATAATTTCAGAGAGTATATTCTACTAATTTTAAGGGTACAAAAAAGGCAAAGTGGAGCAAAACACCCGCGTTATATTCAAAAATAGGAATCTAGTGGTTTGAGATATCCAGTTTTTATCCGTATCCGAGCCTCCGCAGCATCACCGTGTCCCTGCGCCAGTTCTTCGCTACTTTCACCCACAGGTCCAGGAAGGCCGGCCGGCCGGAGAGCTTCTCGATCTCCTTGCGGGCGGCCTCGCCGACCTTCTTGAGCAACTCCCCGTTCTTCCCGATGAGGATCCCTTTCTGGCTGTCCCGCTCCACGTAGAGGGTCGCCCTAACATAAAGACGGTGAGAGGTGGAGGGTGAAGGGTGAAGGGTTTCTTGATCCTCCACCCTTGACCCTTGACCCTTCACCAATTTTCCCTCCCGCCACTCCTCGATCAGCACCGCGACCGAATGGGGCACCTCCTCCTGCGTGAAGAGCAGCGCCTTCTCCCGGATCATCTCCTGCGCGAGCACGCGCAGGGGCCGGTCGGTCACCTGATCGGCGGGGTAGGCGGCCGGCCCTTCCGGCAGCACCGCGACCAGGGAAATCAACAGCGGCGAGACGTTTTCCCCGTTGAGCGCCGAGATCGGGAAGATCTCTCGGAACGGGTACAGCCGCAGTGCCTCTTCGATCTGCGGCAGGATCAGCGGTTTGCGGGCCCGGTCCACCTTGTTCATCGCGAGGAAAACGGGAGCTCTCTCCTTAGGGGACTGTCCTCGTTTTTGCGGCAGCAGCCGGATCAGGTCCCGGTCCTGGTCGGTGAAGCCGGTCACGGCGTCGGTCATCGCCAGCACCGCGTCCGCCTCCGCCAGCGCCTCCCGCGCTACCTGCACCTGGTGCTTGGCCAGCAGTGTCTTTGCCCCCCGGTAGATCCCCGGCGTGTCGGAAAAAAGAACCTGCGCTTCCGGCAGCGTGAGGATCCCCAGCAGGCGGTCCCGGGTGGTTTCCGGCTTGGGAGAGACGGCGGCGATCTTCTGGCCGAGGAATCGGTTGAGCAGCGTGGATTTTCCGACGTTGGGCCGCCCGATGATCGCGACGCTCCCGCACCGGTGGGGGATGGAACTCAATATCTAGAGACCGGGTACGAGGACATATCCCAAGCGTCGGAAGTCATGGTCGAATGAAAAAATACGGTCGAGGCCCAACTGTTTCAAAAAAACAAGGGTTGTGCAGTCGACGAAACTCAAGGGATGATCGTGGTAACGTTCGAAAAGCCGGAGGGCCTCCCGCTCGGTTGTTTCATCCGCGTAATGCCGGGTGGTTTGGCGGCTCTCCAGCGTTGCCCTTCCCCATCGGAGAGCCGCCCGGTGTCCTGCCGTCCTGCGCAACCGGGTAATCGTCTCGGTGACAATATGGTTTGAGGTATGAAATTGGGTTTCCGGCGGGCATTCTCGAAAAAATTTTGTGGCGGTTTCATGGTCTTGGTCGCGGGAATCCGCCAACGCGATGAAAGCGCTGCTGTCAATGAACAGCTTCACACCCAATCCGGGTCGCCGTAAATGTCCCGGTCGTGCTCTCGGGCCCCATCCTTAATGCCGGTCTTGCAGATACCGATGATGGAAAAGATGGGGTCCTTGTGGAACTCTTTCAGGGATTTGACCTTCGGTTTCGGGATGCCGTAGACCTGCTCCACCGCCTCCCGGACCATCTGCGCCAGGCTTTTGTGCCTCCGAACCGCCTGCAGCTTCAGATCCTGAAGGGTTTCTCTGGGTAACCGGATATTGGTTGCGACATAATCTGCATGGGGTTCCATGGTTTTTACGCTCCTTAATACAATAATACCATGATACCGAGATATTGTTCAGGAAAATTACGCGGAGGCGGCGATGGCCAGGTACCGGTGGGTGGCTCGGAGCAGCTGGGCGACCGGCTCGGGGAGATCTTCCAGCTCCGGGGGAAGCTGGAGCAGGCGCAGGCCATGCTCTTTGTTCTCGATCCAAATCTGCCGGTCCTGGTTTTCGAGGAACCGGGAAACCGGCGGAATACCGACGGCGTAGGACCCGGCGGGAAACTGGGCCGGCACACTCTCGAGCAGCTCCCGGAGGGCCTCCGCTTCCGGCCCATCGGAGAGGACCGCCACCTTCTTTCCCCATCGCAGCGCCAGCGGGACCAGGTCGAAGGTCTCCGGCTCGGTGAAGACCAGCACCTCCGGCCCGATCGAGCCGGGCGCCGGATCAAACAGCTTCTCCAGGGCTTGAACGACTTCCTCCATCCCAGCGGCCGCGAGATCACGTTGGGCGAGCTCCTGGATCCGGCCGATCAGCCTCTCCTGGAACCGGCTGAAGGCATCTAGAGGTTTCCGTTCCCCGCTGGACCAGACCGGGACCATGTTCCGGTGCGACCACCACTTGGTTTTTGTACGGTCGTGGATGTCCAGATGGATCAGCGGGCGGACAACCGAGTTATCCGCGTCCCTTCCGATCCGGAACTGGCCCCTTTGGGGTATCAGCACCGACAACCTAGGAAAATCCGGGCGCCTGTTCATCTCGATAAACGCCGTGAGCGGAGCGTCCTCCGTTTCCAGCCGGACCCTCGCGTAGTAATGCGTTTGGCCCCTGAAATGGGTGTAGTTGAGGACATGGATCCGGCTTTCCCGTGGGTCTACCGTGAAGAATTGTTCCAGCAGCCCGATAAAGGCGGACAGGGACTGCAGCCGGGATTCCCAGAGGGCGGCGTCCGCGGCCTCGTCGAACAGTTCGGCCGTCTGAAGGTTCCCCGAGGCCAGATACCACGCCCGGGCCCACTCCTTCCCGAACCGGCCCGCCGACTCGATCCATCCCTGTTCCTGCATCCGCCGGGCGATCCTTCTCAGCCGCTGCGGCTCGGTCTCCTCCGCCCCGGCGGCGGCCATGGATTGGGCAACCTTGCCGAGATGCAAAGCGGCTTCTTTCGGCGGAAGCCGTTCCGCTTCTTGGAGGGTTTTATAGACGGTTTCCCAATAACGGGTGGGCTGAGAAGCGTATCGTTTCGCGGCGCGATTGGACAGAGTGAAGAAAGGAATCCCGCCGATCTTATCGAAAACCTCGGCGTGATAGCGGAACAACAGATCCCGGAGCAATTCGGTGGAGACCCCTTTGGCCTGATGCAGTTTTCCCGCGAGGAACAAGCGTTCGGCCGCCTCAACCCGGCCAAAAACATCGGCGGTTCCTTTCCGTACCAGGATCTGGTCCCGTTCAGTCTCATTGAGAGGCTGTTTTTCCGAAATGGCGGCATCGCGCACGCGGGCAGTTTTCCATCGTCCCGCTTTTTTGACGGCGACGGCCGTAATCAAAATGCCCGGCTGGTAGGGAATGGAGGTCCGGTGTTCTCTCAGGGTGATCGGGTCTCGGAAAGCGGCGGTCCCGTCACGCGGGTAGGTCGCCAAATTCTCGAAGGTGATCTTCCTGCGGGCCGCTCCGAGCGCGGCCCGGATCAGCGTGGGGTGAAGCTTGTAGACCGACTGATAAAGGATGCCGTCATCCAGAAGAATCCTCTTTTGCCCGGCGACAGGGTAGACGATTTCAACGGTGTCCATCCGGCGGGCTGTCTGGATGGCGTGATGAGGGTCGGCGACGGCGATTTCCAAGATCAGCCGGGTGGGGTTGTCCCGGGCGAACTGCTCCATCGGAATGCCTATCGCGTGCGGTTTTCCCATGTGCCCGAACAACACGGACCGATCCTGATTGGCGTAAGCGGGCACCCCCACCAGAAACAGGGTTTCGGCTTTTTGGACTCTCGGGTCCTTCCAGATGGAGTCGAGGCGGTTGATCTTCAGCGTGGCGATCCACTTCCGCCGGTCCGGAATCGGGACCCCTTTGGCATCCCGCTTGAGGTTGGCGTACACTTCGAAAGCCTGTCTCATTTTATGAGGATTGTCTGGATAGGCTTTTCCCGGGTCAATGCCGTGCGCTCCGAGAAAAGCGGCCCAGCTGTTTTTGTACTGCGGAAAATTGTTCGTACCGGTGATCTGGTACCAGGCTCTCCGGAGTTCCCGCCCAAGAGGGGTTTCGGACTGGGGCCCGACCATTTTTTTATGCTGGAACGAGAACCGTTTCTTCCGAGCCCGCTCAATTACCCGCGCGAACCGTTCTTCCGGCCAAGGGCGCCGGTCCACCTTCGCCGGAGTGGAGATGGCGATCTTTTTGACCCCCTTTCGCGCGAGGACCTCCGGAACCCGCAGGTGCCAGTTGACTTTCTTGAACAAACCTCTTTGAAACGCGCTCGCGGTCGGACGTTCATCCAGCAAGGCGGCGGCAACAGGAGAGGTCAGCAGGATCCGGCCCGTTTTCGGATCGAAAAAGTTTTCCGTCTCCAGAGAGGACAGGTTCGACAGCGCGGTCACCAGCCTCCGGGCAACCTCTTCCGGATTGTAGTAGAGGGGATTGGTTCCCTTGACTTCTTCCGTCCCAGCGGCGGGGCCGGTCCGCGCGGAAAGCCGCCGGTCGCGCTCGGTGAGAAGGGCTCGATGGGTGAGCACTTTCTTGCCGGGCACCTCGGGTGGCGGCAAGTAAACCCGGAAACCGCCGGAAGGCGGTACCCATCGTGGGTTCAGCTTCGGTCCGACGCGCAGGATCCCGAACAACCTCATGCTGCGGTCCGGCATCGTCGAAATGGAAGAGTGGACCGGCTGCACCGCCCATCCTTCCGGCACCGATTCGATGGTGCGGTACCAATCCCACAAACCGTTGACACGGTTTATTTCAATATGCGCGAGGATAAACGCGTCGCCATCCGGCTTCAAGTGGGTGAGGAGCCCTTGCAGCGCGCGGCGGACCACGTGGCCGTCTTTGCCGGCGTCCCGCGCCGCGTCGGACGGGGTTTCGGGGTCTCTCAGAAAGATCGGGTTGTTGAAAACCACCACATCGAAAAGATTTTGCTCATGGCCGGTGATCTCCGGCAGGCCGGCATAGAGATCGCTTATCCCGGCCCGAACCCTGCCGGCGACTTCGGCAGACTGCGCCGTCCGTTCCCGCTCAAGGGTTTCCAGCGCCGCGGGTAGAGAATCCACCGCGGTCACCCTCGCCCCTTGCTGGGCCATCGCGAACGCCAGGTTCCCATCGCCCATTCCCAGCTCCAAAGCTTCCTTCCCGCTGCCGAACAGGTCGGGGTGATCTTGAATCAGTTCCTGGAAAATAAGGGTGGAACCATCCGGAGAGAAAACCCCCTCCATCCCGGCGGCGGGGGGGTCTGTTGCCGTGCGGAGGGCTTCTTCCACGCCGGCCCGGTCTGGTTCGGGGCGCAAGGCATAGGCCGGCGCAGGAAGACAAAAAGTGCCTATTAAGAGGACAGAGAGGGAACGCCGCAAGATTCGCATGGGATTAGAGAAAGTATGGCTGATCAGATGGGAAAAAACAAGTGGAATAGCTAAGTCTTATATACTTAACAAGCGGATCTCGCTACGGAAAATTGCGGTAGGTGCTCTCGCTTCGCCGTGCGATACGAAGAACAACAATTTTTTGCTCTTGGTCGAAAACCGCGAAGATCAGTCGCCAAGGCCCGATCCGGATGCGATAGCGGTTCCCATGCAATTTTTTGACCCCCGGAGGCCTGGGAGTATGGCTTAGAGCGCGGATTTCAGGGTCAATACGCTTGAAGGTTTCGTCTGGAAGGCGATTCAACTCCTTCAGGGCGGAGGAGTAGAAAAGAACCTCATAGTTCACGCGGCGTGTCGAATGCGGCGGCGGCGGTAGGTTGAATAGGGCACCGCCTTTTCGGGATGCCTTAGATAATCCCGCAGGCGTTCGCCGGAGATCTTCAGGTCCTCCAAATCTTCTCGATATAAGACCTCCACCGATTCGCGAACAAGGGAAGTCAGAGAAGCGCCTCGCTCAATCGCCAAGTGCTTGAGCCCTCGGTGCAGGGTTTCAGGCAGATAGATCATTGTTCGTACCATGGGTAAGGCCTCCTAAAAGAGAGTATAGCATTATGGCATTAAAATATCAAATGGGCACATCAGGACCAGGCTTCGTCGGAGAGGCGGTAAAGGGGTTGCGGATTAAAAACGCCGGGCGTGCTTGGCCAGCCACTCGGCAACTTCTTGAACGGTGAGCTTGTGATCAACGACCTGCATAATCAGACGGTAGTTCTGATCACCCATTGCTTCCAGCCGCCAGCCGTTTATCTCAAGCATCAGGTCGAAGCATTCCCAGGCAACCCGCTTATTTCCATCAACAAAGGGATGATTTCGGACAAGCGATTCCAGCAAGGCGGCGGCTTTCTCGAAGAGCGTCGGATAGAGGTCATGACCGCCGAACGAGGCTTGGGGGCGGGCAAGCGCGGAGCGAAGCAGGCCTTCGTCGCGGATGCCGTACGCCCCTCCCGTTTCCTCGATGACCCTCTTGTACATAAAGAGAACCTGGCTGTAGCCCAGAAACTTCACTCGGCCAGCCGCTTCAAGAGGGGAAGATTCCTTTGAATGGATTTGTCCACCAACCGCCGGAATTCCGGGGTGATCACATCGATGGAGAACTGTGCTTCCAGAAGAGCAATAGCATCTTCCAGCAGCTTCGACTGCGGGATCCGGCTCTGCTCGGAGAGCCGCTTGAGCGTTCGGACCCTTTTTGCCTCCAACTTGGTCGAGAAATTCAGCTTCATGGGAACCCTCCTATACAGATAATACATTAAAAGTCATTACAAATCAAGATAGGAGGTGCCTGGGTCAGGCGTCGTCGGGGAGGCGGTAGAGCGGGACCGGATCGAAGGCGTGGGAGAAGTCGTACCCCTCCTTGAAATCGTCCAAGGTGTCCTCCTCCGTCTTGCGCAGCAGCTTGTTGTCCACGAGCGTGAAGACGATGTAGCCGAAGTCCTCGGTGCGGTGGATGCCCCAGTGCTCGAAGACCCGAACGGTCAAAGGGCCGAACTGGTCCAGGCCGTAGAGCCGAAGTCCCTGCAGTAGCTCCTTGCCGGTGATGTGGCGCGGCTCCGGCAGCTGTCCCACCGTGAAATGCAGCCCCGCCAGCACGAACAGGTAGGCCTCCGGTTTGTACCGGGGATCTTTCCGGAAGATCACTTCGACCTTCTTGAGCAGTTCATTCGTCGGGGTCAGCATCGGGTTATTTCCATTTTACCTTGTCCAGGCCCCAGAGGATGCCGATGATCGATTTCGCGTCGATGATCTTGTTTTGGCGGACCAGTTGGAGGGCCCGCCGGACCGGAACCGGGTGCACGGTGATCTGCTCATCCTTGTCCATCGGCGGGCGCTTCTTCAGTTTTTTGAGGGCCGTGGCGACGAACAGGTCCATCCGCTCGGTGGAGATGCCAGGCGCCGGGTAGAACTCGCAGAGGCGCTTCCAGCGGGAGGCGCTGTAGCCGGCCTCCTCCATCAGCTCCCGTTTGGCGCAGGCCAGGGCCGGCTCGCCGGGCTCGCGGGTGCCGGCCGGGATCTCGTAGATGATCCCGTTGACCGCGTGGCGGAATTGCCGGATCAGCACCACCCGGCCGTCGTCCAGAATGGGCAGGATCACCACGGAGGGGGGATGCTGGATCGTCACCTGGGACCCGACCTTCTTCACCGATGTTCCCGCCATGTGCAGGATTATACGTTATAATCAGTTTCCATGTCTCAGGTTGGTCCCCTCGAACTGGCCGCGAAGGCGGCCTTCTACGTTGTTGCCGCGGGAACCCTGGCCGGCGCCTGGGCGGCGGTCTCGGCCCGGAACCTCTTCCGGGCGGCGCTGGGGCTGGCGGTCGCCCTCTTCGGAGTGGCCATCCTCTACCTGTTTCTCGAGGCGGAGTTCCTGGTCGTGGCGCAGATCCTGGTCTACGTCGGGGCGATCCTGACGCTGCTGGTCTTCGGCGTGATGCTGACCGCCCGGATGGCCGATCCGTCGGTGCCCCGCTGGAACCGGCAGGTCTGGCCGGCGCTGGCGCTGGCGGCGGCGCTGGGGTTGGGGTTGGCCCACCTCATGTTCCACGCTCCGTGGCCGGCGCCGGCCGACGCGGTGGAACCGGCACAGTTGCCTGCGCTGGGGAAAACTCTGCTCTCCACTTATCTTCTGCCGTTCGAGGTGCTGTCGCTGTTGTTGCTCGGCGCCTTGGCGGGGGCCCTCTTCATTGCGAGGAAGGAACAGTGAACGAGTCAGCGAGTGAGCGAGTTGGCGAGTTGGCGAAGAAAAGATTTCCAAAGCTCGCTCATTCGCTCATTCGCTCATTCGCTCACTCGAAACAAGTTGATGGAAAGGAAGCAAGAGGATGATCATCCCCCTTTCCCACATCCTCGTGGTCTCCGCGGGGCTCTTCGCGCTCGGGGTGTTCGGGGCCCTTACCCGGCGCAACGCGGTCGGCATCCTGATGGCGATCGAGCTGATCCTCAACAGCGCCAACCTAAACCTGATCGCCTTCGGCCGGGCGCGCGGCGACGCTGCGGCCGAGTCGCAGGTAGTGGCCCTGATCGTGATCGGCATCGCGGCGGCCGGGGCGGTCGTCGGGCTGGCCTTGGTGCTCGCGATCTACCGCCACCGGCAAACGATCTCGGCCGACGAGATCAAGCTGCTCAAGGGATGAAACAAACGCAACGATTATTGGGAATGTCATTTCGAGGCGAAGCCGAGAAATCCCGTTCTAAAGAGCGGGATTTCTCCTCCCTGCGCAGGGCGCTCACCGTCTCGCGCCCGTCGCTAACCGTGCGCTCCTTATCCGTCGCGCAGCGACTGTCGAAATGACGTTGTTATGGATTCCCTTTCTCCCTCTCCTTTCCTTCGCGATCCTGATTTTCTTCGGGCGCCGCCTGGGGAAATTCGCGCCGGTGGTGAGCTTGGCCGCGCTGGCAGGCTCCCTGGCGTTGTCGGCTCGTCTTTTCCTTTGCCTTATCAACGAATCAACCTATCAACCTATCAACTTTTCTTTCCCCTGGCTGGCCCTCGGCGGCCATCCGCTCCGGATGGGGTTCCTGGCGGACCCCCTCTCGGTCACGATGTGCCTGGTGGTGACCGGGATCGGCTGGCTGATCATGCTCTACTCCATCGGCTATATGCACGGCGACCCCCGCACCTCCCGCTTCTTCGCCTATCTCTCTCTCTTCTTCTGCGCGATGCTGACGCTGGTGCTGGCCGACAACTTCCTTCTGCTCTACATCGGGTGGGAAGGGGTGGGCCTCTGCTCTTATCTCTTGATCAGCTTCTGGTTCGAGAAGCCGGCCGCCGCCAACGCCGGCAAGAAGGCCTTCCTCACCACCCGCGTCGGGGACCTGGGGCTCTTTGGAGCCATCCTGCTGATCGCCAAGCTGACGGGGGACCTGAGCTTCACCGATTTTCCGGCCCGCGCGGCAATGTTGGGGAGTTGGGCACCGGTGGTGGCGGTGCTGATCTTCTGGGGAGCGGCGGGTAAGTCGGCCCAGTTCCCTCTGCACGTCTGGCTGCCCGATGCGATGGAAGGCCCGACTCCCGTTTCTGCCCTCATCCACGCCGCCACGATGGTGGCGGCCGGCGTTTACCTGGTGGCTCGCACTCTGCCGCTGTTCCTGGTGAACGCGCAAGCGCTGGCGGTAGTGGCGGCCGTCGGCTGCTTCACCTCGCTCTTCGCCGCTACGATCGCCTGCACGCAGACCGACTTGAAACGGATCCTCGCCTACTCGACCTTGAGCCAATTAGGGCTCATGATGCTGGGGCTGGGGACCGGCAACTCTTTCGCCGGGATGTTCCACCTGGTGACGCACGCCTGGTTCAAGGCGCTGTTGTTCTTGGGCGCCGGCTCCGTGATCCACGCGGTGCATCACCAGGAGATCACGCGGATGGGCGGGCTCTGGCGCAAGATGCCGGTGACCGCCGCCACCTTCATCCTGGCTGCGGTGGCGATGGCCGGAATCCCGCCTCTGTCCGGATTTTGGTCGAAGGAGGAAATCCTGACGGCGGTCAGCCGGTCGCTGCCGCCTCCATTTCTTGCGATCGCGATGGCGGTTTCGTTCCTCACCGCCTTTTACATCACGCGGGCGGTGGTGCTGGTATTCTTCGGAAAAGAAAACATCGGTACCGGGTACCCGGAGGGTACCCGGTACCCTGGTTCTATCCACGAGTCCCCCGCGGTGATGACCGTCCCGTTACTGGTCCTGGCCGTGGGTGCCGCGGCCGTCGGGCTGCTCGGCTCCCCCTGGCTTGGCCACCCATTTCTGCACTTTCTTGGTTCGGTACTAGGTACCGGAACGGTACCTGGTACCGATGTTTCTCACGAAGCGCCCCACTGGCTGGAAACCGCCTCAGTCTTGATCGCCTCCACCGGCATCGCGCTGGCGCTGGTCCGGTACGGGCTGGGCTGGCAGCTGCTGCCGGAGGGGCTGCGCGTGGGCTTAAGGCCTTTCTACCAACTCGCAGCCGGTAAGTATTTCGTGGATGAGTTTTATGAGCTGGTCCTGCTGCGGCCGGTCCGCTGGTTTTCAGGGAAGTTGTTCGGATTCGACGCCCGCGTGGTGGACGGCGCGGTCAACGGGGCGGGGAACGCGGGCCTGCGGTTGAGCCGCTTGAAACGCTGGGTGGACGAACATTGGGTGGATGGGGCCGTGAACGGCTTGGGCGTCACCGCCGGCCGGGCGGGCGGCGTGCTCCGCCATCTGCAGACCGGCCTGGTGCAGAATTACCTGCTGGTGGCATCGGCAGGAGCGTTAATCATCTTTCTCTTTCTGAGGTGACGGAATGAATTTGCCTTCGTTGACTCTGTTGGTCGCTCTGCCGCTGGTAGGCGCCTTGCTCACGCTGCTGGTTCCCAAAGACAGGGAACAAGCTCTGCGGGGGATCACGATCTTCTCCACTCTGGCAACGCTGGTCTTGAGCATCGCGCTCCTGTTCAAGTTCCAGCCGGGCGCCCAGGGGTTCCAGTTCGAGGAGAAGCTCTCCTGGATCCCGCAGATCAACGTCTGGTACCACCTCGGAGCCGACGGGATCAGCATGCCGCTCATCTTCCTCACCGCGCTGCTCTCCTTCGTGGCGGCGGTGGCCTCCGCCTCGATCAAGGAGCGGCTGAAGGAGTACTTCTTCCTCTACCAGCTGCTGGTGGCCGGCATGATGGGGACCTTCCTGGCGCTGGACCTGTTCCTGTTCTACCTCTTCTGGGAGTTGGTGCTGGTGCCGATGTATTTCCTGATCGGCATCTGGGGCGGCTCGCGCCGGGAATACGCGGCGATCAAGTTCTTCCTCTACACGCTGGCCGGCTCGGTCTTCATGCTGCTGGCGATCCTCACCTGCTACTTCTCCTCCTCGCCCCACTCCTTTTCGATCCCGGGCCTCATCGAAGGGGGCTTCACGCTGGGGCCGGCGGCCCGGTGGTGGGTCTTCCTCGGATTCTTCCTGGCCTTCGCGATCAAGGTGCCGATATTCCCGTTCCACACCTGGCTGCCGGACGCGCATGTCGAAGCCCCCACCCCGATCAGCGTGCTGCTGGCCGGCGTGCTGCTGAAGATGGGGGGCTACGGCTTCCTGCGGATCAGCTTCCCGCTGCTGCCGCAGGTGGCGGTGGAGTTCGGGCTGGCGCTGGCGGTGCTCGGGATGATCAACATCATCTACGGCGCCCTCGTGGCGATGGCGCAGACCGACTTCAAGAAATTAGTCGCCTACTCCTCGGTCAGCCACATGGGCTTCGTGCTGCTGGGCCTCTCGGCGCTGACCCTCTCCGGGTTCAACGGCGCGATGCTGGAGATGTTCAACCACGGCATGATCACCGGCGGGATGTTCCTCCTGGTCGGCATGATCTACGACCGGGCCCACACCCGGAACCTGGCCGACTTCGGCGGGCTGGGGGCGAAGGTGCCGGTCTACGGCGGGTGGCTGATCTTCTTCTCGATGGCCTCGCTTGGGCTCCCGGGCCTCTCCGGGTTCATCGGGGAGTTCCTCTCCCTGCTGGGCTGCTTCCCGACCCACCCGGTGTTGACGGCGTGCTCGGTGATCGGCCTCCTCTTGGGTGCCTCGGTTTTCCTGCTGATGATCCAGAAGGTGCTGCTGGGCCCGCTGCACCCGAAATGGGCTTCTCTCTCCGACATCAACAAAAGAGAAATCTTCACCCTGGTCCCGCTGGCCCTCTTCATTCTCTGGGTGGGGCTCTGGCCCAAGAGCGTGATGGACTGGCAGACGCCGGCCCTCTCGGCCCTGCTCTACCGCCTCGGCGGAAATTTAGGATGGTAAGTCAAACCGTCATTGCGAGGGCACGGAGTGCCCGAAGCAATCTCGAATTTAAACCGAGATCGCCGCGGCCCTCTCGGGCCTCGCGAGAGATTGCCGCGTCGTCCGCTGACGCGGACTCCTCGCAATGACCGATATCGCGAGCATCCTCCCCGAGCTGATCCTCGCCGCCGGCGGGATGATCCTGCTCGTCCTGCCGTTCCTGCGTTCCGGCCGGCTGCTGGGCCTCGTCACGCTGGCGCTGTTGGCGGCCGCCTTTGACGCCGGCTTGTTCCAGGCCCTTAAAACCCCCGCCGCCTCGACCCTCTCCTTCTCCGGCATGCTGGTCCAGGACCGGTTCTCCCTGTTTTTCGGGGCGGCGATCCTGGCGGCCTCGGCGCTGGTGGTCCTGAGCGCCATGGGCTACGCCCGGGAGAAGGTCCGCTCCCGCCGGGAGTTCTATTCACTGCTCCTGTTCGTCACCGCCGGCCTGCTGCTGATGGTGCGTGGGCAGCACCTGGTCCTCCTGTACCTCAGTTTGGAGCTGGTTTCGATCCTTTCCTATCTGCTGGTCGGTTTCCAGAAGAGGGATTCCCTGGCGATCGAGGGGGCCCTCAAATATTTCCTGTTCGGGGCCCTCTCCACCGGCGCTTTTCTTTACGGCGTCACGCTGGTCTACGGGCTAACCGGCCGGATGGAGCTGGCGGCGCTGGCGGGGCTCACGAAAACGGTTGCCGCGGCCCCGGCCCTGACGCTCGCCGCCGTCCTGCTTCTCACGGCTGGTCTCGCGTTCAAGCTGGCCCTCGTCCCTTTCCACATGTGGGCGCCGGACGCCTATGAAGGGGCCGCGGCACCCGTCGCTTCCTTTATATCGCTCGGCCCCAAGCTGGCCGCCTTCGCCGTCCTGGCCCGGTTATTCCTGCTAGGCATCCCGCCGGAGGTAGTTGGCTGGCCGCTGCTGTTCGGCGCCTTGGCGGTGGTCAGCATGACCGTCGGGAACCTGGCGGCCCTTGGGCAGACCAACGTCAAGCGGATGCTGGCCTACTCCTCCATCGCCCACGCCGGCACCATGGCGATCGGTATCGCGGTGGCGACCCCCTTCGGCCTGGCGGCGGTGATGTATTACCTGTTGGCCTACCTCTTGATGAACGCCGCCGCCTTCGCCGGCGTGATCGCCGTGGCGAACACCGCCGGCAGGGAAGATGTCGGCGCTTTTTCGGGCCTCAGCCGCCGGGAGCCGGCGATCGCCTTCATGATCACCATCGCTTTTCTCTCGCTGGCCGGCATCCCGCCGCTGGCCGGTTTCTTCGGCAAGATGTGGATCTTCGGCTCCGCGCTGCAGGCCGGCGCCGTCGGGCTCGCGGTGATCGGCGCCGTCAACAGCGTGATCTCCCTCTTCTACTACGTCCGGGTGATCAAGACGATCTACATCGAGCCGGCTGTGACGCCGGAGCGGCTGCCCCGCTGCCGCTCGCTGCGCCTGGCGCTGGCCCTCTGCACCGCCGGGCTCTTCCTGCTCGGCCTCTGGCAGGGGCCCTGGCTCGACCTCACCGCCCGCTCCCTCCCGTTCGTCCCCTCGCCTGGTTCCATTCCCTGGCACTAAACCAAATATAACAAATAATATACGATCATATAAAATATGTTATAATCTTGCTATGAGATTCGAGCAGCCGTTCGATACCATTTTAAACAACACCACCAAGGTGCGAATCCTGCGTTTCTTCTGCCGTAAGGGCGGGACATGGAGCGGGAACCGTATTGCCGCGGAAGTCGGCGCCAATCCTATGACCGCACACCGGGCCCTTCGGGAGCTGCGTCAAGCGACGCTCCTGAATGTGCGAAAGATAGGAAACAGCCTCGCCTATTCCTTGAAAGACCGGCACTTCCTGGTGCGGCAGATCCTTAGGCCCCTTTTTGACCAGGAAGCCAAACTCTCAGACCGGTTATCGGAACTTCTTAGTCAAACCCTTAAGAGTGGAGAAAAAGAAAAAGTGATTACAGTTGCCATCTTCGGGAGCGTCGCTAGGGGAGAGGAGCGCCCGACAAGCGACATCGATCTCTTCGTGCTGGTCGAATCGAAACAGGCAAAACGGAAGATTCGGAACGCCTTGGATCCTTTTTGCGGGCGGGTCATGGAAGAATTCGGGAACGTCCCGTCAATCTACGTCAATGCCCTTTCGGAAGCGCGCCAAAAGGTTAGACGAAAGCTTCCCCTGTTCCAAAACATCTTAAGGGATCATCGGGTAATTTGGGGAAAGCCCTTATTATTGGAGGGGGTCTTATATGACAAAGCGGCCTGACCGGGTCCGGCGCGTTGAACGATCGGGAGCCGATATCTATTTTAAAAAAGCAACCGAATTCCTCAATTCCATGCGACATGCGATGCAAACAGAGCAATGGAACGCGGTGGGTTTGAACGCAGTCCACTGCGCTATCTCCGCTTGTGACGCGGTGCTCGTTCGCTTTACCCAGCGGCGCTCAGCGAGTCCAGATCATGATGCGGCGGCCACTCTCCTGAGATCTCTCGCAGATGTCCCTGATGCCAAACAGAAAGCGGAAACATTCCTTCGGATTCTTGACGAGAAGAATCTGATCGAATATGAGGATCATTCACTTGCTCTGCATGACGCCGCGGAGCTGGTCAAGCTCACCGAACGCTTCTACCGGTGGGCCGAAGGGCTTTTGAAGGATTGATATCGAGTTAGCGAAGAAATAGTTAGTTAAACTACCCACGCAACGCCGGAAATCGAGTAAACTTACTCTATAACCCATACCAAACCATGAAGAACTGTCCTTTACGCGGAATCTGCGCCCTTTTCCTAAGTCTCTGCCTCGCCCTGCCCGGGCCCGCGTACGGCTTGCGCCAGCTTGAAACGTCCGAAAATCAAGCCGGCATGGAAGATCTCAAGACTGCGCTCGCGCCCGCCGCCCAGGCCGGCGCGGAAGGGGTGGTCAACCTTGAGCGGAGGAAATGGATTGGGGGGCTCCTCGGACTGGCTGCCGGCGCCTTGGTGGGAGGCGGGGTCCGGCCCGCGGTGAGCGCGGTCCGGCCCGCGGTGAGCGCGGTCCAGAGGGTTGAAGCTCCTGTTCTCACCGTGGAGAACGGGCTCTCGGCGGCTGCCGGGGGAACGGTGGGCTGGTATCTCGGCAACCTCGCGGTCAGCCGGGTGCGGCTGGAGGAAACGGATCCGGAAGTGCAGAAGGTGGCTCGGGAGTTCGACGCTCTCATTCCTGGGTTCATCCAAACCTTCCTGGATCTTCGTGCCCGGGTGGATCGCAGCGTCCGCTTTGATCCGGAAACCCAAGCCCGCAGGCCCATTTACAACAAACTCCGTTCTTCGCTGGCGGATTGGCTGGCCCTGTGGCTGGCAACCTATTCCGGCATCGGCTATTCTTCCCGAACTCAGATTCTGCTCCGGATCCCCTCTTCCGGGGAGGATCGGGTCTACGTCGTCCGGCTTGGAGACGGCATTTACCGGATGACCTTGCTGAACAGGGATAGGGTGAAGGCCATCGAAGAAACCATCTACGGGTTCCAGCAAACCCAACCGTTAATGCGGAGACTGGAACAATTCCCGAACATGGATCCCTTTGGGGAGTTGCGCGGATTAGTGGAGTCCTCTCGAAAAGAGCTAGAGAACACCCACCGCGTCCTCACCCAAAGCCTTTCCACCGAGGCGTGGCATATGGCTGACCAACTGGTGCGTGAGTCTGCGGGGCTGACCGTTTTGGCGGTGGAACATTCGGAGATGTCGGCGGCGGCTCTGGAGCCGGTCCGGGCGGAGGCGGGGGATCACCTCAGCCATTTGGCGGCCGGGTTCTATCCCGACTGGCAGACTTATGCCAAGGGCCCCCCGTCGCTTTTGGATTTGCGCCGGAACAAGACAGAAGCGGTGAAAAATAGATACGAGGCACATCGGATCGCCTCTCATATCTCGGAGTGGTTGAGTGACCTGGTGACGGGGTTGGCCGCTGGACGCGCAGACAAGATCCGGATGCGAAAGCTTCTCTCGCTGCGAGCGATGCAGATGCTGACCTTTAGCGATCCGTCCCTCTGGTACAGGGAACAAAAGAAAAAGAACGAGGCCGCCGTTTTATCCAAAACAGACGATGACCAGTTGTGGGAATCGGCTCTCCGGGGTTTAGTCGAACATCTGGTGGATGGGCCACCTAAGGCCGACAGCATCCACAAAGCACTGGCCGAGAGGGTTTCCGCGGCGCGCGGCCAAAGGCCTCTCCAGCGGCAATCCGTGGAGACGTTTCTCCGGGTCTTGGAACACGAGCGGGACCGCCTCACCGCCGCCGGCGCGGAGGAGGTCTTCCTGCAAAGATTGACGCCGATCGTGATCGGGACCGGGATGGAGGAGCGGTATCCGGAGCTCAAGGGGCTGGAGAAGATCCCCGGGCTGCCGGTGGTTTTCGCGCGGGGGCGGCCGGCGGCGGAGGTCGTGACAGAGTTGATCTCGCGGTGGGATGCTCGGCGCGTGGTGTTTGCCGGCGCCGAAGAGGAAGCCGGCCGGTTTCTGCCGGCGGCGGACTTTGCGGGGATCTCCACGCGCCAAGTGCGCCCCGACCGGCCGGACTTCACCGGGTTCCTGCTGGCGGTGGTGGCCGAAGCGGCCGGCGCGGAACAGTCTTTTGTGGCGGCGCAGAGGGAGTTCAGCGATTTGGCCGACAGAGTTGTCACCTACGCCGGCCAGGTATAAAGGTCCAATTTATTCGCGATACGCTCCGCTCCAGAGCGCTTCCAGAAATTCCCGGAAGGGGAGGATGGTTACTTCACCGATTCGCCGCGTACGTGACTCGAGGCTGACGCAAAGATACCGTTTCAGCTTCTTTTCCTCCGCCAGCGCGAGAAGTGGTTTGAGATCATTGGAGGAAACGTTTTCCTTCGCCTTGACCTCGATCGCTGTGTGATCTCCCAGAATAAAATCCACTTCGAAGCCGGAGGCGGATCTCCAAAAACTCAGAGGTTCAGCGGCTTGATAGTCTTGGCAGCTTAAGAGCTCGTGCATCAGGTAGGTTTCAAAAGCCTCGCCGAATTCAGGGGTTCCCATCCGGAATTCTCTCCCTTGCAGCGCCGCCACGACCCCCACATCGAAGAAGTAATACTTGGAAGAAACCAGCGGTTTACGCTTCTTCGATTTCTTCCAGGTCGGTAGCTCATGGAGAAAGAGGGTGTCCTTGAGGATCTCGAAATATTCGTAAACGGTAGTTCGTGCCACCTGGGCGTCGTTGGCCACGTTGGTGAAATTGACGATCGTCCCATTGCACAAGGCCGCCACCCGAAGGAACCGGCTGAAGGCCGGCACGTTCCGGGTCGCGCCTTCAGCGACGATCTCCTCCTGGAGATAGGCGCCGGTATAGGCCTTCAGGTCCGCCTGGGGATCGTCGGAGAAATAGATGGAGGGCAGAAGCCCGCGCTCCGCCACCCGCCGCAGGTCGAATCGAGGGCCCAGCTCTTTCCATGTGAGAGGATGGAGAAATTTCGTTCGGGCGCGCCCTCCGAGCAGATCCACTCCTCCACGCCGCAGCTTGCGAGCACTCGATCCGGTCAGCAAAAAATGAACGCGCCGTTCTTCAATGAGGCGGTGCACTTCGTGAAGCAGCTCCGGAAGGCGCTGGATCTCATCGATCACGACGCAGCGGTCGCTGGGAGACAGGTTCTGTGCGATGCGGCCAGGATCGCGGCTGAGAGTCAGGTAGGTGGCGGAATCGAGCAGGTCGTAGATTTGAACCCCTCGCAAGGTATGGCGGATCAGGGAGCTTTTCCCGGTCTGCCGCGGGCCGAAGAGAAAGTGGGATTTCTTTTCCAGTAGCGCCGGAAGATTCAGTGGACGCTCGATGTATTCAGGTAAGGTTGTCATATCTATCGTCACTTAGCATGCCATATGACGATAGTTCCGTCAATAGGTGTATCCCCATTGGGGGTGGTTCTCAAAAATCCGCTTTTCGCCAACCCTCGTTTTGATATACTGATCCCCTCTGAAGTTCGGGAGACAAGTTGCCTGCCGAGGATCCCTACGCCTGGTATCGACGAGTCGGGACGCTGGTTTCGATCCCGCTCCTTTTGGGCCTGTCCCCCGTGGTGGGTGGCGCCCTCGGCTGGGGCCTGGACAGGTTTTTTGGAACGCGGCCGCTCTTTACGGCCCTTCTCCTGTTGGCGGGTTTTGTGGCCGGCATTCGGGAGACCTGGAAACTGATCAAGAAAACTCTTTGAATGATGCTCACCCTCTCTTTTTTCGCGGGGGCCCTGTGGGGGCTGGCCAACGCCTGGTGCTTGACGCGGGCGGTCCGCTGCGTTGTGGAAGCCAAGCAGGGCTGGAAGCTGGCCGGCTGGGTGGCCGCCAAGTTGGTGGTGTTGTATGGGCTGGCCGCCTGGATGCTGATCGGACTGCGTCTGCCGGCCGTCCCCTGGTTGGCCGGGTTCACGCTCAGCTTGGTAGTGTTAGGTGTCATTGCGAGGAACGGAGTGACGAAGCAATCTCGATTTAAAGGCGAGATTGCTTCGGCCCCTGTGGGGCCGAAGCAATGACTGAAGCCGCGGCTCCGGCCCATCCTCCGGAGATCCCGAACCTGGTCACGCTGATCACCCACTGGATGCCGGAAGGGCCGGCCAAGCATTTCCTGAACACCTGGGAGAACGCCCTCTTCGCCTTCGTGATCGTCGCCATCGTGGGCCTGCTGATGGCGCTGGCCGCCCGCCGGGTGGCGATGCGTCCGGGCCGCGGCCAGATGCTGGCCGAGACGGTCATCGAGTGGTTGGAGGGTTTAGTCTGCGGCGTATTAGGGAAGGAGCATGGCCGCCGCTTCCTACCGTTCCTCGGCACGTTGTTCCTCTTCATCCTGGCGATGAACCTGGCCGGCCTGGTCCCGGGCCTCAAATCCCCCACCTCCCGCTTCGAGATGACCTTCTCGCTGGCCCTCTGCGTCTTCTTCATGGTGCAGTGGACCGCGGTCAAGAGCTTTGGTTTCTTCGGCTACCTATACCACCTGATGAATGAGCCGAAAGATCCCGTCGGCTGGGTGTTGGCTCCGCTCATGTTTTTCATCGAGGCGGTCGGCGAGATCGTCAAGCCGGTCTCGCTGGCTCTGCGGTTGTTCGGCAACATCATGGGAGAGGACACGCTGCTGGGGGTTTTCGTGGTGCTGGGCGCGATGACCTTCGCCTGGTCCAAGCTCCCGATCGGGATTCCTCTGCACCTGCCGTTCGTGCTGCTGGCGATCATCTTCAGCATCGTGCAGGCGTTGGTGTTCACCAGTTTAAGCATGATTTACATCTACACAAAACTGCCCCATCAAGAAGGGCACTCATAAAGGAGAAAAGGATGGAACACACTGTGGATTGGGCGAAGGTGATTTTGGGTTTCAGTCTTCCGATCGGGTTGGCGATGGCGGCGGTCGCCTCGGCGCTGGGGCTGGCGAAGGCGGTGGCCGCGGCAATGGAAGCGATGGCGCGGCAGCCGGAGGCATCGACGAAGATTCAGGGCGCGATGATCCTGGGGTGCGCGTTCATTGAGGCGCTGACGATCTACGTCTTCGTGACGGTTCTGTTGTTCGGGTTCGGGCTGCTGAAGATCTAAGGGGTCCGCATGCAGATCCTCGCGCAGTTTGTCGTCAACATCCTGGCATTCCTCCTTCTTCTGCTTATTTTGAGGAAGTTCGCCTGGGGAGCGCTGTTGAAGCTCATGGACGACCGCAGGGCCAAGATCGTCTCCGAGTTCGAGTCGATCGGGCGGACTAGGGCTGAACTGGAGAGCATGAAGACCGACTACCAGAAGCACTTGGACCGGATCGAGGAGGAGGCCCGCTTCAAGATCCAGCAGGCAGTGGACGAAGGCCGCCGCGTTGGCGCGGAGGTCGAGGAGTCCGCCCGCGCCCACGCGCGCGAGGTCCTCGAGAAGAGCAAAGAGGCGATCGCGCTGGAGGTGGCCAAGGCCCGCCTGGAGCTCAAGGAGCAGGTGGTGGACCTGGCGATCCAGGCCACGCACAAGGTCCTGCAGCAGCACCTGGACGAGGAGACCGACCGGCGGATGATCGAGGCCTTCATCCAAGAAATCGATACATTGGAACGCAAATAATTATGGTCGACCGAGTTGTCGCCCGCCGGTACGCCGAGGCCTTCGTGAACGCGGTCGAGGGGTCCGGCCGGCTGGCCGTTGGTTTAGAGGAGCTGGACCAGATCGCCCGGATGTACGGGCAGTCCAAGGATCTCCAGCGGTTCCTCGGCTCACCGGAGATTGGCCCTGAGGATAAGGAGCGGACGCTCGACCGGGCGCTGGCGGCCGGCGCCGCCCCGGAGACGATGGGGCTGCTGCGCCTGCTGCTGAAGAAGGACCGCGTGGCGCACCTGCCGGCGGTCAGCGAGGAGGCGAAAACGGTCTCCGAGCGGAGGCAGGGGGTGGTGCGGGGCCAGGTGACCACCGCCCACGCGATCTCCTCGGCGGAGACCCAGCGGCTGGCCCAGGCGGTCGGCAAGGCGATCGCTAAGCGGGTGATCTTGGAGCGGCGGGTGGATCCGGCGCTGATCGGCGGCGTGCGGGTGGCGGTGGGCGGCGCGCTGCTGGACGGGTCGGTCCGGGCGCAGTTGGAAAAAGTGCGTGAACAACTCTTAGCGGCAAAGGTGAATTGATCCTATGTCTATCAGACCGGAAGAAGTGACCTCCATCCTCCAGCAGGAGCTGGAGAGCTACAAAACCAAACTGAAACTGGAATCGATCGGGACGATCCTGCAGGTGGGAGACGGCATCGCCCGCATCTACGGCCTGCAGGAGTGCATGGCCGGCGAGCTGCTGGAGTTCCCGGGCGGCATCATGGGGTTGGCGCTCAACCTGGAGGCCGACTCGATCGGCGCGGTGATCCTGGGCTCCGACCGGAGCTTGAAGGACGGCGACCAGGTGAAGCGGACCGGCAAGATCGCCCAGGTGCCGGTGGGCC
>CAYJTM010000009.1:0-22671 GCA_964373055.1 uncultured Planctomycetia bacterium
CCCGGAAAAGTTCCAGCAGGTCATGCAGGAAAAGCGGGCAAAGCTGCGGGAGCGCTTGGAGTACCTGAAGGAGCGCAACCCGGAGCAGTACCAGAAGGCGATGGCCAAGATGAAGGAGCGGCGCCAGGAACGGCTGGGGTGGCTTAAAGAAAACCGGCCGGAAGCGTATGAGAAGTTCAAGGAGCAGCGCAAGGAGCACCTGGAGAAGCGGCTGGCCGAGTTGAAGGAGAAGAACCCCCAGCGCTACCAGGAGCTCACGAAAAAGCGGGAACAGTGGCGCGAAGAGTTCAAGCAGAACCATCCGCATTGGAAGGAGCGGGTGCATGACCGCCGGGAGGACGTCCGGGACCGGAGGGAGGACATCCGGGATCGCAGGGAAGACCGCTTTGACCGAAAGACGCCTCACGATAACCGCGGGGTTCGGGACCATGGACGCGGGCAGGGCCGTGACGGCGCCGGGCGCGGAGGAGAACGGAGATCTCCTCGATCTCAAGGTGGGATCCGGGGCGGCGGGGGAGGCGGGGGAGGCGGCGGGGGCGGACGTGGCGGCCGATGAAACAGAAATCATCGGAGCGGTGCTCCAGGGAGAAAAAGAGCGCTACGGCGAGCTGGTATCCCAATACCAGCTCGCCGCTTGGAAGCTGGCCTACGGCTTCGTGGGGGACTGGGAAGAGGCAAAAGATCTTTCCCAGAACGGCTTCGTCAAGGCCTACCGGCAGTTGCGCTCCTTTCGGGGTGGGGCAAAATTTTCTACCTGGCTTTACCGGATCATCGCCAACGAGTGCAAAGACTTCCTGCGGCGCCGGGGGCGCCAGCCGGAGCTGCTCATTCTCAGCGGGTGCTCCGGCGATGATGAGGAAGAGCCGGCCCTCGACCCGCCCGATCCCGGGGCCGGTCCCCGCCAGGCGGCGCAGGACCGGGAGCTGGCCGGGAAATTGGCCCGCGCGATCGGCAGGCTCCCGATGAACCAGCGGGCCGCTTTCACGCTCCATCATTTGAACGGGCTGCCTCTTGAGGAGGTGTCCCGCGTGATGGGATGCCGCGAAGGGACGGTGAAGGCCCATTTGTTCCGCGCGGCTCAGCAACTGCGGAGGGTATTGGCATGAATCCTCAGGAATGGGACAGCTGGCTGCGGAGTTTTCTCAAGAGGCATCCTTTGAAGGACCCTCCCGGGGAGCTGCAGAGGGATTATCACCGGCAGGTGATGGACCGGATCCTGGCTCCGCCGGTCTGGGTCGTTAGGCCCATCTTCAAACCCTGGACCGTGTCCGGGTGGGCGGGCGCGCTGGCCGCCGTGACGGCGGTGCTGGTCCTCATGCCGACGCCGGCCCGCGTCACCCGGCAGATTGACCGGGACTCCCAGGTTTTGCTGGAGACCGAGGAGATGGCTCTATTGGACAGCGCGGACCTTGAACAGGACCTGCAGGAGCACGACCGGATCGTGCTGGCCGAAGCGGTCTCCGAGGAGCCGGACGGGGAAGAGGCCCTGGAGATCTGGAACGACCTGGAATCCCTCGAAGAGATCCCCGCCGGCGGCGAACCGGATTCCGAAGAGGATCTGGAAAAAGAGCTGCAGGCGCTGGACGAGTCGGAACTAGCCATCACCTGATCTCCTGCGCTAAGATAGCTCCATGCGGGAGCTTCTCCTGTTTCTGTGCGTCCTCTCCGCGGCCATCGGCTGGCAAGCAACTCCCTGCCGCGCCGAGACCATCTCCATCTGCGATGCCGCCTCTTCCGACGATTACCTCACCAAAACCAGCGGACAGTTCCTACGGGGAGCGACCAGCCTCTGCTTTTTCTGGCTGGAGATGATCCACCAGCCGGAGTTGGAACTCCGAAGCGGCGGCAACTTGTTCACCGGCGTCGCCAAGGGGGTCGGCCACAGTTTCCTGCGCGTCGTGAAGGGGATCGGGGACATCGCCACCTGCGCCTCCCCGCACCGGGACGAGGACGGCGCCTTCCCCTCCGTCACCCAGGACTGCGCGTTCGGCTCTGTCGGTCTTGAAGACCGATAAGCTAATCCTCTGGTACCGTAAGGAATCCCGCAAGAACCTTCCCTGGCGAAAGACGCGCGACCCCTACCGGATCTGGATCTCGGAGGCGATGCTCCAACAGACGCAGGTGGCCACCGTGATCCCCTATTATCGGCGGTTCCTGGAACGTTTCCCCTCGGTCCATTCCCTTTCCCGGGCCCCGTTGACCGACGTGCTCGATACCTGGTCGGGGCTGGGCTACTACAGCCGGGCCAAAAACCTGCACGCCTGCGCCCAAACGATCACGCGGGACCACGGAGGCCGGCTCCCCGAAGAGGTGGATTCCCTGCTAAAGCTGCCGGGCATCGGCCGCACCACGGCCGGGGCGATCGCCAGCATCGCGTTCGACCGGCCCGCCCCGATCCTGGACGGGAACGTGCAGAGAGTGCTGTGCCGCTACTTCGGGATCCGTGAGGACCCCCGCCAGGCCGCGGTCCAGCGAAGGTTGTGGCGGCTGGCGGAGCAGCTCGTTCCGCGGAAGGACCCGGGCGATTTCAACCAGGCGATGATGGAGCTGGGGGCCATGGTCTGCCTGCCCCGCCGGCCGCAATGCGGCCGCTGCCCGCTGTCCGCGGACTGCGTTTCCCGCCGGAAGGGCTGGCAAGATTCGATTCCCCCATCGCGTCGCCCCACTGCGCGCAAGAAACTTTTTTACCCCTGCGCGGTGCTGCGAAAGAACGGCAGGGTGCTCATCGCCCGGCGCCCGATCGCCACCCTCCTGCCCGGCCTTTGGGAATTCCCCGGCGGGGAGCCGCGCCCCGGGGAATCGCTGTTGGGCGCTCTACGCAGGCATTTGGCCGAGCGGCTGGGGATCCTCCTCCTGAAAAACCCAAAGCCGTGCGCCAGTCACACCCAGCTTCTTTCCCACCGGGAATTGGAAATCCGCGCTTTTTCCTGCGCGTGGACCGGAGGCGATCCCCGGCCCCAGTGGTACACGGAAAGAAAATGGGTTCCCCTTAATCATCTGGGCAAGGTTCCCTTCACGGCCGGGATGGCCGAGCTGGCCCGCCGGCTAAACCGGGAGAACAGCGGATGAGCCGCCGCAGGAACCGCCCCACTTCTGCCGGAGAGCGGACCCGGTACTGGGCTTGGCTGAGCGGGTTGCCCGCGCCCACCCTCACCGTGATTCCCCGTTTTCCGAGCGCCTGAAAGGCGTCTTCATCCGTCTGGTCATCTCCGATGTAGATCGGAAGCACCGGACCGCGCGAAAGGGCCGGCTGCCGGGCCAGCAGCCAGCTCACCACCGTCCCCTTGGTCCAGCGGACCGGCGGCCGCACCTCGAAGACCTCTTTACCCGCCGTGAGCCGGATCTGCTTTTTCCCCGCGTAGGGACGAACGATGTCGAGGAAAAGTCGGCGCGCGAGGGGCTTCTTCTTGGGATTGACCTGCCGGCAATGCACGCTCAGCGTGAGTCCCTTGTCTTCGACCCACGTGCCCGGGATTCTTTTCAGCTCCTTCCGAAGCGAAGCGGCGATTTTTTTCATGACCGGCCGGCTCTTGCGCGCCATCGGATTGACATGCCGGATCTTCGGCCCCGCCAGCTCCAGGCCGTGGTTGCCGACGTAGCAAAGACCTTTGACTCCCACCATCCGCCGGACCTCTTTCAGTGACCGCCCGCTGACCAGCGCGATCCAGATCTCCGGCCGGCGGCTTAAGCTCCTCAGCAGGCGGCGGCCGGCCGCCGAGAGCCGGGCTTTGGAGGGATGGCTGACAATCGGGGTAAGGGTGCCGTCATAATCGAGGAACAGGGCGATCCGGCTTGCGCCCCGCAGCCGCTCGCGCACAGCCGGCCAGGCGGAAAACAACGGCCGCATCAGGAATCCGGACGGATCCGGTCCAGCTCGGAGGTGATGTCGGCGGCCCAGCGGTAGACGTTGCGCTCCTCCAGCACTGCTCGCATGCTGGCCATCCTTCTCTTCTGCTCCTCCGGCTTCATCGTGACCGCCTCGCGGATCGCCTCGGCCACCTCTTCAAGGTCGTAGGGGTTCACCAGCAGCGCGTCCCGAAGTTCGCGCGACGCCCCGGCGAAACGGCTTAGGATCAGCACCCCCTGCTCGTCAGACCGGCTGCCGACGAACTCCTTGCCGACCAGGTTCATGCCATCGTGCAGTGAGGTGATCAGGCAGAAATCCGCCACCCGGTAGAAAAGGTCGATCTCCTCTCGGTTGTGGTGCTCTTTGAGGAACAGGATCGGCTTCCAGGTTTTCGTCTGGAACCGCTGGTTGATCTGCTCCACTTCCGTTTCCAGCTCGGTCCCCAGGTCGGAGTAGCTCTTGATGGAGGTGCGGCTGGGGGCCGCCATCTCCACGAAGGCCATCTTTTCCCTATACTCCGGGTATTTCTCCAGGAAACGGGCGATCGCGCGGAACCGCTCGGAGATCCCCTTGGTGTAATCGATCCGGTCCACCCCGACGCCCAGGTAGTCCACCTGGATCCCCAGTTTCTTCATGACCTCCTGCCGCGCGGCGACGGTGTCCTCCCCGGGTGGGCTGTGGCGAGGGGCGATCCCGATCGGGAACGGCTTGACCAGCGTCCGGTGCCCAGCGCGGTCCACGGCGAACTGCTCCAGGTCGATCCTGGATTCCAGCAGGCGGTCCACCGTGTCGAGGAAATTGTTGCAGTGGAACTGGATGTGGAAGCCGAGCAGGTCCGCGCCGAGTATCCCGTGCAGGATCTCCCGCCCCCATGGGCAGATGCCGAACGCCTCCGGATTGGGCCACGGGATGTGCCAGAAGAGGGCAATCTTCGCGTCCGGCCGCTTCTCCCGGATCATCCGCGGCAGCAGCGCGTAATGGTAATCCTGGATCAGCACAAACGGTTCTTCGGAACCGGAAAGCTCCTCGAGGGCCGCGTCGGCGAACTTCTGGTTCACCTTCTTGTACTGTTCCCAGTCCTCCGACCGGAAAACCGGACGGGTGTGGGCGATGTGGCAGAGCGGCCAAAGCCCCTCGTTGGAAAAACCGTAGTAATATCCCTCCTCCTCCTGCTCGGTCAGCCAGACCCTCTTGAGGGTGTAGGTCGGGGCGTCCGGCGGCACCCGGAGCCGGCCCTTCTCATCGGCGGTTTCCCGATCGGCATCTCCGGAGGCGCTGGCCACCCAGATGCCGCCGCAGGCCTGCAGGATCGGCTCCACCGCCGTGACCAGCCCGCTCGCCGGCGTGACGCATTTGATCTTTCCCCCTTCCCGGATGTGGCTGTACGGCTCCCGGTTGGCGATCACGAGGAACGGCCGGTCCCGCAGGATCAGGCGGACGTGCCCCTTGAGCCGCTCCGGGGTCCACCGGGACTCGCCGGCGATCCTCAGCCGAGCTTCCTCCTCGGCCGCCCCGCGCGCTTCCCAGAGATTCTTTGCTAAGAGGGCCACTTCCTGCGCCACCGGCGCCAGCGGGCCCATCCAAGGGACTGCCTCTTCCTCTTCCGGTGGTTTTCCTTGAGTGCGCAGATCCCGCGCCCAAAGGGCAAGGCGGCGGATGCACCAAACCAGCAGGAGCCAACTGGCGGCAAGAACGAGCAGCACGATGAGTGTCGCTTTGAGCATGGCCCCTTCAGTTTACCATGCCCTCAATATCCTCTTGACCTGCCCGGCCGGCGGAGGTAATTTCGTAGCATGAAGAGGCCCACCAAGAAGAAATCCGATTCTCGTCCGAAGAAAAAACTGGCGGCCCGCCCCAAAACCAAATCCAAACCGAAACCGAAGAGCCGTCCAAAAAAGAAATCCCCTGCCAAGAAGCCGTCCCCCAAGGGCAAGGGGAAGAAGCCCGCCCCTCTGGGGGATCAGCTGGGCAAGGTGGTGGCCTTCTTCCGGATCCCGGTGGTGGCGGTCATCAAGGTCGCGAAGGGAAGCCTGAAGGTGGGAGATCCCATCTGGATCAAGGGCCACACCACGGACCTAAAGCAGACGGTCGCCTCCATGCAGGTGAACCACCAGCCGATCCAGCAAGCCCGCAAGGGAGATGAGGTCGGCCTCAAGATCTCCGGCCGCGCCCGCCGCGGCGACCGCGTCTACCGCCTCTAATCCCCCGCTCGGGGTGGCCCGCTATTCGTTAATCCGATGAATCAGCTGGGTGAGGCGGCCGTAATTGTGGCGGTCGAAGTGAAGGACGAGGCGGGTGAGCCCCTGGAGCGCGGGCTCGTCTCCCTGCTCGGTTTCCTCTTCCGGCAGCGCCGGGCCCTGAAGGATCTCCCCGGAGCGGAGGATATCGCGGAACTCTTTCGAGAGGCGGGCCACCTTCGCTTGAGGCAGCGGCTGGTTCAGGCGGATCACCAGCCGGCCGTCCACGTAGCGCATGGAATGGTAGACCCGGTAAAACCGGCAGACGATTTCGGAGGCCTCTTTCGCGGAGCGGGCCACCTGGTAAATAGACCGGTCGGCGGGCGAGATCATCCCTTCCTTGACCAGTTTTTCGTTCAGGAATTTGAGCAGGGGCCGCCAGAAGCCGCCGTCGGCCAAGTCCACAAAGACGATGGGCCTCGGGTCTGCCTTGCCGGTCTGCACGAGCGTCAAACACTCGAACCCTTCATCCAGCGTCCCGAAACCGCCCGGGAACAGCACGGTCGCCTGGGACTCCTTGATGAACAGGAGTTTCCGGGTGAAGAAATACTTGCAGGTGACCAGCTTCGGGTCGTTGAGGATCACCGTGTTGGCCTCCTGCTCGAAGGGCAGGCGGATATTCAGCCCGAAGCTGGCCTCCCGGCCCGCCCCCTCGTGGCCGGCCCACATGATGCCGCTGGCGGCCCCGGTGATCATCATCCAGCCGGCCTTGGTCATCAGCCGGCCGAACTGTTTAGCCATCTTGTAGGCCGGCTTGGAGGATAGGGTCCGGGCGGAGCCGAACATCGCCACCTTGCGCAGGTGCCGGTACGGCTGGAAGACGTTGAAGGCGTAGCGAAGCTCCTTGACCGCGCTGTTGACTACTTTAAGGTCGATCGTGGAGGCCCCGTCCTGGCCGAACCGGTAAGCCGAGGTGATCATCTCCGCGATCAGCGTCCGGTCGAACTCGTCCCCTTCCAGCGTGCGGATGATCTCTTGGATCTTGGCGTCGATGACCGAGTTCCGCGTGGTGTAGAGATGTTTAGGTTGGCCCTTTCTCACCAGGATTTCTCCTTCGCCAGCTCCAGCAGTTCCCGAAAATCTTCGACCAAGTAGTCTGGTCCGGCCTGCTCCAGTTCTTGCCGCTCGGAAAACCCCTGCGCCACCACGACGGTCGGCACCCCTGCCTGGGAGGCGGTTTCCACGTCGATCGGGCTGTCTCCGACAAAAAGCGTCTCGGAGGGGCCGGCCCCCTCTTTGCCCATCAGGGTCTTGAGGGATTCCGGATCCGGTTTCTTGGGGTACCCGGAGTTCCCGGCCACGATCTCCAGGAAGTAACCGGCCACCCCCAGGGATTCCAGGATTCGGCGGGAGTAGGGGTCCGGCTTGTTGGTGATCACCGCCTGCCGGCGCTCCCGGAAATGCTCCAGCACCTCACGCGCGCCCGGGTAGAGGGATGTGTTATCCAGCAAATGCTCGGAATAGTGGGCCCGGTAAATCCGGGTCCCCTCTTCCACTTTGGCGGAATCGGCTGTTTCCAAGCAGCCAGCCACCAGCTGCGCCAACCCCAAGCCGACGAAGCCGCAGATTTTTTTCTCCGGCATGGGCGGCAGGCCCATTTCCCCCCGCATGTGGTTGGCCGCCTCCGCGATGTCCCTGCGCGTGTCCACCAGCGTCCCGTCCAAATCGTACACGATCAGCTTAACCAAAATAGGCGTGCAAGACATACTGGTGGAGCATTCGCTGGGTGTTGAAGTTGGACCCGTTGAGGGCGATCGCCCCGCGCATCACGTTGATGTAGCGGGGGCGCTCCTTGTAAAACGCCGCCAGCACCACCTTTTCCAGCTTGTCGTAGAGGGCCGCCGCATCCCGGGCCTCGCGATCCCCTTGCGGAGGGGTTTTTCCCTCGTCTTCGCCGATCGCCCAGCCGGTGACCCCCTCCAAGTGGCCTTCCACCCACCAGCCGTCCAGCACGCTCAAAGAAGGGACGCCGTTGAGCGCCGCCTTCATGCCGCTGGTCCCGGAGGCCTCCAGCGGCGGCTGCGGCGTGTTCAGCCACAGGTCGCAGCCCGCGGTGAGGATCCGAGCCAGTTCGATCTCATAGTTCTGGAGGTAGACCACCTTGATCTCGGGGGCCAGTTCCCGCGCGGCCCGGATGATGTTCTGGATCCCGCGCTTCCCATCCTCGTCGTGAGGATGGGCCTTGCCGGCGTAGACCACCTGGAACGCCCCCGCCGAAGCGGCGATGCTCTTCAGGCGTCCGATCTCCTTCAGCAGGAGGCCGGCCCTCTTGTAGCCGGTGGCTCGTCGGGCGAACCCGATCGTGAAGGTGTTTTCCTCCATCGGCACGCCGGTCTCTTCCTTGACCCGTGCCAGCAGCTTCCGTTTCGCCTGCAGGTGCGCCTCCCAGAGCTCGCCGTCCGGGATGATCAGCGCGCTGCGCAGCGTGAAATTATCCTCGCGCCAGCCGGGCATATACCGGTCGAACAGTTTCCGGAACGGCTCGCTGGTCCAGGTGGGCGCGTGGACGCCGTTGGTGATGGCCCCCACCGGCCGGGAGAATAGGGTACTGGAAACCTCCCCATGCCGCTTGGCGACCCCGTTGACGTAGTGGCTTAAGTTCAGCGCCAAGGCGGTCATGTCCAGGACGCTGTCGCTTAGGAAAACCTCTCGGGTCGCGGCCAGCTCCGGCCGGCCGAGCACCTTCCCCACCAGCTCCAGCGGGAAGCGGTCATGGCCGGCGGAGATCGGGGTGTGGGTGGTGAAGACACACTTGCGGCGGACCCGGTCAATTTCCCCCGGTCCGAAGGATTCCTTGCCCACCTTGCGGGCCTCCCCGTCCAACAGCGCCAGCGTCAGCAGGGCGGCGTGCCCCTCGTTCATGTGGAAGCGGGTGATCCCCTCGTAGCCGAGCACCCGCAGCATCCTCACACCTCCGATGCCGAAGACCGCCTCCTGGCAGAGCCGGTAGCGATCGTCTCCGCCGTAAAGGTGATGGGTAAGTGCCCGGTCGTCGGGGGAGTTTTCCGGAAGGTCGGTGTCGAGGAAGTAGACCGGGACCGTGAAACCGCTGAAGCCGACCACCTCGTATTTCCAGGCGCGCAGATAGATGGATCGCCCTTCGATTTCCACCGAGGCCCGCTGCGGCATCTCCTGCAGGACCGATTCCGGGGCCCACTGCACCGGCTCCTCCTTCTGCCACCCTTCCAGGTCCAGCTTCTGCGTGAAGTACCCCTTCCGGTGCAGCAGCGTGACGCCGACCATCGGGACTCCCATGTCGGCCGCGGTCCGTATCGTGTCGCCGGCTAAGACCCCCAAGCCACCCGAGTAGGTGGGGATGCCCGGCTCGACGGCGATCTCCATCGAGAAGTAGGCGATCCGTCGTTCGGTGGAGGTCGCGGGAGGCACGAGTTCCTATTTAACCCAGATGCTCTCACGAATCATTGAGCGGCCTCCAGCTTTTCTCGTTCGGCTTTCCGGTGAGCTTTCAGTTTCTCGCTTAAGGCCTTGTCCGACAGCGCCAGGATCTCCACCGCCAGGAACCCCGCGTTGGCCGCGCCGTCAATGGCCACCGTCGCCACCGGCACCCCTTTGGGCATCTGGACGGTGGCGTAGAGGGCGTCCTGGCCGTTCAAGGCGCTGCCGGTCAGCGGCACCCCAATCACTGGCAGCGTGGTGTTGGCGGCCAAGGCGCCGGCCAGGTGGTTCGCCATGCCAGCCCCAGCGATCAGCACCCGGGTCCCGTTCCCTTCGGCGGCTTTGGCGTACTCCGCCACCTTGTCCGGCAGGCGGTGGGCGGAGAGAACCTTCACCTCGTGCGGCACCCCGAACTGCTTCAAGATCTCGGCTGCCTTCTCCATTTTTGGAAGATCGGTCTGGCTGCCCATCAGGATCGCCACGGTCACCGTCGCCATGTCAATTCCCTCCCGTCAGCTGCTTGAGCGCCTGCAGGTATTTCTCGCCGGTTTTTCGGGCCACCTCTTCCGGCAGAGGCGGGGCCGGCGGGGTCTTGTCCCAACGGATCGATTCCAGGTAGTCCCGCACGAACTGCTTGTCGAAGCTGGGCGGGGCCCCGCCCGGCTTGTACTCCTCGACCGGCCAGAAGCGGGAAGAATCAGGTGTGAGCACCTCGTCGGCCAGCATGATCGTCTTCCCATCGGAGACTTCGGCGAACTCGAATTTGGTATCGGCGATGATGATGCCGCGCGTCTTGGCGTAGTCCCGCGCCATGGTGTAGACAGAGAGACTAAGCTTCTTGAGTTTTTGCGTCAGCTCCGTCCCCACCCTTTTCGCCATTTCCGCTTCGGATATGTTGATGTCGTGCCCGCTCTCCTCCTTGGTGGCCGGTGTGAAGATCGGTTCCGGCAGCAGGTCCGATTCCCGCAGGCCGGGCGGCAACTGCACGCCGCAGACCGACTGGTTCTTTTGGTACTCCTTCCAGCCGGAGCCGGAGAGGTAGCCGCGCACCACGCACTCGATCGGGACAATTTCTCCCTTAACCGCCAGCGTCGAGCGGCCGGCCAGCACCGCCTCATGGGCTTTCAGCTGAGGGTAGCAGCGCGTGATCTCCGCGATGTCGGCCGAAACAAAATGGGTGGGGGTGATCCCTTTCATCTTCCCGAACCAGAAGGCGGACAGCTGCGTGAGGACCATCCCCTTGCCCGGGATGCCGGTCGGGATCACCACGTCGAAGGCGGAGATCCGGTCGGTGGCGACGATCAGCAGGTGCTCCCCGAGATCGTAGACGTCCCGCACCTTGCCCTTCTTGAAGATCTTCACTCCGCTCAAAGCGGTTTCCAGCACCGTTTCGGCAGTCATCATCTGTTTCGCTCCTTGATCAGCTCCGCGAACATCCGGACGAATTGGGGGTGGTCCATCACGGTGGGGGCCCGCAGAAATTCCAATCCTTCCTGCTCGGCAATTTGTTTGGCTTCCACATCCAAATCATACAACACTTCGGTATGGTCAAAAAGGAATCCGATCGGGACGGCCACAAGGACCCGGACCCCCTCGGTTTTCAGGCGGCGGATCTCTGCCAGGACGTCCGGCCCCAGCCACGGCTGCCCGGGCGGGCCGGAGCGGGACTGGTAAGCGACGCTCCAGCGGGCCGCCCCGACCGCCTCGGCCACGGCGCCCGCGGAGACTGCAATTTCGGCCGCGTAAGAGGAAGTGCCGGACATTTCCATCGGGATCGAATGGGCCGTGAACAGCAGGTGGGCGCCGGCGCCCCCGTTCAGAAGCGGCCGGATCCGGGCCGCCTGCGCCTCGATGAAGCCGGAATGATCGTGCCAGGCGGGGAGAAGGTCGTATTCGACCGGCGCGGCGGCCTCCCGGACCGACTCTTCCAAACTTTTCACGTACCGGCCGAAGCTGGCCTCCGAGCGGTGTGGGGCGAGCACAACCGCCACGCCGCGGCGCAGTCCCTTGCCGGCGATCTCGCGCAAGGTGTCGGAAAGAAACGGCCGCCAGTTGCGCATGCCGAGGAAAACGGGCAGGTCCGACTGCTCCCGGAGCTTTTCGGCCAGCCGTTGGGCGTGCCGGTTGTAGGGGGAGAAGCCGCCGGTCACCCGGTAATGGGATTCCACCTCGCGCAGCCGCTCCTCCGGAATGCGGGTCCCCCGAGTGAGCCGTTCCAGAAAGGGGCGGAGCTCCTCCGATTTTTCCGGCCCGCCGAAACCGATCAGGAGGAGGTGGTCAGCCCGCTGCACAGCTTCTCGGCGGCAAGCTCCGCCTGATGGATGCAGTGAGGGATCCCCACGCCGTGGGACCAGTTGCCGGTGACGGCCAGCCCCGGGAGCCGGGCGATCTCTTTCTCAATCCGCTCCACCCGCTCAAGATGGCCCACGTGGTACTGCGGCATGCTCTTTGGGTAGCGGTGGACCACGCTCACGCGGGGCGCCGCCTGCACCTGCAGCGTCTCCTTCAGCAGGGCCCGGACGCTTGACTCCAGAACGGTGTTCTCTTTCCCGACCGCCTCAGGGGCGAGGGCCCCGCCGACGAAGGCCCGCAGCAGCACTGTGCCGGAAGGGGCCCGGTGGGCGAACTTCTGGCTGGAAAAGGTGCAGCCGATCACGCCGCCCGCTTTGCCCCCCGGGACGACGAAACCGAACCCGCTGAAGGGGACCGGCAGGTCCTTCTTGTCGAACGCCAGCGTGACGGTGGCGGCCGACTCGCAGGGGATCCCTTCCAAGTCCCGCGCCGCTTCAGGAGCCGCGGGTTTCAGGAGCGCGGCGGCCGCGTGGGCCGGCAGCGCCACGCAAAGGACGTCCGCCTGGAAAACCTCTCCCTGTTTGGAACGGACGGTCCATCCCTGCCCTGAGCGTTCGATCCCTGCCACCGGCGTGCTGGTCTTCAGATCCACCTCCAGCATCCGGCGGGCGAGGACCTCCACCAAACGGATCATCCCGAAGCGGGGAGTCAGGAACATGCTGTAGCGGGGCCCGCTCGCTTTTTCCGCTCCGGCCGCGCCGGCCCTCAAGCCCCCCTTCCACAGCGCGCGCAGCACGCTGCCGTGCTCCTTCTCCATCCCGTAGAACTGAGGCAACGCCGCCTTGATGCTCAGCTTCTCAAGGTCCGCGGCGTAGATTCCGCCGATCATCGGCTGCGCGATCCGCTGCAGCGTCTCCGGCCCCAGCCGGCGGCGGACGAAGGAGGCGACGCTCTCGTCCCCGGCGGCCCCCCGACGCGGTATGAACCGCTCGCAGGCCATCCGCAGTTTGCCGGGCAGACTCAAGATCCGGCACTCCATCAACGGCCTCAGTCCCGTCGGCGCTGTGAGGTAAAACCCTTCCGGCATCGGCTCCAGCTTCCCCTTCCAGGCGATGAAGCTGCGGCGGGTCCCCTCGCTGGTGGGGATGAGCTCGTCCCCCATGCCGATCCGCTGGCATAGATCCTTGGCCCAGGGCTTCTCGGCCAGGAAGGCATCGGGGCCCCCTTCGATCAGGAAATCCCCCCGGCGCTCGGTCTCGATCAGACCGCCCAGCCGCGAGGAGGCCTCCAGCACGGTGATCTTGAGGTTGATCGATTTCTCGCGGCTGAGCTCCAGCAGCCGGTGGGCGGCCGCCAGGCCGGAGATGCCCCCTCCGATCACCACGGCCTTCTTCTGGCTGCTGCTCTGGCGCTCCCAGGGCCGCGGTCTCACCGCTTGTTGCTCAATTCATGCACCAGGTCCACCATCGCGATCGCGTTCTCCTCCGGTGTCTGCGGCAAAATCCCATGCCCAAGGTTGAAGATGTGCCCCGGATGCCCGCCTGCTTGGGTTAAGATCCGTTGGACCTCCCGGCGGATCACCTCGACCGGGGCGCAGAGCACGGCGGGATCCAAGTTACCCTGGATTCCGGCATCCGCCCCGATCTCGCTCCAGGCGGTCCCCAAATCCATCCGCCAATCCACGCCGATCACGTCCCCTCCGGCCTGCCTGAATTCCTTAAGGAAAGAGGCGGTGCCCGTCCCGAAATGGATCACCGGCACACCGGGGGTCAGCCCCTTGATCAGCGCGCGGGTGTGCGGCAAGACATACTGCCGGTACTCCTCGGCCCCGAGGCATCCGACCCAGCTGTCGAAAATCTGCACGGAGTCGGCCCCCGCCTCGATCTGCCCGTTCAGGTATTTGGCGAGCCCCCGCGTCAGCTTCTCCATCAGCGCGTCCCAAGCCCCCGGGTCGGCCAGCATGAGCTGCTTGGTTTTCAGGAAAGTGCGGGAGGCGCCTCCCTCAATCACGTACGACGCCAGCGTGAAGGGAGCCGCCGCGAAACCCAGCAAAGGGATTTTCGGGTCCAAGTTCTGGCGGGTCAACCGGACCGCGTCGAAGACATACCCGAGCGATTCCTCCGGCTCAATCTCCGGGATCCGTTCCAGTCCCTCGGCCCCCTTCCCCTGCCCGGTGATCACCGGACCGTTGCCGGATTCGTACTCCAAGTCCAGCCCCATCGGCTCGACGATCAGCAGCAAGTCGGAGAAGAGGATGGCGGCGTCGGTCTTGAGCTTCACGGCGGCCGCGATGGCCACCTCGGCCGCCAGCTCCTTGTTTTTGCAGAGCTCCATAAAGGAGGTCTTCTCCCGGATCTTCCGGTATTCCTTGAGGTACCGACCGGCCTGGCGCATGATCCAGACCGGCGTAACCGGAATCGGCTCTCTGCGGCAAGCCTTCAGGAAAAGGGAAGATCGCCGGCTCTGGGTGGAAACCGCCGTGTCCATAACACTCCACATTATCACAACCGTTTCGGCTGTGTGGCGTTACGAGCGAACTGCAGAAGGGCTTGGTAGTAGGTTTCGCCGCCGATGAGGTGCAGATCGTTGTGGTCGGCGCCGTGGACCGTCATGAACTCTTTCGGCTCATTGGCTGCGTCGAAGACCGCCCGGCCCAATTCGAAAGGGATCATGCTGTCCCGGTCGCCGTGCAGCACCAGCACCGGGACCCGGATCTCCTTCAGGCGGCGGGCCAGATCATAACGGGCTTGGACGAATAGGTGCGCCGGCAGGCCCCGGAACGCCGAGCGGGCGACCGCCTCCACCGACGGAAACGGCGTCTCCAGGATGAGCCCCGCCACCGGCCGCTGCCGGGCCAGCTCTCCGGCCACCGCCGCCCCCAGCGAGCTGCCGTAAGCGATGATCCGGGCAGGAGGGATCTTTCTCTCGTTCAGCAGGTAGTCGTAGGCGGCCAGCGCGTCGAGGTACAAGCCCTCTTCGGACGGGGTCCCCTCACTGCGGCCGTATCCCCGGTAATCGAAGAGGGAAACGCTTAAGCCCCGGCGGTGCAGCTCCGCGAGAGGGTCCAGCCGGTGGATGATGTTCCCGGCGTTGCCGTGCGACCAGATTAAAACCGGAGCGGACCCCGTTAGACCATGGTCTAACGGGGCGGGCGCTTCGAGGAACCAGCCGAATAACCGGGTGCCGTCCTTTGCCCGGAACCAAACCTCTTCGAGCGGCAGCCCGGAAAGGGCGGCCCAGTCTCGCGGTTCCCACGGAGCGGGGAAATAGACGTACTGCCTGTCCAGCAACGGTTCTTACTCCTGGGGCGGGGTCGGATTTTCCTTCAGGTAGGTCTTGACGTCGGAGGCGATCGTGGCCCAGTTGGGGTCGATGCACTTTTCCAACAGCACCCGTTCCGGCGCGTTGGGGTCGCTGGGCAGCCGGGTCATTGTGTTCACCAAAACCGTCTGCTCGAAATCCTGCGAGAGGTTCCCCTCCCAGACGACGGTCCCGGTGGCGCGATGGACCAGGCGGTAGACCAGCTCCGAGGTGTAATAGAGCTTGCGCGGATAGCCGGAGCGCTCGGTGTAGCCCAATTTCGGGATGGTCCCGGTGAGCGCGTACTCGGCGTTGGATTCGGAAACCTGCACGCCGGCCTGCCGGAGTTTTTCCACCATCAGGTCGGTCAGCTTGGCGGACGTGCTGGCTTCTCCAGCCCCCTGAGAGGACGCGTTGGATTCCGTGTCCAGCGTGAATGGCTCAACCGCCACGGCCGGACCGGAAATCTCCACCGGCGAAGCGGCCGCGGTCAGGGTTCGCGTCCAATCCAGCCCGGCGGGCCACGCGGCCGGGAAGGCATGGCGCTGCGCAGTCCGCTGGCAGCCGGCCACCCCGGCCGAGACACAAACCAAACCGATCAAAAGGGTTTTCGTACTCTGTCTCATGGCGCGAATCCTCCGTTCCTTCCATTATCCCATGCGGCGAGGATTTGTATCCAGCGGCCGCCGCGCCCGTCCCCGGAGACGGTTTCCCGCCGGTGAACCTCCCATCCTTTCAGCAGGGAGTCCGCCTCCCCTTGAGTGTACGCGGCCAGGTACCGCCCGGGGATCCAGTCCCGGCGCAGGAACCGTTTCGCCCTTCCCCACGCCAGCGTCAGCCCCAGCCGTCCGCCCGGCCTGAGGGCCGCTTTCAGCTTTTTAATCTGGCGCGCCAATTCCGAAGGAGGCACGTGGATGAGGGCCGCGTTGCACCAGATACCGTCGTATCCGCCCGGCGACAGAGGAACGGTTTCGAAGCGGGCGTGCAGGATCCGGGCGCCGGGACAGCGGCGCCTGGCCGCCAGCACGAACTCCAGCGTGCCCTCCACCCCTTCCACCTGAAAGCCTTGGGCGCACAGCCAGGCCATCTCCTCGCCGGTGCCGCAGCCGTAGTCGAGCACCCGGCCGCCGGCCGGCGACCGAGGCGGTACCGTCCTCGCTGCCGAGGAAGTGCCGCGGCGCGGGTGCGACGCGGCCAGCGCCGCGGCGAAACGCTTCAGGAACCGGGAGGGCTTGCGCTGCCGGCTCCATTCCCGGATCGCCTTCTCCGCGTGCACCCGGTACGCCGCGATCGTCCGATCCGCGTACGCCTCCGCCGTTCGCCCTGAGCCTGTCGAAGGGCAGACAGGTCGTGCTTCGACCCTTCGACTTTGCTCAGGATCAGCACGAACGGGTTTCGCTTTACTGCTCATCTCGTGGCCTGGCACGCAGCTCTTTCTTTCGGGAGTGCAAGCGCTTGCCGGCGAGCATCTTCTCTTTGGCGCGGCGGGAGCGGCGGCGCTTCTGCCGCCGGATCTTCTCGATCCTCCGGCGTTCCTCGCTCAAGCGGCCGAGCCGCCGGGCCTCCAGCTTCTCAATCAGGAGCCGGCGGGCCAGGAACCGGTTAAGGGCCTGCGAGCGCTCCCGCTGCACCTTCACCTCCAGGCCGCTCGGCCGGTGGCGCAAGACCACGCAGGTGGAAACCTTATTGACGTTCTGGCCGCCCGGCCCGCCGGAGCGGACGAAACTCTCCTCCAGCTCCTCCTCCCGGAGGCCCAGCCGGGCCATCCGCTCCCTCAGCCAATCCGCCTTGGCTTGCGTCACTCCAAAGGGGTTCACCCCGGCATGCTCAAAAATAAAAAGCCCGGGAGGGTTGAATCCCTCCCGGGCTGAGATACGATCCTGAGGACGGTCGCCTTACGAGGAGAGCCGCCTCACATTGGAGGCCTGCTCACCCTTCGGACCGGTGGTGATGTCGAACTCCACCGCTTCCCCCTCGCGGAGCGTCTTGAAACCGTCGCCCTGGATCGCGGAAAAATGGACGAAGACGTCCTTCCCGTTCTCCGGGGTGATGAAACCGTATCCCTTCTGATCGCTGAACCACTTCACGGTGCCTTTGGCCATGGTGCCTATTTCCCCTTCTGTTATTGTTAAGCTGCCGCGTACCGCGGCAACACATCGAGGGTACGTAGCCGAACAATGAAAATCAAGCGAAAAATAGAACCGCCAGGGCCAGGCCGATCCGGTACCACCCGAACGGCGCCAGCCCGTGGCTGGTCAGGTACCGCATAAAACCGCCGATCGCCACCGTGGCTACCACCATGGCGCTGATGAAGCCGGCGGTGACGGCGGGCCACCCAAAGCTGTGGATCAGCCCCGGCCCCCCCAGGCCCATGTCCAGCAGCGTAGCCGCCCCCAGGGTCGGAAGGGCCAGCAGGAAGCTGTACTCGGCTGAGACCACCGCCGGCAGGCCCAGCAGCATGCCTGCGGCGATGGTGACCATGGCCCGGCTGGTCCCGGGCCACAGTGCCAGGCACTGCACCAGCCCGATGATCAGCGCTTCCTTCCACGTGAGTGAGTCCAGCGTCCGCTTGGATTTCCTCAACTGTTTCCCCAGCCGGAAATCGATCGCGATCATCGCGACGCCGCCGGCCGCGAGGGCCCACACGACCGGCCAGGGGCCGAACAGTTTCTCCTTGACCAGGTCGTGAAAAAAGAACCCGGCCAATCCCGCCGGAACAAAACTGCACAGCAGGTTCAGAAAAAGCCGGCGCCCCTTCTTATCCTTTCCGAATACTCCGCGCCACATCGAGAGGATCGCCAGCCAGTAGAGGCCCACCACGGCGGCAAGCGCGCCGGCCTGGATGACCACCTCGTACGTTTTGATCGCCTCCCCATGAAGACCCATCCGGTGCGCCGCTAGGATCAGGTGCCCGGTGGAGGAGACCGGGAGGAACTCGGTCAGCCCCTCCACAACCCCCAGGATGATCGCTTGGAGGAAACTCATCGGAAGCGCAACACCTGGAAAACAACCGCCGAGAAGAGAACCAGATTAACCACCGCGAAGGTCTTGAAGACGGGGTCCGGGGAGGAGAGCCCCGCGGGCAGCATCCCGACCAGGCAGACCCAGACCCCCAGAGCCCAAGCGGGGCTCAAGTCGTCGGCGGACCGCCTCTTTTGGATCCGCCAGATCAGCGGGATGTTCCAGAACGGCAGCGCCACCGCCGACACCATCCCCACCACCTGCGCCAGCTCGGGTGGGGTCACGAAAAGCTCCTCTCAATGATCCCCTTCATTTCCTCCACGCTCTGCGCCCGGTTGATCGAATCCCGGAACTGAGCGACGCCCGGCTGCTGCTTGAAATACCAGGAGATGATCCGCCGCAGTGGCCCCACCGGGTAGACCTCATGCCGGCACTGCAGCTCGATGTGCTCGAAGAGCACCCGCTTGCGCTCGGCCAGCGGCGGGACGGGAGGAAGAACCGTCCCTTCCAGAGCCGCTTCCACCTCCCGGTAGATCCAGGGGTTCCCCAGCGCCCCCCGCCCCAGCATTACCGCGTCGCAGCCGGAGATTTCCTTGAGGCGCAGGGCGCTGGCGGCGTCCGACACGTCCCCGTTTCCGATGACCGGGATCGAAACGGATTCCTTGACGCGCCGGATCGCCTCGTAGTTGGCCGTTCCGGAATACCCCTGCTCCCGCGTGCGGCCGTGCACGGCGATGGCGCTGACCCCCGCTTCCTCCGCCAATCGCGCGATCCGCACCGCCTCCGCTCCCGAAACATCGCTGTAGCCCAGCCGCATCTTCACGGTGACCGGCACCCTTTTCACCGCCCGGACCACCCTGCGGAAGATCTCCCTGGCGGTCTCCGGTTCCCGCAGCAGCTGGGATCCGCCCCCCTTGCAGACCACCTTCGGGACCGGGCAGCCCAGGTTCAGGTCCACCAGCGGGAAGCCCAGCGCCTCGACGCCGGCCGCCGCCGCCGCCATCACCCCGGGGTCGCAGCCGACCAGCTGGACCCCCACCGGGCGGTCCGCCTCTTCGGATCGCATCCGCTGCTGGGTTTCAGGGTTGCTCCGGACGAACGTCTCAGCGGAGATCATTTCGAGGAACGCGAAGCGCATGCCGTGGGCGCGGGCGATCAGTCGGAAGGCCAGATCGGTGCAGCCGGCCATGGGGGATTGGACGACGAGCGGGAGATCAAACTCTTTGAGCCGCACTACGTTCGGACGGAAACGCCTGCTAGAAAGGTGTGGTTGTTCATCCCGGAGTTTTCATCTTCAAGGCCGGCATTGGAGATGTGCACGTGCCGGTACTCGAGAATCAACGAGGTGGCGTCGTTAACGGAATAGTAGCAACCCACTCCGACCTGCGGATTGAAGTTCCAATCGCTGCGGGTCTCGCGGCGATTGACGTTGGCGTAGAGGAAACCGGCGCCTGCGAACAGGTACGGGCGGAGCCTCCCCTCCGGCTGGAAAACGTACCGGTACTGCAGGGGGATCACACCGATCAGCGGCCGGACGTAGGGATGCGTAAAGAGCCCCAGCCAAAGCTCCGGCGCCCACTCAAGCCGTCCCTTGAACCAGCCGCTCCCCCGCTGCCCCCCCATCGGGACCGCCGCGGAGGCCATGAAATTCAGCAGTTGGAAATTGTGCGGGCGGGCCTTGGCGTCCTTGTACTGGTAGGCGTACCCGGCGCGGAATTCCCAGCGCTCCGGACGGAGCCCCGCATAGCTTCCGCTCGCGCAAAAAAGCAGCCCAGCTGCCGCGCCAAGAGCAAATAATTTTTTCACGGCTGCTATTGTACACTACGAGGTATGCGTTTGTACGGGAAACGGCCGGTGGCGGAACGGCTGCGCGCGGCGCCCAAAACGGTCCGGACGCTGATCATCCGGCAGGAGACCGACGCGGCGGAGATCGTCAAGGCGGCCAAAGCGGCCGGCATCACGTTCCAATCCAAATCCAAAGCGGAGTTCTCCCGGCTTTCGCCCGACGCGCACACGCAGGGGGTCCTGGCGGAGGTGGAGGATTTCCGGTACGCAGCGATCGAAGACTTGGTGCGCCAGCCGGAGCCCCGCCCCACGCTGGTCCTGCTCGACCGGGTGACCGACCCGCAGAACCTCGGCGCGATTTTGCGCACGCTGGCCTGTTTCGGCCGCTTCGCGGTCGTGATCCCGAAGCACGACTCCGCGGAGGTCAACGAGACGGTGCTGCGGGTCGCCTGCGGCGGGGAGAATTACGTGCCGGTCGCCCGGGTCACCAATTTGGGTTCCGCTTCCGAGGCCGCTAAGAAGGCCGGCTACTGGGTCGCCGGAACAGCACTTTCCGGCGGCGACCCCATCCACTCGGCCAACTGGCCGGAGCCGCTGGCGGTGGTCTTGGGCTCCGAAGGGAGCGGCATTCGCCCCGGCCTGGAGAAGCAGCTGGATCTTTCCCTTACACTGCCGATGCCGGGGGCGGCCCTCTCGTTCAATGTGGCGACCGCGGCGGCGCTGATCGGCTACGAGATCACCCGAAGACGATTGTTGAGGAACTCCAAATGAATACTCGGAAAGGACAGTCATTGCGAGGAGCAAAGCGACGAAGCAATCTCCTCGCGAGCAAGGGGATTGCTTCGCTCCCGTTGGTCGCTCGCAATGACATGGCTTTGCTCGACCTCATCGGAGAGGCCGGGGTCCTCAAGTCCGTGCGGCGCAGCGGCTGGTGGATGCTCGGCATGAAGCACGCCGAGTCGGTGGCCGACCACTCGTTCCGGGCCGCGTTGATCGCCTACCTGCTCGCCCGGATGGAAAGCCAAGACCCCTACCCCGCCGTGATGATCGCCCTGATCAACGACCTGCACGAGGCCCGCATCAACGACCTGCACAAGGTGGGGCACCGGTACATTGATTTCCGGGCGGCCGAATGGAAGGCCTCCCGCGAGCAGCTCTCCGGCCTGCCGCCCCCGATCCGGAAGGAGATGGGGCGCTGGGTCCGGGAGCTGCTGGAGCAGTCCTCCCGGGCGGCGGTCATCGCCCGGGATGCCGACCTGTTGGAATGCATGGTCCAGGGCAAGGAGTATGCGACCCAAGGCCACCACCCCCGCGCGATTGACTGGATGAAGAGGCCGGCCCACCTGCTGAGGACGAAGAGCGGGAAGAAGATGGCGAAGGCGCTGGCCCGCTGGAAGAGCGACGACTGGTGGCAAAAGCTGGTTACGCTGGCCCGCTAGGGAACTTCCCCGCCATGGCATCGCGAGCCAGAGATTTCACTCGTTCGGTGAAGTCTTGCTTTAGGATCCACTCCAGATAGGCCGGTTCTTCCTTGGCGATCTCGCGAAGGGACTTCCGGCGGGCGTACTTTCCGAAGACCGGGTAGAGCTCCCCGTTCCACCAGCGGAATTTCTTCTCCTCGTCGTAGTAGTCGTCCATCCGCTCGTACTTGAAGTCCCGCAGGCACTCCACGCCCAGATCCGGTTTGCCGTACCGCTCCACCTGCGACCCCAGGATCTCCAGCGTCGCCTCGGTGTCCCCCATCGCGGTGTGGCCGTTCACGAGGACCTTGCCGCAGTAGAACAAGTAAGCCGCCTTCAGGTCCCGTTTCTCGTGCAGGTGGTAGATCCTCTGCGCGTCGTAGATCGCCCGGCCGCGCCACGGAAACTTGAGCCCGGCCTCGAAGAGCTCCCGCTCCAGGATCACCAGGTCGAACCGCTCGACGTTGAAGCCGCCCAGATCCGCGTCGCCGATGAACTCCAGCACCTTCGCCGCGATCGCCTTGAAGGGGGGCGCCTCCTTGACGTCGGCGTCGGTGATGCCGGTGATCTCGCTGACGCGCGGCGGGATCGGCATGCCGGGGTTGACGCGGGACTCGAACTTCTCGCTGGAACCATTGGGCTTGAGCTTCACCAGCGCGATCTCGACGATCCGGTCCCGCTCCACCCAAGTCCCGGTGGTCTCCAGGTCCAGCACCACGAGAGGGCGCGTGATTTTCATTTCAGCAGGGCTTTCATCAGGCCCTTGTAATCCCGCGCGGCGGGAATGCTCCGGTATTTCTTCCGGATCGCGGCCGGCGGGTTGAAGAAGACCCTCCGGTCGGCCGCCAGCAGCATCCCCAGGTCGTTGTAGGAATCGCCGACAGCCCGCACCTCAAAGCCGAGATTTCTAAGCGCCAGGACCACCTTGCGCTTGCCCTCTTTCTGCCGCAGATGATAGCCGGAGATGAACCCGTTCTTATCCGCCTCCAACCGGTTGCAGAGGAGGGCCGGGTGGCCCAGCTTTCCCATGATCGGCCGGGCGAACTCGTAGTAGGTGTCCGACAGGATGATCACCGGCCCTTCGGCCTTGAGCTTGGAGAGGAACGCCGCGGCCCCCGGCAGCGGCCGCATCCGGCCGATCACTCGCTGGATATCCTTCAGCCGGATCCCCTCCTTCCTCAATACGCGCAGGCGGTAGCGCATCAGTAAGGCGTAGTCCGGCTCATCACGCGTCGTCCGCTTGAGGGCATCCACCTGGAACCGGCGGGCCACCCGGATCCAGATCTCCGGCAGCAGGATCCCCTCCAGGTCCAGGCAGAACGCGATAGGTTTTTTCTTCATGCAGACATTCTATCCGTTTCGAAACGGGTCCTGCACAATCAGATCGGAAAAA
>CAYJTM010000010.1:0-22117 GCA_964373055.1 uncultured Planctomycetia bacterium
CCGACGATCTTCGCGTTGGCGGAGAGGAGGTCGCTGCGGGACATGCCGGGCTTCCTCGCCATGCCGGCGGTCACCACCACCACCTGCGCGCCGCGGATGATCTCGTAGGAGGTGGAGCCGGTGATCCGGCAGTCGTGCCCTTCGAGCGGCGCCGCCTCGGCCAAATCCAGCGCCTTGGCCTGGGCCAGGCCCTCCACCACGTCCACGAGGGCCACATCGGCCAGACCCCGCTCCAGCACCCGCTGGGCGCAGGTGGCGCCCACATTGCCGGCACCGACGATGGCGACTTTCCGTTTCATGAAGTTACTGCCTCTCGGAGAGAGGACGGTAGGGGCGCCGCGTGGGACCCGTGTAGATCTGGCGGGGGCGGACGATCCGGAAGTCGGGGGATTCCAGCATCTCTTTCCAGTGGGCCAGCCACCCGGAGATCCGCCCCAGGGCGAAGATCACGGTGAACTGCTCGGTCGGGATGCCCAGCGCCCGCAGGATGATGCCGCTGTAAAAATCCACGTTCGGGTAGAGCTTGCGGGAAACGAAGTAGTCGTCCTTGAGCGCCGCCTCTTCCAGCTTCTTGGCCAGGTCCAGCAGAGGGTCATGGATCCCCAAACGGTTCAGGACCTGGTCGCAGGCCTTCTTGATGATGCGGGAACGGGGATCGAAGTTCTTGTAGACCCGGTGGCCGAAGCCCATCAGCCGGAAGCCGGAGTTCTTGTCCTTGGCCTTGGCCAGGATCGTGTCGAAGGAGGCGCCGCTCTTGTGGATCTCCTCCAGCATCTCGATCACCGCCTGGTTCGCGCCGCCGTGCAGCGGACCCCAGAGGGCGCCGATGCCGGCCGAGATCGAGCTGAAGGCGCTGGCCCGGGAGGAGCCGACGATCCGAACCGTCGAGGTGCTGCAGTTCTGCTCGTGGTCAGCGTGGAGGATGAAGATCTGCCGCAAGGCCTGGACAACGATCTCATCCGGCTCCGTCTTACCGGCCGGCGGCCCGAACATCATGGTGAGGAAGTTGGGCGTGTAGGAGAGCTCTTTTCGGGGCGGGATCGGCTTCTCCCCTTTGCTCTTGCGGTAGGCGTAGGCCGACAGCGTCGGCAGGGCCCCCAGAAGGGTGAAGATCACTTCCTCGATTTGGGCCGGCGTGGGGTTCGGGTTCGTCAGTTCCGGGTGGTACGCGGAGAGCATCTGCACCGCCGCCGACAGGACCGCCATCGGGTGGGCCGTCTTCGGGTAGCTGTCGAAGAACTTCTCCATCCCGGGCGGGAGCACCGCTTGGGCCCCCACAGCCGCCCTGAACCGGTCCAGCTGCTCCCGGTTCGGAAGCTGGCGGTTGATCAGCAGGTAGGCGGTTTCCAGGTAAGAGGCCGATTCCGCCAGCTCCTCGATCGGGATGCCCCGGTAGCGCAAGATCCCCTGCTCGCCGTCCAGGAACGTGATGGCGCTCGTGCAGGAGCCGCTGTTGCCCAGGCCGGGGTCCAGCGTGATGGCGCCGGTGGCGCTCCGCAGGCGGGCGATGTCGATCCCCTTCTCCTGCTCGGAGCCGGTGATGACGGGCAGATCCAGCGTCTTTCCGCCGAATGTCAGTTTGGCAGTTTCCTGGGAGGGTTGGGTCACTTTGGGTACCTTAAAACAAGCGGTACCGGGTACGCAAGCGTACCCGGTACCGATGTCACACGCTTAGGTGGTGGGCGAAGTCCACTTCATCCGGATGCGGACCCGGCGCAGGTCGATGATCCCGTCCGGCGGGTCGCTCACGTCCAGCCCCGTCGCTCCATCCCCGTCCAGGTCGACCGCCCCTTCCACCACGACCAAGCGCCCGTCTCCATGGTTGACCGCGGCAACAGTGCCTCCCGCGGTCCCGGCGTCGGTCAAGAACCTTTGAAAATCCGCGGGAGGATTCAGCGCCGCCAGCCGGTGAGCCGCATCATTCGGGGCAGGCGAGTTTTGCATGGTCGCGTTCGAGTAGATCCCCGGCGTCAGCGACAACCCGTTGGCCATCGTCGCTCCCACAGCCCCGCGCAGCGCCTCCGCCGTCTCGTTCACCAGGCCGGCGCCGGAAAGCTCATTGCTGGAACGCCAGGTCACCTTCCGGCTGAAGATGAAGGCCGTGACGATCCCGGTGGACACCAGCCCGATCACCAGCATCGCCACCAGGATTTCCAGGAGCGTGGCGCCCGCCATTCCCCGCTTATTTTGAGTCATTTTATTGCTCTCCTGTGCCAAAGTTGCTGAAGGACCGGACCTTGTACGGCCGGTTCGCAAGCAAAGTTTTAAGCGGAGAGTTCGGCAAGCTATCGATGTCCGGCTGGGTGAAGAAACGGATCCGGACCGTCAGGTGTTTTCCGGCGGCGGCGGGACCCATGTGGATCGCCGGCACCAGCTGGTTCTCATCCGCGGCGGCCGGGTCATGGCAGGTCACCACGTACTCGGCCGCGTCATTGGCGGCGCCGGTGGCGGCTATCGCGCCCGCCCCTCGACTATTTCTCTTTCTCTGCACCGTTTCCCGGAAACCATTGCCGGGGGGCGGCGCGGGGAAAGCGGGATCGTTGTAGGCCCGGTCTTTGTCCATCCGCGCGAAGGCGTACTGGAAGCCGGCCTCCGAGGTCCCGCCCGCGACGGCGCGGTCGGTCCGGAACGCCGAGAGCTCGAACCGGCGGAATGTCATGCTCAAGACCAGAGCAGCGGTCGCGGAAACCACCAGAGCCAGCACGATGGCCGTCACCATGGCGACCCCTCTCTGGTTGCTTCGCTCTGCCGCGGTCACTGGAACAGCCCCCGCGGGCTGACGTTGGTCTGAAGGCGCATTTGGCGAGTATCCCCCCCGCTGGTTCTCTGGGCCGTCACGTCGATGGAGATCGTCCCCGCGGTGGCCCGGTTGAAGTTGATGTTCGTGATCCCCTGTGAAACCACTTCGAAGGCCCCGGCGTTCGCGGTGTCCGGGATGAACCTCAAATCGGTCCCGTTGAGCACGTACCGGGAGGTCGTCTCCGCAACGAGCGAGGTCCTCCGCCAGGTGAACTGCAGCACCGCGCCTTGGGCCCCCGTGACCGGCGTAGCGACGGCGGTCGCCGTGGCAAGGTAACGCTTGATGTGCTCCAACGCGAAAGCGGCGTCCCCCTGGCTGCTCGTGGCATTCAAGCTCTGGATCATGAACCGCTGCGCCGTGGTGAACAGGTAGGCGAAGCTCAAGCCCACCACCCCCAGCAGGCTCATGACGATGACCGATTCCAGAAGGGTGAATCCCCGTTTCATCTTTAAGCTCCATCGCTGGGACATAGTATACCGGATGCCTCCCTCAGTTACAATTCCGTCAAGTTGATTTCCTTGATCACGCGCAGCAGCTCCCCCACCGACCAGGCCTGCGAGAGGCCGCCCCGCGGAAGGTGGGGGGCGTCCCCGTCGAACAGCTCGCTGACGGAGCCCAGGCATCCTTCCTCCAGATGGGGCAGGAAGGGCTTTATCTGCGCCGTCAGCGTGGACTGCGTCGCCCGCGTCAGGCCCCGGAACTTGGCCAGCGCGCTCGCGTACGGCCCGATGAGCCAGGTCCAAACGGTGCCCTGATGGTACGCGCGGGCTTTCGAGAGGAGGTCCCCTTCGAACCGGCCCTTGTAATCCGGATGGTCGGGGCTCAAAGACCGCACCCCCGCCGGCGTCAGAAGGTTCTTCTCGACGGCCGCCAGGATCGCGAGGCCCTGCGCGCGCGACAGCGGCGTGAACGGTAAACTCGCCGCGATCAGCATGTTGGGACGCAAGCTGGCGTCCGGCCCGTGGTCGGTCAGGCGGTCGTAAAGGACCCCCCGGGGAGTGACGAATCCCCGCGCGAAGTTCTGCCGGACCAGCCGGGCCAGCCGATTGTAGGCCTGCACCCTTTTTAAGCCCAGCCGCTCGGCGAGGTTCGCCATGATCATCAGCGTGCAGTACCAGAGGGCGTTCACCTCCACCGGCTTGCCGGAGCGGGGCGTGATCGGCGGCCCGGGCAGCTCCCCGTCAGACGGCTCCCGCGCGTCCATCCAGGTCAGGGGCATCTCTTCGTCGCTTAGGCGGATCAGCCCGTCCTCATCCATCGCGATGCCGAAGTGGGTCCCCTCCAAGTATCCCTCCAGGATCTCCTGCAGCGTGTTCAGCAGCTTCTTGGAGATGAACTTCAAGTCCTTGGTCGCCTTCCAGTATCGCCAGACCGCCCAGAAGAACCAGAGTGAGGTGTCGGCCGAATCGTATTCCGGAAGCCCGTCGGACTCCGAGAAGCGGACTGGGATGAGGCCTCCCTTCACGTGCGAGGCCAGCGTCTGCAGCACGGCCCGGGCCTGGTCGAACCGGCCGGTGGCGAGCGTCAAGCCCGGCAGCGCGATCAGGGCGTCGCGCCCCCACGGCGCGAACCACGGAAAACCGGCCATCAGCGTCAAGTCCAGGGAAGGGCGGCCCCCCTCCACCCGCCGCGCGAAGAAGCTCTCGGCCGTCCAGCTCAAGCGGGCCGACAGGGGACCGGAGCCGGGGGGGTGCATATTCTGCGCGGCCACCCTCTGCGTGTTCTCCACGCGCCGGCGATGGAAGACCAGGTCCCCGGTCCCCCGCCGTCCGAGCGAAGCGATGAGGGCGCAGGATTCTCCCACTTTGAGCAGGTAGCGCAGCGTGCCGAACGACCAGAGGTCTTCTTTCGGCTTCCCGTATCCCTCGTCGTACTCGAAGTTGTTGTACCAGCAGGGGGAGGGTTCCACGATCTCCGCCGTGTGGTGGATCACCAGCGGCGGCAGGTCCGCGTAGGGCCGCAGCGTCAGCGTGTTGGGGGCCTGCTCCAGCGCCGGGTTCATCTCCTCATTCTCCCGGGAAACCTGCCGGAAATCCCTCATGGCCACCAGCGGCCGCAGCGTCAGCTCCACGGGGCCGGCGCCCGAGTGCAGCGTGTAGCCGATCACCGTCGCGTTCTCGCCGGGAAGCATGAAGACTGTTTTCTCCAGCAGCATCTCCCCGATGCGGAACAGGAAGGTGGGCCACGGGTCCAAGCGGAACTCCACGAGGTACTTGTACCCTTCCGGATGCACCACGTTCCCGTAGCGGTTGGTGGAGAGCTCGAACCGGCCTCCCGGGACGGCCACCACCTCCTCCAGCTTGGAGAGGGCGACGATCCGGCCGGCCGGCGGCCGCGCGGCGGCCACCAGCAAGCCGTGATAGCGCCGCATGTTCATCCCGAGGATCGTCGAGGAGGCGTATCCCCCGATGCCGTTGGCGATCACCCATTCCCTCGAAGCCGCCGCGCGGAGATCCCGGCAGATCGCCTCCCCGAAAACGATGGGGCTTAAACCCGCCACCGGAAGATCCGGAAAGGGTAAAAGCAGCTCTTCGCCCTTTGCCTTTAACTCTTCACTCTTCATAGCTCCGGCTCCAGGTCCAACCCGCTGACCAGCGTGTTCAGCGCCGTCGAGAGGCCGGCGATTTGCAGAAGCTCCGACAGCTCCTCATCCGAGGCGCCCAACCGCTTCAGGGCAATCGCGTGAATCTTCACAAAATAAGAGTTCCGCTGCGCCGCGGCCACCGCCAGCGCCGCGAGCAATTTCGTTTTCACATCCAGGCAGCCGGACCCGTAAAGGCCTTTGACCTGCGCCCAGACCGATTCCAACTGCTTCGGATTGGCCCCGAGCGCCCGGAAGAGCTCCGGCACAAACGGGAGCTGCAGTGTCGCCTTGATCTCCTCGAAGAGGGCCTTCGTTTTCCCATCGGCGTCGGACTCATCCATGATCCGGATGGTTGCCATTTGCATTGTTCCTTTGTATAAAATGGTACTCGCGCTGCGTCTCTCTACACGAGTATACATGAAGAAAATTAGAGCCGGCGTGGGGGAGGGGGGAAGCGGCTCTTAACCTTCCGCGGCGGGACCGGGACCGGCATCAAGGCCCTTGAAGAAATCCTCCGGCTTCAAGTTCTGCAGGTTCTGCTTGAACTTCTCCACCTCATCCTCGCTGATCGGCTTCATGATCACCGGGCATTTCTTCAGGACCTTCTCCCCCACGAAGATCGGAGTTTCGCTGCGGACCGCCAGCGCCATCGCGTCGGACGGCCGCGCGTCGATCTCGAAGCGGCGAGTGCCGGCGGTCAGCGAGATCACCGCGTAGTAGGTGCCGTCCCGCAGGTCGGAGATCAGGACCCTGTCCACCTTGACGCCCAGCGTCTTGAAGACGTTGTTCATCAGGTCGTGCGTCATCGGGCGGGGCAGCGGCTCGTCCTGCAGCTTCAAGCCGATCGCGTTGCCCTCATTGACGCCGATCCAGATGGGGACCAGCCGTTGCCCGCCCACCTCCTCCAGCGTCAGCACGTACTGGCCCAGCAGGGGGATGAGCACCAGCGAGAAGATCTTGGCCTCTTTGTATCCGCCTTCGGCTTTCATTCCGGTTCAATTGTACTCACCGATTCCCCGGAAAGCAACTCAACCTCTCCAGCCGGTCCACTGCGGGTCAAAATGGCGAGGACTTCCGAATGCTCGGTGTGAGGGAAAAAATCGAACATCTTGAGGGAGTCGATCCGGTAGGCGGGGGCTAGCGCTTTCAGGTCCCGGGCCAGACTGGCCGGGTTGCAGGATAGGTAGACCAGCCGCGGCGCCCGCGCGGCGAGCAAGGGAGCGAGGACTTCCCTGTGAAGACCCACGCGGGGCGGGTCCGCCACGATGACGTCCGGCGCCGGGCCGCCCCGGAAGAGGGCCCCGCCCTTGATCAGGTCCTCCACCCGCCCGCAGTAGAACCGCGCGTTGGAGATCCCGTTCAGCTGGGCGTTGCGCTCGGCGAACTCGATGTTCTCCGGCTCCGACTCGACGCCCCATACCTCGCCGGCGGCGCCGGCAAGCGACAGGGCGATCAGCCCGATCCCGCAGTAGAGGTCATACACCGCCTCCCTGCCCGTCAGCCCGGCGCCGGACCGGATCGCCCCGTACGCCTTCTCCACAAGGGCGTGATTCGGCTGAAGAAAATTGGAGGGCCCGAAGCGATAGCGGATGGGGCCCACCGAATCCTCCAGCGTCTCGGCCCCCCAGAGCCGCTCTAAGCGGTCCGGCCGCGCCACGTCCGACCGCTTGGCGGTGACGCCCCAGTAAAAACTCTTGAGGGCCGGCACCCCGACCGCCAGCTCTTCCGCCATCGCCTTAAGCGGTTCGCGCGGCCCTTCGTTCGTCACCAGGACCAGCAGCAGCTCGCCGGTGGAACGGCTCACCCGGATCACCGCGTACCTCCAGAATCCCTCGTGGCGCCGGTTGCTGTAGGAACTCAAACCCGACCGGCCCGCCGCTTCCCGGATCGCGCGGAGCAGCCGGCTCACCTCCGGGTGGGCGATCTCGCATTGCTCGATATCCACGATCCGGCTGAAGCTGTTCTTTTGATGAAGCCCCAGCGTGATCCGGCCCCCCTCCTGGCCGAAGGTGAACTCCATCTTGCTGCGGTGGTTCCAGGGGTTTTGCATCGGGACCGCCTCCACTTCCCGGCCCAGCAGCGAAGTCACCCAGGCCCGGCGCAGCTCCACCTGGTCCGCGTACTCCATGTCCTGAAGGGAGCAGCCGCCGCATGGCCCGAAATGTCTGCACTTAGGGATAGTCATAGAAGGGAAAGAGCCGGAAAGGGTAAGCAATCCCTTTCCGGCTCGAAGGTTCGCGCTGTCGCGCGGTTTAGCTGGACGCCGGCGCGGCCGCGTCGCCGACGTTGATCGTCTGGGCCGTCCTCTTTCCGGTCGCGACGTCGTAGGTGTATTCCACCGTCACCTTGTCGCCGGCTTTGAGGTCCGCCAGGGCCTTTGAAGCCGTTCCCGCTGTGACCTTGGCGTCGGCCGGAACGGCGATCTCCTTCTTGACCCCGTACCGGTCCTGGATCGTGATCATCGGCGGATTCTCGGAAGCGGCCACGGAGGCCACTTCACCGCTGAAGGTGATCGTGATCGGCTTCAGGGCCGGGGGAGCCACCGGGGCCGGGACCGCGGGGGCCGCTTCCGGGGCAGCAACCGTTTCCAGTTGCTCGGCAGGAGTGGCAGCGGGAACAGACGACACACCCCCATGCTCTTGGCCGCTAGGAGCCGCGGTTGTCGCGCCGGCCTGTTCTTGCCCTCCATGCTCCGCCGCGAGAAGCGGAGAAACCATAAAAACGAAGCAAACCGAAAAAACCCAAAACCATCGAGTCAGGCGAGACATGCTTTGAACCTCCTTCTGCGTTTGGTAAAAATTGTAGCCGTCCGGCTCCCTGCTTGTCAACCCCCCCCCGCCGATGCTATCCTCGATCTCATGCTCGCCCAGCTTGTTCAAGGGTTCCGCTCCTTGCTTTTCCCGGCCGTCTGCGCGGGCTGCCGCCTCCCGCTGGAGCCAGGGACTGCCCCGGTTTGCGGCAGGTGCGCGGCCCGGCTGCCCCGGTGCCCCTTCCCCTTGCTCCCGGGGCGCGGCCGGCCGCTGGACGGCGCCTTCAGCCCCTTCCTCTATGAAGGGGTCTGCCGGGACCTGATCCTGGCCCTGAAATATCAGGGGAGAACCTCCCTGGTTCCTTTCCTGGCGGACCGGATGGCGGAGGAAACCCTGCGGCGTCTGGGGAACCGGCCGGCCGACCTGGCGCTGCCGGTCCCTCTGCACCCCACCCGCCTGCGGGAGCGGACCTTCAACCAGGCGGAGCTGTTGGCCGGCGCTGTCGCGCGGCGGGTGGGGATCCCATGCGAAACAGAGCTCCTGATCCGTTGCCGCCCCACCCGGCCCCAAGCGGAGCTGACCCGGGAGGAGCGTTCCCGAAACGTGCGCGGGGCGTTTGATCTGCGGCAAGGATCTCCCGTCAAAGGCCAGCGCCTGCTCCTGGTGGACGACGTGCTGACCACCGGCGCCACCGCGGAGGCCTGCGCCAAACTGCTCAAATCGGCCGGGGCGCAGTCCGTCTGGGTCGTGACCGCAGCGCGCGATTAATGCAAAAGCGTCTTATGGTCCGATGGTCTTATCGTCGTATGGAAACCCCATACGACGATACGACGATACGACCATACGACGATCTTCTATGAGAATCCTCCGGACCTACATCCTCAAAGAGTTGCTCCAGCCGACCGTCATGGCGCTGGTGCTCTTTACGTTCGTCCTCTTGGTCGGCAACCTCGTGAAGCTGACCGACCTCCTGATCAACAAGGGGGTCTCCCCGCTGGCGATCGGGCAGATGTTCGGTCTGCTGGTCCCGTCACTGCTGAGCTACACGCTGCCGATGGCGGTGCTGACCGGCACGCTGCTGGCATTCGGCAAGCTCTCGAGCGACCGGGAGATCCTGGCGATGAAGGCCTCCGGAATCAGCTTCTACGCGATCTCGGCGCCGGTGGTCCTGCTGGGGCTCTTGGTGAGCTTGGGGCTCATCCCGATCAACACGCACGTCGTCCCCTGGTCCCATTACGCCACGCGGCAGCTGCTGATGGACATCGGCATCCGCAACCCGACCGCCTTCCTGGAAGGGGGCACCTTCATCAAGGAGTTCAAGCCCTACATCCTGTTCATCTACCAGGTGGACGGCAACAAGCTCTCCAAGGTCCGGATCTACGAGCCGAAGGAGGGCTGCCCCACCCGCACGATCGTCGCGCAGCGGGGGGAGTTCATCCCGATCCCGGAAGAGCGCCGCGTGCTGCTGAAGCTCTACGAGGGGGCGGCGGACCAGCCGAACCCGAAAGACCCGACGAATTTCTACAAGCTGCAGTTCGAGACCTACGCGATGAACCTGGCCATCGGGGAAGGCAAGGACCCGGCGACGCTGGACCGGAAACCCAAGGACATGGGGATGCAGCAGCTTCAGCAGGAGATCAAGAAACTCTCCGCCGAAGGGATTGATCCGGTCCCCCTGCGCGTGGAGATGCACCGCCGCTTCAGCATGGCCTTCTCGCCGCTGGTCTTCATCCTGACCGGCCTGCCGCTGGGCATCACGACGCGGCGGGCGCAGCGCTCGGTCGGGCTGGCTTTAAGCGTGATCGTCTTCGTCGGCTATTACCTGTTCCTGGTGCTGGGACAGACGCTGGCGGAGAAGGGGGTCGTTTCTCCGGCGCCGGCCCTCTGGATGGGCAACGCCGTCTTTTTCACCGTCGGCTGTTTCCTTCTTTGGCGGACCGCAAAACAATGATGTTAAGGCGTCTTATGGTCGCATGGTCGTATGGTCGTATGGGAGATCAAAGAAGTAATGTTCTATACGACAATAAGACCATACGACCATACGACGATTTTTCATGAAAATACTGGACCGGTACACCTTGAAGGCGTACCTGGCGCCGCTCTTGTGGTGCTTCGGCGTCTTCATCGGGCTCTACCTGGTGCTGGACCTGCTGGGCCACCTGGACGAGATCCTTCGGAACAAGGTCCCGGCGGGACTGCTGCTGAGCTACTACGGAACGATGGTGCCGCTGATCTTCATCCAGGTGGCGCCGTTCGCCTGCCTGATGGCCTCCCTCTACACGCTCAGCCAATTCAACCGGCACCTGGAGGTGATGGCGATGCGGGCCGCCGGCGTCAGCCCCTGGTCCATCATCCGCCCGCTGGTCTGGATGGGGCTGTTCCTCTCGCTGGCCGTGCTGGTGATCAACGAGACCGTGGCCCCCCGCGCCGCGCTGACCACCCACCAGATCAAAGAGAACAGTCTGGAGCGCGCGGGGGACGCCGCCCAGCCGCACAAGGTGCTCAGGAAGATCCAGCACCTGGCCGCCTACGGGCAGGGACACACGCTGCTCTACGCGGAGATGTTTGATCCGGCGAAGAAAACCATGGAACGGGTGACCATCCTGCAGCACGGGAAGGACCTTGGGCTCATCCGCAGGATCACCGCCGAATCGGCCGTCTGGACCGGCTCCGCGTGGCGGTTCCTAAACGGGACGATCCTGCATTTCAACGAGCGGGGGATGACCGTCGGCCGCCCGGTCCCCTTCCCGGCCAAGATCATCCAGGCGGGGGACCGGCCGGAGGCGCTGGAAAAGGCGGAGTCCCAGTCCGCCTTCATGAACACGCGGGACCTGCACCATTACCTGAAACAGCTGGGGACGGCGGCCGGCGGGACCGTTCGGAAACTGAAAGTGGATCTCTACGCGAAGATGGCCGCCCCCTTCGCCTGCCTCGTGCTCACGCTGATCGGCGTGCCGTTCGCGATCCAGCCGGTCCGGGGAGGCGCGGCGCTGGGCTTGAGCTTAGGGCTGGGGATTGGGCTGGTCTTCTACGGGGCGAATTCCCTGCTGCTCGCGTTCGGCAAAGGGGGCTTGCTGCCGCCGCTCATCGCCGCGTGGGCGGCGCCCCTCTTGTTCGGCGCCCTGGGCCTGCGCCTCACCTGGCAGAAACTCGCCTAGCTAACCGTTCGCGCTGGACTACGCCGAGAAAAGGATCAGGTGGACTCTTCCCCGCGTGTCGGGAAGCAGCTCCGCCCCCAGCAGGACCGATCCCGGCGGCAAGGTGGCCAGCGCCTCGGCCAACAGAAGGGCGGCGTTTAGTTGGGCGGCTTCCCCCACACCCACATCATGCACTCTCAGGCCGTTGGGGTTGTCCAAGTCATAAAACCCTTGGCGACCCAGGTCGTTGAGGATAAGGCCCACCCTCTCCCACCCTTCGCCCGGCTTCAAGGGGAGCAGCTTCCAATCGAAAGAAACCCCCGGGGGATTCCCGATTCGGGCGGTTAGTTCGTCTATTAATTCCTTCCCGCGGACGTAGAGCGCCACCCGGTCCGGCAGGATCACCTCCCGGATCTCAAAACCGGGGTAATCCATCCACTTGAAGATTTCGTCTTTCCTGGAAGGAGGCAGCGTTTTCAGCGCCGGGTGGTACTCTCCAAAGAATTCCTCCGCGCCGATCCGCCGGACCTCCTCCGCGCCGGCGGCGGGGCCGACATGATCTATGGAGAGCGCGCCCCTCATCACATGGAGGAGTACCGTGCTCCCGTTCTTCAGGTGAAGGGTGGCGGTCCCAGGCAGAGTGACATCCATAAAGCTCATGTATTTGTCGACTATCTTCAGAGGATCTTTGGATAAAAGGTCGTCAAATTCGATTTTTTCTACCCCACCGGCTTCGAGGAGGGTGTCTATGAGGTAAACCCGGTCCGCATAAGGAATCTGGGCGTTCCCCCCGGGTGCTTGAAATATTCCTCCGGGGATTAAAGAGTGAGCTTTGTTCCCTTGCAGGTCGTATTGCCCGATTTCTCCTGAGCGGGTGTGGACGAAGAAAAGGCCGGCATGAGAGTCGTAGTGGAGCAGGTAGACGTACTCGGTGCCGAAGAACGAATGTTTTCCCTCTGGAAAGGAAAACAAAAAGATCGAGCCGTCTCGAAGGAGCGACACGTGAAAGAGTCCCTCCGCATTGATCCGGTCCGCCAATCGCTGATGGTAGGCCAAGAGGTTGGGAGGAACAGAGGCCGCTCTTACCCAGAGGGTCTTCTGTTCGAGGACATTCCGGAGAGAAATAAAGAAGGTATCGGTGTCGCCGTGGGCTTTCATCATCTGACCGAGCATTTTCCGGGTCTCTTCTTCGCTGGGCCAGTTCCCCGCGCTAAAGAAGCTGAAGGTCTCATTCTCAAACCACACCCTCCTTGCCTCATCGGAATTGCTCAAGATCCGCCGCGTCGCTTCCTCCAGAGAGACTCGCTCCTCCTCCGCGCCGGCGGCGGCGCGGAGGGTTCGGTCCAGCTGTTCCAGGCCGGAAGATTGCGGCGCGGCCGGGGCGCGAAGGGCTTCCCGGCGCAGGGCGTACCCTTCGATAGACTCAGGGTGAACGGACGCGGGCAGGCCGAGGGCAAGGACCAGAAGCGACGCGGCGAAGGTTTGGGTCTTCCGGGGAGCTTTCTGCATAGCTAAAAGTCTACCGCGGGGAAGCGGAATCCCGCCACAAAAATATCAGGGATTATCTACTTCTTACGGTCCAGCGATTTTAGGAATTCGGCCGGCGGGATAATCTCGACGTTTTGGAAGGTCTTCAAACGCAGCAGATGGCGGTCGCCGGTCACGATGGTGTCGGCGCGCCCGTCGACCGCGCAGGTAAGGAACTTGTCATCGGACGGGTCTTCGCGAATCACCTGCAGAGAAGAGTGCGCATGGATCCACTCGGCGCGCTCCTTCAACTGATAACTGAACGCTTCAAGTTGCTCTGAAAAGATGGTGTAGTGGGGTCTCAGAGCGACTTCCATATATTCCTGAAAGATCTCCTTGGAAATCAGCCAAACAAACTTCTTCTCCACAAAAAGAACGGGTAAACGGTTCAGGCGGCCCGACAGAAGATAGGCCGAAACAAACACGTTGGTATCAAGGACAGCTCGGATCAAACCGAGCCCCGCCGGACCTGGCGGATGGACTCAGCAACCTGCCTCTGGGTGACATGCTTATTTTGCTTCCTGATCTTTTCCAGCAAATCCAGGAATTCCTCGTCCGACATCCGGGTCATCGAGCTCTTCCGGATGACGATCGCATCCTTTTCCTTAATCACCCGCACCTTGGCCAACGGGGGGACCCCCAACGCCTCAAGAAACCGTTTCGGGAGCGCCACCTGGCCATTGCGGGACACCGTCCTCAGTTCAGCCTGAAGTTTCATTCGCCACCTCCACTTGTAAGTATACAACATAAAATATACAATATACAACCTACTGGCCCGCCCGATGGACGGCCTGCCACCGCCTTAGCTTCTCCTTTAGGCTCATCGAGGCATGGGCGGGACTGGTGGAGGGCAGGCAGACCACCGGAAGATTCACCCTCTCTCCGAAGTGCATTCTGAATAACCGCTCCGCCGGCTTGCCGTTCACAAAGATTTTCCGGATCTCCGGATAGCACTTGAGCAGCTCCGGGATCCGGTTCGGAGTCACGTGGGTGATCGCGCTGTCGCTGGCGCCGGTTCTTTGGCAGGAGGCGATCACGTCCCAGAGGGCGATCCGGTTCTTTTTCAGCAGGCGGATCTTTTCGGGGTAAGAAAGAGGCCGGGCCGCGTCGCGCCTGCGACGCGGCATTTCCTCGGCAGCGTGGATGGTGCCGCCTCGGTCATCACCAAAGAGGATTTGGATGACCGGCCAGAAGTGGTTGCCGGGGAAGCCGTAATATTGCCGGCGCTTGAGCGCCACCGGGCCCGGCATCGTCCCGAGGATCAGCACGCGGGAGCGCCGGTCCACGACCGGTTTAAAACAGTACAGAAGTTGCTTCATAATCTGTCATTTCGAGGCCGAAGGCCGAGAAATCTCGTTCTTAAAAACGAGATCTCTCGCCCCGCCGCTTTGCTTCGCAAAGCGAAGCATGCGGGGCTCGAGATGACGGTAGGTGCTTCTAGGTGCCGACTTCCCAGCTGGAAAGATACTTCTTCTGCTCGGCGGTCAGCCGGTCGTAGGCAATGCCGCGGCTCTTGAGCTTGAGGCCCGCGATCTGCCCATCAATCGCTTCCGGCAGGCGGTAGACCTTTGGCTCCAGCCGGCCCCGGTGTTTGACCAGCCACTCGGCGGAGAGGGCCTGGTTGGCGAAGCTCATGTCCATCACCTGCGCGGGATGTCCCTCGGCGCAGGAAAGGTTGACCAGCCGCCCCTCGCTCAAAATCATGATCCGCCGCCCCGCTTTTGTGATGTGTTCCACCACGTTCGGCTTGAGCTCCCGGGAGGATTTACTCATCCGCTTGAGCGCCTCGAGGTCGATCTCCACGTTGAAGTGGCCGCTGTTGCAGACGATCGCGCCGTCTTTCATGCGGCGGAAGGTGGAGCCCCCAATCACGTGGATGTCGCCGGTGACCGTGATGAAGAGGTCCCCCAGCGGGGCCGCAGCGCTCAGCGGCATCACCTCGAAGCCGTCCATCACCGCCTCAAGGGCCTTCACCGGGTCCACCTCGGTGACGATCACCAGGGACCCCATGCCGCGGGCCCGCATCGCCACACCCCGGCCGCACCAGCCGTAGCCGCAGACCACCACGACCGATCCGGCCAGCAGGATGTTGGTGGCCCGCACGACGCCGTCCAGCGTGGACTGGCCCGTGCCGTAGCGGTTGTCGAACATGAACTTGGTCTGGGAATCGTTCACCGCCACCACTGGGAAGAGCAGCTTGCCCTGGTTCGCCAGCGCCTTCAAGCGGATCACGCCGGTGGTGGTCTCCTCGGTGGAGCCCACCATGGAATCGGCCATGCTCCGGAACTTCTGGTGGATCGTGGAGACCAAGTCCGCGCCGTCGTCCATCGTCAGGTGCGGCTTGGCTGTAAGCACGGCCAGCAGGTGCTTGTAGTAGGTCTGCCGGTTCTCGCCGCGGCGGGCGTAGACCTTGAACCCGCGGACGGCCAAGGCGGCCGCCACGTCATCCTGGGTGGAGAGGGGGTTGCTGGCGCAGATGGAGACGTCGGCCCCGCCGGAGCGCAGCGTCTCGGCCAACTGGCCGGTCTCGGTGGTCACGTGCAGGCAGCAGCTGACGCGCAGGCCTTTGAGGGGGCGTTCCTTCCGGAAGCGCTCGGTGATCCGGGCGAGGACCGGCATGAAGCGGCCGGCCCAGTCAATCCTGGCCTGCCCGGCGCGGGCCAGGGAGCGATTAGTGATATCGGAGGGCATTACCGGGAACGCGCCGTTCTGAGCGAAGCCGAAGAACGGATCGGGATGATGCTCTTCGCGGAGCCGTTGCGGCCGGCCTGAGCGGACCCGCCGTGCCGGCCGACCGCCTTCTTCAGCGCGTCGGCCTTATCGGTCTCTTCCCAGGTGAAGCCGGCCTCGTTGCGGCCGAAGTGGCCGTAGGCGGCCGTCTTGCGGTAGATCGGGCGGCGCAGCTTCAAGTCCCGGATGATGCCGGCCGGGGTCAGGTCAAAGAGCTTCCGGACCGCCCCCTCCATCTCATGCTCGGAGACCTTGCCGGTCCCGAAGGTGTTCACCATCACGGAGACCGGCTCCCGCACGCCGATGCAGTAGGCCAGCTGGATCTCGCACCGGTCAGCCAGTTTCGCGGCCACGATATTCTTGGCGATGTAGCGGGCCATATAGCTGGCGGAGCGGTCCACCTTCGTGGGGTCCTTGCCGCTGAAGGCGCCGCCGCCGTGCCGGCCGAACCCGCCGTAGGTATCGACGATGATCTTGCGCCCGGTGACGCCGGTGTCGGCCATCGGGCCGCCCACCTCGAACCGCCCGGTGGCGTTGATGAAGTATTTGGTCTCCTTGCTGACGAACTCCTTCGGGATGATCGGGTCGATCACCAGCTCCCTGAGGTCGCGCCGCAGCTTCGGCGTCGAGACTCGGCTGCTGTGGTGCGCCCCGATGACCACGCCGGTCACGCGGGACGGGCGGCCGTTCACGTACTCGACCGTCACCTGGGACTTGCCGTCCGGGCGCAGGTAGTTGAGCGTTTTGTTCTTCCGGACCTCGGCCAGCCGCCGGACCAGCCGGTGCGCCAGCATGATCGGCATCGGCATCAGCTCCGGCGTCTCGTTGGAAGCGTAGCCGAACATCATCCCCTGGTCTCCGGCCCCGCCGATGTCCACGCCCAGGGCGATGTCGGGGGACTGCTCCTGGATGGCGGTGACCACGCCGCAGGTGCGGTAGTTGAAACCGACCTCTTCATGGTCGTAGTAGCCGATGTCGCGGATGACCTCCCGCGCCACACGGGGCACGTCCACATAGGAGGTGGTGGTGATTTCGCCGGCCACAATCACCAGGCCGGTGGTCACGAGCGTCTCACAGGCGACCCGCCCCTGCGGGTCCTTGTCATAGATGGCGTCGAGAACAGCGTCCGAGATCTGGTCGCAAAGCTTGTCGGGGTGCCCCTCCGTCACCGATTCCGAGGTGAAGAGGTACTTCGAATGTCCGCTCATGATCGAAAGGTCTCCTGTGCGTTCTTGTACGAGGCGATGTCGCCGATGTCAAACCAGCTCCCATGAAACCGGTACGCGTAAACCGGCTCGCGGGTGACCAACCAAGAGATGAAAGAGCCCAGCTTGTCGGTGGCCGTCTGGGAAGAAACGTATTCTAGCACCACCCCCACATGCTTTCGAGGGAAAAAGTAGACCGCCATCGAGACCAGCGACGAGTCCGGCTGGGCCGGCTTCTCCGAGAACCGGGTGATCCGGTCTTGCCCGTCCGTGCTCAGGACGCCGTACTGCGACGCCAGCTTCCGGTCCGGCAACTCGACTGCCCCCAGCGTGGAGGCGCCCTTCTTCCGGGCGAACGTCACCAGACTGGCCAGATTGTCCTCGAACAGGTTGTCGCTCCCCAGGACCAACAGATCCTCCTCCACCTTGCCTTCCTTGATCGCGAAGGCCAGGTCCCCCATCGAGCCCAGCCGGTTTTCGTCCGAGGTGGAGCCGTCGTCCAGCACGGTCCAGAGGAGGGAGTGCCCCGGCTGCCTCACCCACTCCTGGAACTTGTCGGAAAACCGGTGGTTCGACACGAGGATCACCTGCCGGATCCCGATCTCCGGCGCGGCCAGCTTTTTCTCCAGGTGGCCGAGGATCGTCCGGTCGCCGACCGGCAGCAGGGCCTTGGGCGTATTTTCCGTGAGGGGATAGAGCCGGGTGCCGTATCCAGCCGCGAGGACAATCGCGATCATAGGAGGCCGTCATTGCGAGCGACCAACGGGAGCGAAGCAATCTCGTTTTCAAATCGGGATTGCTTCGTCACTTCGTTCCTCGCAATGACATGTTATTTATTTCCCCATAAACTGTTTGAGTGCCTCTACTCTCTCCACGGGGGTGGGGTCGCTCCTATAGAGGAAGGCGAGGTAGACGCTGGCGAGGTCCCCCAGCGCCACCAGCCGGAGCATCCGCTCCAGCACCGTGGGGCCGGAGACCGAGACCATTTCGGCTTTCGCCCCCTGGCTGACGACGATCCGGCGCGTGAACTCCATGCGGCGCAGGATCCTGGGGTGCATGCCTAAGTCGGTGAGGAAAAGGGCCACCGTGTGGCGCATCAGCCCTTTCGGCTGGACCCAGCCCGAGATCTCGTTGTGCGTCGATTCCGGGAAGATGTGGTGGAAGGCCAGCGTCTTGGAGTTCTCCTCCAGCTGCGTGCGCCAGCGGTAGGTGATCCCCTCCCAGCCGCCCGCGGCGCCGTAGAGGACCGGCAGCCGATTGACCATCTTCGCGGCCAGTTTTTTGGCGGGAACAGCCGCGGTCCGGAGGTAGCGGCTGAGGCCCGCGCAGGCCTGCTCGACCCCGAGCGCCGACCGGGAGACCCACCCGCCCCGAGCCATCATCCCCAGCGGGACGAAGGTCATGTAGCCGACCGCCGAGCGTGGCGGCAGCCCTTGCGGGATGCGCAATAGAGGAAAGCGGCGGCTCTTCGCCCAGTCGGCGAGCCGGCCTCCGGAGGTGATCGCCGCGATCTTAGCCGTGCGCCGGGCCGCCTGCGCGGCGGCGGAGAGAGTCTCCTCGGTGTTGCCGGAATAGCTGCAGACCAGGACCGCCGTATCCTTGTCCACCCAGCCAGGCAGGTCGTAGGTCCGGTTGACCCACAGCGGCTTCTTTAAGCCGCCGCCGGCGATCCCGGAAACCAAGTCGGCGCCGATGGCTGAGCCGCCCATCCCCAGCACCAGCAGCTGCCGCGCCGAGAAAAAGGAGGCCGGCACCCGCCAGCCCAAGCCCCATTCCCACCCTGAAGCGCACTGGTCGGCCAGGGCCGACACGCGGCCCAGCATGTTGCTCTTGTCTAGGTTTCGCATAGCTCAGGGATTAGTTCGCACAGCCGGGCGCGGGCGTAACTCTCCACCTCTTTCCCGGTCGACAGGCGGAACACCTCCTTAACGACCTCCTTCGCCTTGAAGGTCGGGACCGACCGGATCACCTGCTTGATCTTCGGCACGTTCGCGGGGCTGGTGGAGAAGCTGTCCAGCCCCATGCCCAGCAGCAAGAGTGCTAGCGCCGGCTCTCCGGCCATCTCGCCGCACATGCTGACCCACAGGTGGTTCTCATGCGCCACCTGGATGATATGCCGGATCAGCCGCAAGACCGCCGGGTGGGCCGGCTCGTACAGGTAAGCGATCTTCTCGTTCACCCGGTCCACCGCCAGCGAGTACTGGATCAGGTCGTTCGTCCCGATCGAGAAGAATTTGACGTGCTTGGCCAGCAGGTCCATGATCAGCGCGGCCGAGGGCACTTCAATCATAGCGCCCACTTCCATGCCGGGATCGAATTCCTTCCCCTCCCGCCGCAGCTCCTCCTTCATTTCTTCGAGGATCTTGTTGGCCGCCTCCAGCTCCTCGAGCCCCGAGATCATCGGGTACATCATGCGGAACTTGCCGAAGACCGAGGCCCGCAAGATCGCCCGCAGCTGCACCTTGAAGATGTCCGGACGGGCCAGGCAGAAGCGGATCGCCCGCCAGCCGAGGAACGGGTTCATCTCGCGGGGCACTTTAAGCTCCGACATGAACTTGTCGCCGCCGAGGTCGATCGTGCGGATGATCACCGGCTGCGGCGCCATCGCCTTGGCCACGTGCCGGTAGGCCTCGAACTGCTCCTCCTCGGTCGGCAGGTCGTTGCGGTTCAAGTAAAAGAACTCGGTGCGGTAGAGGCCGATCCCCTCGGCGCCGTGCGCGATCACCGAGGGGATCTCCTCCGGAAACTCAATGTTGGCCAGCAGATTCACTCGGTGCCCGTCGGGCGTCTCGGCCGGCAGGTCCTTGACCCGCAGCAGCTCCCGGTCCAGGGTCTCCAGTTTCCTCTTGAGGCCCTCGTAGTGCTTCAGCGTGTCGGCGTCGGGGTTGACGATCACCTTGCCGCTGGTGCCATCGACGATGAGCTGGTCGTCCGGGTAGACCCGCTGCGTGGCCCCCTCCAAGCCCACCACGGCCGGGATCTCGAGCGACTTGGCCATGATCGCCGTGTGGGAGGTGCGGCCGCCGATGTCGGTGATGAAACCGATCACGTGCTGCCGGTGCATCGTCGCGGTGTCGGAGGGGGAGAGGTCGTAGGCCACCACCACCACCGGCTGCGTGAGGTCCGCCAGTGAGCGGCGCTTGAAACCGGTGAGATTCCGCAGGACGCGCCGGCCGACGTCCTCCACGTCGCTGGCCCGGTCGCGCATGTACTCGTCTTCCACCTTGGAGAAGGCCTGCACGTACTTGCGCAGCACCTCTGAGAAGACGTGCTCCACGTTGACTTCGGTCTCCTTCAGGCGGCCGATCACCTCATTAATGAAGACCCGGTCCTCGAGGAACATGAGATGGGCGTTGAAGATCTCGGCGTGCTCGAGCCCCAGCTCCTTGGAGATCTTGGCCTGGATCCCCTCGATCTCCTTGCGGGTCTGGGCGAGCGCCTCCTTGAAGCGGGTGATCTCCTGCGGGACGGCGGCGGCGGGGACCGCCTGCTTGGGGATGGAGACTTCCTCGCTGTCGAGCAGGAAGGCGCGGCCAATCGCGACGCCGGGCGAAGCGGGGACTCCCTTCAGCTCGAAGGGTTTCCGGTCCCCCGCCGCGCCGGCGCCGGAGGAGGATTCGGCCCTAGGAGTGGTGCGGCGGCGCGCCATGAGACGGGGAGTGTCTCAGGATCGTGATCACGGCCGGCGGCTCGGTCTTGCAGATCAGCTGCTCCAGCGCGTGGATCGCCTCTTGGGCGTCGGCTCCTTTGGCGGTCACCTGGATCGTGGAGCCGCGGGACGCCGCCAGCGTGAGCAGCCCCATGATGGACTTGCCGTCCACCTCCCGGCGCCCCTTGCGCACCCGGATGGTGGCCTTGAACCGGTTGGCAACCTGCACGAACAGAGCGGCCGGCCGGGCGTGCAGCCCCTGCCGGCTACGGATGCGCAGCCGTTTTTTAAGCGGAGCGCCAGCCACCGGGGTCCTCCACGCTCAATTTCCATTTAAGATCCCATGAACCCCGCGCGGGCAGCGAGACCGGCCAGACGCCGGCCAGCTTCACCCCTCGGTAAACCCGCCGCGCGCCGGTGCCGGTTTCCAACGGGAAGTGCCACAGCCGCGCCGGCCGGCTGAAGGCCAGGGAAACCTGCAGCCGGGCCGCCGGGTCCAGCACCGCGAACCGCCGCACCCCCGGGGCTTCCCCCAGGCGGTTGACGTGCGCGTCCTTCAGGTTGAAGGTCACCTCGCTGGCGAACAGGAATTTCATTGGGCGGCCGGAGGTGTTGGTGAGCCGGTGCGTGAAAACCACGCTTCGGCCGCGGGAGGAAAGGGCGGCCGTTTTCCTGGCCTTGAGAACCGGGGTGGCTCTTTCCAGCACCGCCAGCACCGAGCTCTTCCCTTCCCGCACCCGGGCATCGTACGCGCCGCCCAAATTCGTCAATTCCCGGACGCCCCCCCGCGAAAACTCCTTGACGGTGGCCGCCGGGGCGAACAGGTGGTCCGTCCAGCCGGAATGCAGCAGGTTCCGCTGGGCCCGCCGGTCGCTGAGCTCCAGCAGCCGGCCTCCCTGCCGGGAATCCAGCAGCAGCGTCAGCTCCTTGGACCGGAGCAGGACCCGCTCCGAGGGAGCGGCGGTTTTAGGCGGCGGCATCCAGCAAGAGATGCGCCGTTTCCGGCTTTCGCGCTGAAGCTGCTGCAATTGTCGGGTGATCCAGTTCACCCCGCCCCTCCGTTTTCATGAAAACGCCTCAGCATTTTCCCGATGCCGGGCAAATGCCCGGCATCGCTGCCGCCATGCTCTGTTTGTGCCGCTCGCTGGCGGCAGAGAAAACGGAGGGGCGGGGTCATTCACAAGCTCTTCTGGTCTTCCTGCTGGATGATCCGAACCACCTGCTTCTCGTCCTTGGCCTCCTTCAGGCTGTCGCGGAAATACTTATCCTTCAGCAGCCGGGAGATGCGGGCCAGCGCTTTCAGGTGCGGCCCGGCGGAGTCCTCCGGGGCCAGCAGCAGGAAGAAGATCTGGGCCGTCTCCCCGTCCAGCGAATCGAAGTTCACGCCCCGCCGCGAAACGCCGAACGCGCCGACGAGCTGGCGCACGACGTTGGACTTTCCGTGCGGGATGCCGACCCCCTGGCCGATGCCGGTACTCCCAAGCGCCTCCCGGGCCAGCAGCACGGGGACTATTCTTTCTTCGTCGGCCGGCTTGATCTCCCCGGCCTTGACCAGCAGCTGCACCATCTCCCGGATGACCCCTTCCTTGTCCTTGGCCTGAAGCTCAACGTTGATGGCCTTTTCCCGCAGAAAATCGGTGATCTTCACTGCTCCTCCTCGACTGGTTATCGTGCCTGCAAACTGGAGCGGGTGGAGGGACTTGGCGCCCTACGCTCCTTCGCTCTCGCTCAGTCG
>CAYJTM010000011.1:0-17038 GCA_964373055.1 uncultured Planctomycetia bacterium
CCCTTAAATCGCTGCGCCGGCAGCTCTCCGGCGGCGAGCTGGTGCCGAAGAAGATTCTGGCCGAGGTGGACGGGCTGGCGAAGAAGCTGGAGGAGCTTCTCTGATCCTTCGCTTTCTCCTCTGGATGAGCCGGCGCAACGGACGGTCCCTCGCGCGGCGCCTCGCGGCGGAGAAGAAGCTGCCGCCACCCGGACAGGAAGAAAAAGAATTCCGGAAACATTTGGAACCGCTAGTCCGGGGATTCGACCCGAATGCGCAGCAGCGGCTGCTCTCCGAGGCGGTCGCCGCGGCCGTCGAATGGAACCGAACACACAGGTGAAACGATGACCCCGATCGGGCTGAAGAGGGGATACCGGACGCCGTTCGTGAAAATGGGCAAGGAGTTCGCCCGTTTGAACGCCGTGGATCTTTCCGTCCGGTTGGTGGACGGCATCCTCGAAAAACGGGTGGTTCCTGAGGACCGGATCCAGCATGTGGTATGGGGAATGGTGGTCCAGGATCCGAACATCTATTCGATCGGACGGGAAGCGGTGCTCGGTTCCCGGCTGGACAACCGGGTGGAGGCGTACAGCGTTTCACGCGCCTGCGCCACCTCGCTGCAGGCAGCTGCCAACGCCGTCTCCTTTTACCAGGCCTTCCCGGAGGATCCGTCGGTGACCCTCGTGGGAGGGGTGGAATCCTTTTCGGCGGCCCGTCCGGTGCTGACCGACGAGGCGGCCGCCTTCTTCAAGTTGATGGCGAGCAAGGGGCCCATCGGTAAAAAGATCGCCGCTTTCCTTAAGACCCCTCCGGGGAAATTCCTGCCGGTCCCGCCCTCCGCCAAGGAATACTCCACGGGGCTCACCATGGGGGAGCACTGCGAGCTGATGGTGAAGGAGTTCAAGATCACCCGGGAACGGCAGGACCGGTTCGCTCTCCAATCCCACCGGAACGCCGCCGCGGCCCGCGCGAAGATCGCCCCGCAGCTGATCCCGGTGGAGGGGACGGCGAAAGACACCTTGATCCGGGAAGATACTTCGATGGAGGCGCTGAAGGGGCTGCCGCCCGTGTTTGACCGGTCGCCGGCCGGAACAATCACGGCCGGCAACGCCAGTCCCTTCACCGATGGGGCGGCCGCCCTCTTCTGCGTCTCCCCGGCGCTGGAATCCCAGGTGCCTCCGGACGCGCACCTCACGGACTTCGAGTTCGTCGGTGTCGAGCCCAAGGACGGACTGCTGATGGGGCCCGGCAAGGCGATGCTGCGGATTCTGGAGCGTAACCGGCTCCGGTGGGACGGTCTGGATTACATCGAGGTCCACGAGGCCTTCGCGGGGCAGATCCTCTGCAACGTGGACGCCGTGAATGATCCCAAATACCGCGCGGAAAAATACGGATCTTCGTATGACGCAGGCCGGCTCGATGAAACCCGCTTGAATCCGTGGGGCTCCTCCATCGCCTACGGGCACCCGTTCGGCGCGACCGGCGCCCGGATGCTCAACCAGGCGATCGCCTTTCTGCAGGAGACGAAGGGCCGCCGTGCCCTCCTCGGCATCTGCACCGCCGGCGGTCTGGCCGGCTCAGCCTTGATCGAGCGAAGATAAAAGGCGTCGTATGGTCGTATGGTCGTATGGTCGTATGGTCGTATGGTCGTATGGGGTGAACCATGAGACGGTTTGTTTCGCTCTGGCTGCCGGTCATCGCCTACACATGCTTCATCTTCTGGCTCTCTTCCGCGCCGCGCGTCCCGCCGCCCCTCTTGCGCTGGCCCGGCGCCGACAAGCTCATTCACCTCGGGGAATACACGCCGCTGGGTGTCCTGCTGCTGCGGGCTTTCAGCCGTTCCCAGTTGCCGGCGGCGTTCGCGGCCGGCGCGATGATCGGGGGGTTGGATGAGATGTTTCAGGGGTTCGTGCCGGCCCGCCACGTGAGCGCGTGGGATTTCATCGCCGATGTGGCCGGTATCGCGATCGGCCTGGCGATCTACCGCTGGAAGAGAGCCAAAACCCCGTAATGGTCTGAGGGGTGGAGCCCTCCGGCCCCTCGCTCCCGGCAGGCCACTTCGCATCGGATCGGCGGGAGCTGCCCCCGCAGGAAGAGGTAATCAATCCGCCGGTCGGGGAACTGGGCCGAATGGGATTGAATGAAGGGGTTTTGGTTGTCCCAGGTGATCTCGCCTCCCGCGTGCAGATCGGTAAACCCGCTTGAAATCATCCGCTGGATCGGCGGGTCGGATGAAACCGCGTTGAAATCCCCGCTGATCAAGACCGGGTCCGGCAGTGACGCGGCGAAAGTCAGCAGCTCCTCCGCCTGGGCCAGACGTGTGGCGCCATCATCCGCCTTCCAAGCCAAGTGGGTGGTGCCGACCCAGAGATTTTTCCCGTCAATCTCCAGCCGGGCAAACAGCGCCCCCCGCAGATGCGGCTCCAGCGGGGAAACCACCGTGTAGGTGAGCCGCTTCTCCTCCCGCGCCGGGAACCGGCTTAAAACCGCCAGGCCGGCTTCCGGGAAATGAAATCGAGCCGGGTAGGGAAGGGACTCCAGGAAGTTGTCCGGGAGGTTGGCTTCTTGGAGCAGCAGGAGGTCGGCCTCCGTTTTGAGGATCGCCTCCCGAAGCACCGGCCGCCTCTCCGGCGGGCCATACGCCCCCCACATATTGAGTGTCAATACCTTCATAGTGGCTAGTATACGGTAAGATGGCTTCATGTTCGCGAGAAGGACCGAGTGGGATTTGAAGCCCAACAAGCTCTCGGAGAAGCTGGCCGAGATGCGCAAGCGCGGCGAGGAGATCATTGATCTCACCGAATCCAACCCCACCCGCGTCGGCCTGCAGTATCCCGACGGCTTACTCAAGGAGCTGGCCGATCCGCGCGGCCTTCTCTATGAACCGGACCCGCGCGGCCTGCTGCCGGCCCGAAAGACGGTCGCCTCCATTTACACCGCGAAAGGGGCGGCGGTGGATCCGAACCGGATATTCCTTACTGCCAGCACCAGCGAGGCCTACTCCATGCTGTTCCGGCTGTTGGCCGATCCGTGGGAACAGATCCTGGTGCCCCGCCCGAGCTATCCTCTGTTCGGCTACCTGGCCGGATTGAACGATCTGGAAACCGTTTCCTATCCATTGCATCTCGAGAAGGATGGGCGTTGGCGCGTGGGCTTAAAGGAGCTCGAGGAGGCGATGACCGCCCGGACCCGGGCCCTTATCCTCGTTCATCCGAATAACCCGACCGGCTCTTGCTTGACCTCCGAGGAACGGGATAAGGTAGCCGCTCTCTGCGCGCGCCGGGGCGCCGCGCTGATCTGCGACGAGGTTTTCGCCGAATACCTGCATCCGGGTGCCGGCCCGGTCCCGGCGACGCTGCTGTCTGGGGAAGGGCCATTGACCTTCGCGCTGGGCGGGCTGTCCAAATGGATGGGATTACCCCAGATGAAGCTCTCCTGGATCGCCTGCGCCGGGCCGGATTCCCAGGTTTCCGGGGCGCTGGACCGGCTGGAGGTGATTGCCGACACCTCTCTCTCCGTGAACACCCCCGTTCAGGCCGCCTTCCCGCGCTGGGCCGGTTTCGCTCCCGCCATTCAGCGGCAGATCCGGGAAAGGATCCAGGCCAACCGGGATTGGATGAAAAAGCTGCTGCCGGCCGACGGCGGGTGGAACGGCGTGCTGGAACTGCCGGGCATCCGGGATGAGGAATCCTGGGCGCTGGAGCTGCTCGAGCGGGAACGGGTGCTGGCGCACCCCGGCTATTTTTATGACTTTGAACGGCCGGGGATCGCCGTCGTGAGCCTGCTGCTTGCTCCCGCCCGTTTCCGAGAGGGAATCGGGCGGCTCCTGGCGAAGGGTGTTACAATAGGGAAGTGAACCGCGCCTTCTTTCGATTAACAGGATTCCTTTTGCCGGGATTAATCCTCGTTTCCTCAGCGGGGATTCTCCGCGCCCACACCCAGAACAGGGAAAGCCAATGGCCGAACGAGCGGGAACGGGGCTCCTATCAGGCGAAGATCGCCTCCACCGGGAAGCTGCTCTGGCGGGTCGACTGGGAAACCAAGGTGACCAAGGAACGGGGGCGGTCCCAGGTGGAGATTCAGGAGCAAGGACAGGGCACTCCTTGGCGCGCGAAGGAGACGCTCGTCTGGAAGAAGAGGCTCCGTTTCGAGGAAGGGCCTGTTCAGCCGGCGATGCGGGTGCAGTCGGTGGTCGGTTCCCGGTGGACTCAAGCCGGCCGGCCGGTCAGCGAGATGGACTTCGAAGTGGATCCCGCCTTAAAGCGGATCTCGTACCGGGACGCCGAGACCGGAAGAAAACCCCAAAGCGCGGTGCTGCCGTGGACCTCCCAGAGCATCCCGGATGAGATGCTGTTCCATTGGGTCAGGACCCTGCCGTTTCAGGAGGCGGTGAATAAGAACCAGCCGGCCTCCGAGTTCACGCTGGTGCTCTCCCCCAGGCGCCAGTTCCGGATCAAGGCGCAGATCCAGGGGACCGAGATGGTGACCACGCCGGCGGGGAGATTTTCCTGCTACCGGATCATCCTGGTCCCGCAGCTGCCGGGGCCCTTGAAGGCGCTGGCGCCCCGGATGGTCCTCTGGTGCCGGACCGACCCGCCGAACTACTGGGTCCGCTACCAGGGCCCGGTCGGCGGGCCCGGCTCACCGGAAACGGTGATCGAGTTGGTGGAGTTCGAGCAGGGGTGAAGATCGCGTGCGACGTCTGCGGCAAGGCCGTGGATGACACGCTGCTGCAGATTGTGGAGGAAGAGGGCCAGATCCTCTACGCCTGCCCGGAGTGTTTCCTCGGCCACCAAGGGCACCCGCCCGACGAGCAGCCCTGAAGCCGGGTTGACAGGCGGCTCCACCGGTGGCATAATAATGGGTTGTAAGACGATGAAACAGTTCTCCGACGTATCCCGAAAGCTAATGACCCCGGCCCCCGCCGTTGACGCGCGGTGGCTGAAGAAGGCCGCGGTCTGTTCGCACGCCTTCTACCGCTGCACGGCCATCATGGCCGGGTCATGGGCTTGGGGAACTGGAGGGATGATAGAGAGCAAGTAGCAGTCGGGAACCCAAAAACTTTCAAGCCCATGATCAAAGAGATCATGGGTTTTTTTATTTCACAGGAGGAAACGAAGATGCCAAAAGTTGCCGAAAACGCGAGGGCGCCGACCTTGCTGAGGGTCCAGAAGGACCCCGTCAAGCTGACGGCGCTTCTGTACCTGAGAGAAGCCCTGCGAAGGGAGCGGTATGAGGATTGCGCCCAGTTCGTTTTGGTGGCGAAGGAATTCGGGGCAAAGGACCGGGAAATCGAAGAGCTGCTGGAGGATCCCCGGCGGACGCCGAGGTGAGGATTCTTCTGCCTACGCGGCGACGGCCTCGGGCTGCCGCTGGCGGATCAGGCGTTCCCTCTGTTGGAGCGTGGGCAGGTGGATGTCCCATGCCAACTGCAGGGTGGAGAGGAACCGGATGGTGAGGTACGTCAGGTCCATCTCCCACCATTTCAGGCCGTGCGCGGCCGATTTGGGGAAGGCGTGATGGTTATTGTGCCAGCCCTCGCCATAGGTGACGAGCGCCACCCACCAGTTATTCGTGGACAAGTCGCCGATGGCCCAGGTCCTGTAGCCCCAGGTGTGCGCGGCGGAATTCACAAGCCAGGTGGCGTGCCACATGAAGACGGTGCGGAAGAGGACGCCCCAGAAAACAAACGGCCAACCGCCCCAGAAATAAAAAAGGACGGCCAGCGGGAATTGGTAAAAACCGAACGTCCGGTCCAGGAACCGGTAGACCGGGTCCCGGGCCAAGTCGGGGGCGAACTCCTTGTACTTCTCGTAATTGTCCAGATCATCCTTGAAGGCCAGCAGCCAGCCCATGTGCGCCCACCAGAACCCGCGGTTAGGGCTGTGCGGATCGCCGGGTTCATCCGACCGGGCGTGATGGATTCGGTGGATGGCCACCCACTTGATGGGACCGTTCTGCCAGGCCAAACAGCTGAATAGGGCAAGCAGGTACTCCAGAGGCTTGGGGACTTGGAACGAGCGGTGCGTGAGCAGGCGGTGATAGCAAAGGCAGACGCCCAGCCCGCCGGTCAGCCACTGCATGACGACGAAGAGCCAGAAGGCCTTCCAGTTAAAGAAGAAAAAAGCCGCTACAGCCGCCACATGCATCAGGGCGAACGCGACGATGCTGTCTTTTTTCCAGCGGGTTGGCATGAACTCACGATACCATTTTGGGCGAGGGTCGTCAAAGAGAATCCATTGACCTCTCGGGTGGCTCTCTGCTAGGGTGTGAACCAATGGGCAAGATCTCCTTCCGCTGGAAAGAGCTGGCGACCCTCATGCTGGCCGGCGCCCTCGCCTGGGGCCTGCGGGGCCAGCACGGCCACGAGCGGGGCGGGGCGGTGGCGGGGGCGATGATCGGCTTGGCCATCGGAGCGGTCACCGGGGGCCCCGCCTGGGTCGGGTCCGCGGTGCTTGGTTCGCTCGGCTTTGCCATGGGCGGGGCCTTGAGCTACGGGCGTTTCGTCGGCGCGGCCTTCCGGGGTTCCCTGGAAGCAGTCGGGGCGCTTGCCTTCGTCGGGATCGTCTGGGGCGGTTTGGGGGGCCTGGGGCTGGGGTTGGGATTGTCTCTTCCAAAATACCGGCGGGTGGAGCGGGTCTCCATCGCGCTGGGCCTGTTTCTTGTTTGGCTGTTGGTGGACCGGATGCTCTGGGGCAGCATGAGCGGGCCGGATGATCTGCGCACGCGCGAGATGATGGTAGGGATCCTGCTGGGTGTCTGGATCCTCCTGCTGGCCTACATCGGACTCCGGAAAGACACGGTCGTGTTGAAGATGGCGCTGGCCGGGGCCGCCGGCTTTGGGATCGGGTTCCCGCTGGCGGCCTGGGTCCAAGGGGTGGGACAAGCTACCGGCATCCCGCTGGACTGGTGGAAAACGTCGGAGCATCTGATCGGGCTCTGCGGGGGATTCAGCTTAGGGTTAGCGGCCCTCTCCCTGGAGAGTTCCTGGCGCTTGCCCCGTCCGGTCCGCCCCTGGGAGAGATGGATCGCTTCCGCCTGGCTCCTCTGGCTGCTCCCCGCCTGGCTCCTCGCCAATAACCTGGACTATTGGATTTCGGAGCGGACGCTGCTTCCGGTCGCGGCCGGCAGTCTCGCCTGGGGAGCGCTCCTCCTTGGCCTCCTCTCCTTCGTGGTCTGGGGCTGGCTGGAGATCCGCCGGGGCCGGCTGTTTGTCACCTCCTGGATGCCGCGGCACCTTCGCCGTCTGTTCCTGGTCTTCCTCTGGAGCGCCACCCTCATCGCCTCCGCGAAAACCCTTTTCGCCGGCCTCTGGGGCCCCACGCCGGCCGGCTTTCTGATCCTGGCGGTCCTCCTCACGGTTCTGATCCGGCTCCAGCGCCCGAAATCCTCGTTTTAACAGAGTTTACACCCCATTAAATTTATATGCTCCCCCTTGCATTTTGCCATCCCGATCAGGCATGCTTAAGCATGGTGAATAGAAATGAGGATCAACAAAGAATGCTTAATTTGGATTAAACCATAAATGTCGCCTGAACTGCTCAATGTTATGGAGGTTGCCAATCTCCTCCAGCTCCACGCGATGACCGTTTACCGGCTCGTCAAGGATGGGAAGCTGCCCGGGTTCAAGGTGGGGGGGCGCTGGCGGTTCCATCGCAGCGCCCTGGAGGACTGGATGGTGGACCGCGCCCAGGTAGCTCGGCTGGAGGCGGAGAACCGGAAGCTTGGGCTTAAAGGGCCTTAGGAGGCGCCTTATGGAGGAACAGAAGATCCATTTGCTGCTGGTGGACGATGAGCCGGATCTGGTCCAGATGGTCTCGGTCCGGCTGAAGGCGGCCGGCTACGAGGTTTCCACCGCTTACGACGGCCAGGAAGCGCTGGAGAAGGTGCGGAAAGCGCAGCCCGACCTGATGATCCTGGACCTGATGCTCCCGAAACTCGACGGCTACAAGGTCTGCCGGCTGCTGAAGTTCGACGAGAAGACCCGCGCCTTGCCGATCCTGATCTTCACGGCCCGGGCGCAGGTGGAGGACGTGACACTGGCCACCGAGTGCGGGGCGGACGCCTACTTGACCAAGCCGTTTGAGGCGAAGACGCTGCTCGCCAAGATTCAGGAGCTGTTGGCGGCCGCCGGAAAGGTGCCGCTGTGAGTGAATCCCGCAAGATACTCGTCGTGGATGACGAGCCTGAAGTGGTGAATTCCCTGAAGGAGAGCCTGGAGGCCTGCGGCTATGAGGTGCTGACGGCGCTGGACGGCATCGCCGCCGTGGAGACGGCGCGGGCCGAGATGCCGGGCCTCATCCTGCTGGACCTGATGCTCCCCACGCTGGACGGCTACCGGGTATTGAAGCTGCTCAAGTCGGATGAGCGGTACCGGAAGATCCCGATCATCGTGGTGACGGCCCGAGCCAACGCGGAGGACTGGGCTCTGGCCGTGGAGTGCGGGGCGGACGGCTGGGTGGTGAAGCCGGTCCGAGCCGACAGCCTGCTGGAGCGGGTTCGCGCCCATTTAGGGAATGGGCACAATGGCCGCTAAAGGGACCGTCGAAAACTGGCTCCATCGCCTGGAGGCGCAGCTGGATCTGGAGCCGTTGATGGAGGGCTGCTGCCAGGCGCTGCTGGAGCTCACCGGGGCGGACCGCTGCTCCATCATGGTGCTCGACAGCGACACCGAGCAGCTGGTGGTCCGCTGGGCGCACGGCTCCCGGGTGAAGCTCGCCAAAAAGGGGGGCTTGAAGTTCCGGATGGGTGAGGGGCTGTGCGGATGGGTTGCCCGTTCGCAAAAGGCCTTCTGCTCGGTGGATGTCTCGCGCGAGCCCCGCTTCATGCCCCCGTCCCAGCCCAACCGGCATTTCCGGCCGGTCAAGGCAATCTGCTGCCTTCCGCTGGTCGTTGAAGGGCGCAGCGTGGGGGTGGTCAATCTTTCAAGCTTTAATCCGACGCGCCGGTTCCGCTGGACGCAGACGGCCGCCGCGAAGCGTTTCCTGGATCGCTTGGCCCGCGTGATCTCGCAGACCACGCAGCTCCGGGAAGCGGAGGCGATCACGCAGAGATTGCGCCGGCAGGCCAAGGCCACCTCGGAAACGGTCGCGCAGGTCAGCCACGAAGTCCGCACGCCGCTGGCCCTCATCAACGAGGCGGCCCAGCAGCTGCTGGACGGGCTGGCGGGGACGCTGTCCTCGGACCAGGAGCAATTGGCCCGACTCATCCGGGCCCAGGGAGAACGGATGCTTAAGCTGGTGACCGAGCTGCTGGACCTCTCCCGCATCGAGGCCGGCCGGCTGGCGCTGCAGAGGGAGCCGCTTGACCCGGCTGAGGTGGTGCGGGACGTGCAATCCCGCTACACGCTGCTGGTTTCCCCGCGCAAGCTGAAGCTGGAGCTGGACCCGGTCTCTCCGGTCTACGCCGACCGGAACCGCCTTGCCCAGGTGGTGGAGAACCTGATCACCAACGCCGTCAAATTCACCCCTTCCGATGGGACGATCACCGTGCGGCTCAAAGCCCGCGGGCGCTGCGCCGAGCTGACGGTGGCCGACACCGGGATCGGCATTCCGCCCAAGGAGCAGCGCCGGCTCTTCGAGAAGTTTTCCCAATTAAGGGTGCCCGCCTCCATGAACACACGCGGGACCGGGCTGGGGCTGACGATCGTCAAGGAGGTGGTGCAGCTCCACGGCGGGAGCGTCCGGGTGGAGTCGGCGCAGGGGAAGGGGGCTTCCTTCATCGTGAGCATGCCGTTCTACAGCGCCTCCTTCGCGCTGACCGAGGAGTTCCGGGTCCTGCGGGAGCAGGCGGCGCGGGAAGGGCGGGTGCTGGCGGTCCAGATGCTTCAGGCCCAGCCAGGGGGGGCGGTCCAGATGGACCGGATCGCTCATATGCTCAAGCAGCAGGTTTCCCGCGAGGACCGCATCCTGGAAAACCCGAGCGGCGGGATCCTGATCCTGTCGGTGCTGGAGCAAGAGGGGCTGGAGGCGATGCGCCAGCGGATCCGGAAGATGCTGGCCGATCTGCCGGAGGAGGGTCTTTCGGGTTTGCTTTGGGGATGGGCGCTTGTGCCAAGCGAGGAGACGACGCTGCCGGGCGTGCTGGGCTTGGCCCACCGCCGCGCTCGGGGAGAAGAGGAGGCCGCGAGGGTATGAGCATGCAGAAGATCCTGATCGTTGAGGACGAACCGGAAGCCAGAACGTTGCTGAAGCGGAGGCTGTCGGCCTACCGCTTCGAGGTCTTGGAGGCGGGGGACGGGGCGGAGGGGTTCCAAAAAGCGAAGGAGGCGAAGCCGGACCTGATCATCCTGGATTTGAAGATGCCCGGCGACGACGGGCTCCAGGTCTACCACTCCATGCGCAAAGAGGCCTCGCTCCAAACCGTTCCGGTGTTGTTCCTGACGGCCATCTCCACCGGCGGCGTGATGAGCAAGGAAAGCCTGGCGCTGATCGCCTCCGCCAAGCACGGGTTCGAGCTGGCCGGAAATTTCCAGGTGATGGGGAAACCCTACGACGGGCAGCATCTGTTGGAGACGCTGCGCAGGATGCTGGATGTGAAGCCCGGAGGGGCGGGGTGAAGACAGCGAAGCAGCCGGATGACCGGCTTGTGGAGGGAGGGCTGCTGAGCGCGGAGCAGCTGGCGCAGGCGAGGGCGGAAGCCGCCCGCGCGGGGGGGACCGTGCGCCAGGCGGCCGTCCGGCTGAAGTTCCTGGACGCCGGGGCCCTCGCGCAATGGCTCAGCAAGGAGCTGCAGATCCCCCGCGTGGAGCTCAAATCCTACCTACTCGACCCGAAGGTGCTGGAGCTGATCCCGGAAACGCTGGCCCGGAAGCACCAGGTCATCCCCTTGTTTAAGGTAGGGGAGACCCTGACGGTGGCGACTGCCGATCCGCTGAACCTGACCGCGCTCGACGAGATCCGACTCAAGACCGGGAAGACCATCGAAGCGGTGGTGACCACCGAGGAGGAGATCTCCCAGGCGCTGGGGGAGTATTATGGCGCGCATGGGCGGCTGGAGGAGCTGGTCTCCGGGATGTCGAACGAGAAAGGCCTGGATCCCGGGAAGGCCATGGATCCCAAACGCCTGCAGGGGCTCGTCTCCGACCCCCCGGTAGTCAAGCTGGTCAACCTGCTGCTGGCCGACGCCGTCCGCAACCGCGCCTCGGACATCCACCTGGAGCCGGAGCGGGACGCGCTCCGGGTGAGGTTCCGCGTGGACGGCATGCTGAGGGAATTCACCTCGCTGCCTAAGCACCTGGAACCGGCGGTCCTCTCCCGCACGAAGATCCTGGCCTCGATGGACATCGCCGAGCGCCGCAAGCCGCAGGACGGCCGGTTCCGCATCAACATGGAAGGGCACGAGCTGGACGTGCGCGTCTCGGTGATGCCGGCCATCGACGGCGAAACGATCGTGCTGCGTTTGCTGGACCACCGCGGCCTGTCGCTCCGGCTGGACCAGATCGGCATGGGGCCCCAGGTGCTGGCCCGCTACCGGGAGCTGCTGAAAAAGGCCTGGGGGATCCTTCTGGTGACCGGGCCGACGGGATCGGGAAAAACCACCACGCTGTATGCCACCCTCTCGATGCTCAACGCCGTGGAGAAGAACATCGTGACGCTCGAAGACCCGGTGGAGTACCGCCTCTCCGGCGTCCGGCAGATCCCGGTCAACCCGGCCGTGAACCTCACCTTCGCCACCGGCTTAAGGTCCATCCTGCGGCAGGACCCCGACGTGATCATGGTGGGAGAGATCCGGGATTCGGAGACCGCCGAGATTGCCGTGCAGTCGGCGCTGACCGGCCACCTGGTCTTCTCCACGCTGCACACCAACGACGCCGCCACCGCGATCACCCGGCTGGTGGACATGGGGATCGAGCCGTTCCTGATCACCTCCAGCTTAATCGGCGTGATGGCGCAGCGGCTGATCCGGACGGTCTGCTCCGACTGCAAGGAGCCGGACCCGTCCCAGGCCGAGGCGGCGGCCAAGCTGGGGTTTACCGGGCAGGGCAAGTGGGCGCGCGGCAAGGGCTGCCGGCAGTGCGGGCAGACGGGGTTCCACGGGCGGGTCGGCCTCTTTGAGTTGATGACGATGGATGGGGAGCTCCAGCGGCTGACGCTGGCGAAGGCCTCCTCCACGGCGCTCAACGAGCGGGCGCGGGCGGCCGGCATGATCCCGCTGCGGACGGAAGGGTTTCGCAAGGCGGCGGAGGGGGTGACGACCGTGGATGAGATCCTTCGGGTCACCCAGGAGGAATAGCGTGACGACCTTCACCTACCAGGCCCGGGACGAAGCGGGACGCCTCATCAAAGGGGTGCTGGAGGCGGAGTCCAAGGTGGTCTTGGCCGACCGGCTGAAGAAGATGGGCTACCTGGTCACCCGAATGCAAGAGGGGACGCCGGCGCTCCGGGGGATCCGCAACATCCGCTTGGGGTCACCGGTCTCCCGGGAGGAGTTCCTGCTGGTCTGCGTGGAGCTGGCGAACCTGATCGAAGCGGGGATCCCGATCATCTCCTCGGTGAATTCGGTGGCGGAGCAATGCCGGCCCGGCCCCTTGAAGGAGGCGCTGACAGCCGCCGCAAAAAAAGTGGAAGCCGGGAGCTCCTTCTCAGAGGCCTTGGGCCACCACCCCCGGATCTTCCCGAAGCTGATGGCCGGAATGGTGTCGGTGGGGGAGGTGTCGGGCCGGCTGGATGTGGTGCTGCAGCGCTTCGCGGTTTTCTACGAGAAGGACCTCACGCTCCGGAAAACGGTCCAAGCGGCCCTCACCTATCCGATTTTCCTGATGATCATGTGCCTGCTGCTGATCCTCTTTGTCGTTTCCTTCGTGGTCCCCCAGTTCGAAGTTTTTTTCCTGCGGGCCGGGCTGTCGCTGCCCGCCCCCACGAGGATCGTGGCGGGCGTCGGGAACCTGATCCGCTCCCATGGGTGGGGGTTGGCCTTTCTGGTACTGGCCGGCATCGCGGGAGCCGGCTGGGTGCTGCGCCGCCCGTCTGTCCGGTGGCACGTGGACGAATGGCTGCTGCGGGTGCCGGTCGTCGGGCGGATGGTCGAGCAGGTGCTCGTGGCGCGGCTGGCCCGGTGCCTCGCGACGATGGTCGGCAGCGGCATCCCGATCTTAAGCGCCCTGGAGACGGCGGCCGGCGTGGCCGGCAATGACGCCGTTTCGCGGGAGCTGACGCGGGCCCGCGCCGCGGTGGAGCGGGGGGAGAAGATCTCTGTGGCCCTGTCGGTCGGCCGGGTGTTCCGTCCCGACGTGATCCAGATGCTCAAGGCCGGAGAGGATTCGGGCCGCCTCGACGTCATGCTGGACAAGACGGCCGATTTCTATGATCTCAAGGTCGGTTTCACGCTGAAGCAGGTGACCACGCTGATCGAACCGGTCCTGCTGGTGTGCATGGGGGTGGTAGTGGCGTTCATCATGGCGTCCTTGTTGCTGCCGATGTTTGACTTGGTGAAGGTGATGCAGAGAGGAGGAATCCGATGAAAGGAAACAAGAAGGGTTTCACGCTGGTGGAGTTGATCATCGTCATCTCGGTGATCGCGATCCTGGTCGGCATCGCGCTGCCCCGATTGCGGGGGATGATGGACGAGGGCAACACGGCCAAGGCCGCGGCGGAGCTGCGGGCGCTGCAGGCGGCGGTGGAGTCCTACTACGTCCACAACAGCAGGACCTATCCCGCCGACGGGAGCGCCACCTGGCAGTCGGTGCTCACCGCCTCGACCACCCGGCCGCGCCTGGTGGGAGCCGCGCTGGCCGACCCGTTCAACGGAACGGTCCAGTACCAGTATGACCGCTCGGCCAACGGGCTGTTTTACGTCATTTCATCGATCGGGCCGGACAAAGCGGCGGACATCACCTCCATCGGAGACACGGGGGACACCGCCGGCGGGCCGGACGACGACATCTACGTCTCCAACGGGAACGTCGGATCCGGAGGCTTCTAAACGCCTCTAAAAACCGGAGGGAAGGGATGAAGGCCTGGTTCTCGGTTCTGTTGGCAGGTGCCTTGGGGGCGGGGGTCTCATTCGCGGCATTCTCCGTGACCCGAGACCGGAGGGTGCTTGCGCTCTGCTTGCTGGTCACGATCCTGGCCTTGGAGCACATTGTGCTCGCCCACCGCCGGGCGGCCAAAGTGGAACGGCTGGTCCAGGAAAGGACCCAGGAGCTCTCCCGGAGCAACGCGCAGCTCGAAGAGGACCGCCGCTGGATTACCGTTCAGTACGCGGTGACCCGGGTCCTCGCGGAGGAGGAAACCCTGCACGCCGCGGCCCCCCGGATCCTGAAGCAGATCTGCGAGACGCTCGGTTGGGAGGTGGGCGCGATCTGGGGTATGGACCGGGCGGCGAATGCCCTGCGCTGTGAAGAGTTTTGGAGCTCTCCCTCGAGCGGGGTTTCCCAGTTCGAAGCGGCGACCCGAAGGGCGGCCTTCCCCCGGGGTTTGGGGCTGCCCGGCCGTGTTTGGGACACCCGGAAACCGGCTTGGATCCCGGATGTCACGAAAGATGGAGATTTCCCGCGCGTCAGCGCCGCGGAGCAGGCCGGCCTGCACGCCGCGTTCGCCTTCCCGATCCGGCTGGGTGAGGAGGTCTTGGGCGTTGTGGAGTTTTTCAACGACCAGATCCAGCAGCCGGATGAGCAGCTGCTGGGGATGATGGACACCGTCGGCAGCCAGATCGGGCAATTCATCGAGCGCAAGCACCTGGAAAAACTCAAGGACGAGTTCGTCAGCACGGTGTCGCACGAGATGCGGACGCCTCTCTCCATCACGAAAGAAGGGATCAGCTTGGTGCTGGACCGGATCCCCGGGGAGATCAACCCGGAACAGGAGGCGATCCTGACGACGGCGCAGGGGAACATTGACCGGCTGGCCCGCATCATCAACGACCTGCTCGACATCTCCAAGCTCGAGGTGGGCCGGGTCCACCTGAGCAGGGAACGGGTGGATCTGGGCGGCCTCTTCCGGCATGTGGCCGGGGCCTTCGGTCCCCGGGCGTCGGCCAAGGGCCTTTCCTTTCAGGTTTCGGTCCCGGAACAGGGAGCCCTGATCTATGCCGATCCCGACAAGATCATGGAAATCCTGACCAACCTGGTGGACAACGCGATGAAGTTCACCGACGCCGGACAGATCATCCTTTCCGCCCGGCCCGGCGGGGAGAAGGTGGAATGCGTGGTGGAGGACACGGGCGCCGGCATCTCCACCGAGGATCTTCCCCGCGTCTTTGGGAAATTCGAGCAATTCGGCCGCGTCTCGGGCGCCGGCGCCCAGGGTACCGGCTTGGGGCTGGCGATCGTCAAGCGGCTGGTGGAGCTTCACCACGGGACCATCCAAGTGGAGTCGCAGCCGAAGAAGGGGACCCGCTTCATCTTCACGCTGCCTTCCTATTCGCCCCAGAATGCGCTCCAGGGGCTGATCGGCGACAAAGTCCACGAGGCGACCGTCAAGGGGACGAAACTTTCACTGCTCTGGATGACGGCCGCGCCGGCGGGTCTCTCCGAAATGGAAGATCTGGAGCGCCTGATCAAGAGAAAGGCCTGCCGCCGGGAAGACCGGGTAATCCGGATGCCGCGGGGGCTGGCGCTTCTGGTGCCCGATTGCGACCGGGAAGCGGCCTTGAAAGTCCAGAGCCGGTGCGAGCGGCTGCTTCGGGCCGCGCTGGAGCGGAAGGGACCGCCGGAAGGGATCCAGATCCATTGCGAGGTGGTTGTCTTTCCGGACGGGGCCCGGACCGCGGAGGAGCTGTTCAGCAGAGTGGAGCGATGGCACCGGCAGTCGGACGAGCCGCTCCGGATGGCCGGTTAGGAAAGGGAGCCGCTATGCTTAAGGGCAAGAAGATCCTGGTGGTGGACGACGAGCCGGACTTCCTGAAGATGGTCCGCGCTCGTCTGGAGGAGGACGGCCACGAGGTGGTCGTCGCGGCCGACGGGGAAGAGGCCCTCCGGAAGGTGAAGTCGGAGAAGCCGGATGTCGTGCTGCTGGACATCCTGATGCCGAGGATGGACGGCCTGAAGGTCCTGCGCCGGATCCGGCAGGCCGACCGCCATCTGCCGGTCTACATGATGACCTCCTTCTCCACCACGGAGCGGTTTGGGTTGGCCAAGAAGCTGGGCGCCGCCGGGTTCATCGTCAAGACGAACGACCTGAAGCGGGAGATCCGCAACATCACCAGCAGCATCCGCCTCGCCTCCAAGTACCGCTCCCCCCGCCGGGGGTTCACGCTGGTGGAGCTGATGGTCTCGGTGGTCCTGCTGGTGGGAAGCGTCTCGGCGGCGACATTCGTGTTTGCCCGGGGTATCTACGCCACCACCGACACCGAGCTGCTGGGGCAGGGGACGGCCCTGGCGCAGGAGAGGATGGAGAACCTGCGGGGCACGGCCTTTGCCTCCATCGCCAGCGAGGCCAAAGCGGCCGTCTCCGGCTGGACCGGTTTCTCGCGGCAGGTGGCGGTCAGCCAGCCGGCCGGCACCAACAGCGATTTCAAGCAGGTGGTGGTGACCACCTATTGGGACACCCCGGCGGGGGAGGTTTCCACCTCCCTGACCTCTTATGTGGCCAACGTCGTCAACAATTGACGGGCCAAAAGCCCGTCATTGCGAGGACACGGAGTGTCCGAAGCAATCTCAGAGAGGTGTGACTTTGGTCGAATTGATTGTCTCCACCGCCCTTGTGGGGGTCCTCATGACGGCGGTGGCCTACTCGATGAACCCGATCCTGCTCGCCTGGGCGAGCCAGCAGGACCGGATGGAGCTGCAGCGCCAGTCGCAGCATGGGCTGGAGAGGGCGCTGCGGGACCTCCGGCTGGCGACGGCGTTTCAGAACGACGCCAGCGACGCGATCCGCTACACGGTCAGGGAAAGCGGCATCAGCAATTCCTACATCCTGTATCTCTACAATTCGGCGAACACCTGGCCGCCGGCCTACAACCAGGCCCGCTATCAGCTCCGGAAGGCCTCCCTGACCGGCGGCATCGGCGGCACCTTCACGTACGGCGCCGGCAACCTGCTGATGCGGGATGTGAGCCCGCCCGCCACCTCCGACCTGTCGGTGAGCGGCTCCGTCGCCACCGTGGACCTGACGCTGGT
>CAYJTM010000011.1:17138-21076 GCA_964373055.1 uncultured Planctomycetia bacterium
GGGATCGATCCTTCTGATGACGGTGGCGTTGACGATCCTGCTGGTCAGCTTGGCGGGAGGGTTTCTCTACGCCACCGGCCTCTTCATCGGCAACAGCGGGTGGGAGGAGCTGGACTCCAAGGTTTTCTGGCTGGCGGAGGCCGGCATGCAGAGGGCGATCTGGAACCTGAAGACCACCGCAGGCGGCGGCGGACAGGGGGAAAACTGGACCACCGTGGGTGTAACGGAGAACTTAGGGGACGGCAGCTACACGATGGTGGTGGCGGCGTGGGATTTCGCCCTATCGGCCAACGGCTCCACCGCGTCGGCCACCTCCTCCTCTTCTGGAAATCCAGCCAGCAATGCTATCGACGGGAACAACACGACCACCTATTGGGAATCCAACGCGGAGCCGACCGGCGGAAGTCCACAGGACCTGATCATCACGTTTCCCTACACACTGACGATCAACAAGGTCCGGTTCATCGCGCCCAGTTCAAGCACGGTGCCGCGGGATTATCAATGGGCGGTTTCCTCCAACGGTGTGGCTTACACCAACGTGGGCGCGGCAGGGAGTAACAACGCGACGCTGGATGTCACAACCACCTTTTCGGTTGCCGCTAATCCTGCCGCGGCCAGCGTCAATTATCTTCGGCTGCGGGTCACCGAGGATGGCAACGGCAACCCGAAACGGGTGCGGGTACTGACAGTAGAAGTGGCCGGTCGGCGGGTCACCTCCACCGGGACCGTCACCGCTTCCGGCAACACCTACACCCGCGCGGTCCGGGGGACCGTGGTGACCGACGATGCCTCTCCCCAATCCCAAGTGGCCTACAAAGAACCGGATTGGTTGGAATTATGAAAACGAAGCGGATCCTGGGACTGGACTTGGGGCAAGCCGCCTTCAAGATGGTGCTGCTGGAGGTCGAGGATTCCGGGGCGACGCTGATCCAGGCCCGCCTGCTGGAGATCCCGCCCCAAGCGGGGGAGGAGGTCCGGAAAGCGGCGCTGATCTCTTTGCTGGAAGGGGTGGAGCTCGCGCGCCTGGCTCAGGTGGCCAGCGTAGTGGATGACCCCTTTGCCTGCGTCCGCGTGGTTTCGGTGCCGCCGATGCCGGAGCAAGAACGGGCGGACGCCGTTAAGTGGGAGCTCCAGAAATTCCTGGCGGTCCCGCCCGAGGAGGTGGTCGTGGACTGCAAGCTTCTGAGCCGGGAGGAATCGGGGGAATCCAAGAAGCAGCGGCTCCTGGCGGTGGCTCTTCCGGCGGCCGTGATCCGGGAACAGTTGGCTTTCCTGGGGCGGGCCGGGGTGCGGCCCACCCACCTGATCCCGAAAACGGAGGCGCTGAACGCCTGGCTCCGGCCGGCCCCCCAAGAGGCGGCCGCGATTTTGGAGGTGGGAGGCAGCGGCTGCGAGTTCGTCGTCTTTGAAAAAGGGGAGGTGGTCTTCGCGCGGAAGATCGCCGGCGGGGGTGTGGGCCTGACCAAGGAGATGACCGGGGTTTTGATGACCGAGCAGGGCCAAGTCTCCCTCACGGAGGGGGAATCGGAAACGGTCAAGCGCAGCGTCGGCATCCCTCAGGGAGAAACGGCGGGTCTCGGGGCCCGGGGAGTCTCCGGCATGCAGATCTTTTCCTTGATCCGGGGAAGCCTGGAACGGCTCGCGGTGGAGGCCGAGCGGTCGCTGGCCTTCTACTCCGAGTCGGGGGGGCAATCCTCCATCGGCGAAGTGGTTCTGGTAGGCGGCGGGGCTCATCTGAAAGGGCTGGCGGAATGGCTGCAAGGGCGCTTGGGCGTCCGCGTCAGGCAACCGAAGGTGTTCAAAGCCGTCCAGACGGCGCCGGGCGCGCTGCAGGGAGCGGCAGCTTCCGCGGAGTTGAGCATGGCGGCGGCGCTCGGAGCGGCGCTCGGGGCGGGAAAAGGGATGAACTTTTTGCCCCGAGAGCTGCAGGAAAACCTTCGGGCCAGCATCCAGAAAGCGGCCTTGAAGGCGGCCGTCACCGGGGTCGTGCTGGGGGCGGTTCTGCTTTGGATGGGTCTGCGGATTTATCAGCACAGCCTCGCGGAGCAGATTACCGCGTTCGAGCTGGAGCGAAAAGCGGTGGCTTCTCAGGTGCCGGCGCTCCATGCGGCGGCGGAGGTTCAGCAGCGATGGATCGCGGAACCGGATTGGCGCGAGATCTTTCGCCGGCTGACCCACCAAGTCCCGGCGGAAATCTATCTGACGGAGTGGGTGGTGGACGGCAGGGAGGCGACCTTCCGCGGCCGGGTCCGCAGGCAAGGTCAATCGGCGGATGAGGTGCTGACCCGCTTCATGGAGGCGCTTGAGCAAGGAGCGATGACGGGGGTGGCGCTGCGGTCCAGCCGGCAGATGGAGGAATCCGCGGACGAGGCGGAGTTCGAGATTGGGACGCGCCTCAAATGATCCCGCCCCCTTTCCCCGAGTGGGTTGTGGCGCTGCGCGGCTGGATGGGCCGCCAGCCGAAGCTCTCCCTGATCGCGGGCGGGCTGGCGCTGCTGCTGCTCTGCTGGGGGGTCTATATCCCCCCGCTGATGGCGATCCGCCGGATCGGGACCCGGTGGAGCGGGCTCAAATCGGAGATGAACGAAACCCGCCGCCTGACGGATCTGGTCCGCAGGGGGGAGATGCGCCTGCTGCCGGGCCAGCAGGATCTGCAGGAGCTGCTCAAAGAGCTGCATGTCCAGGCGCGGGAATGCCAAGTCAAAATCCTGGAGATCACCCCGGGCAAGGCGGATTCCGCCGACCCCGGTAAGCCGGCGCTGCTGCCGGTCCAGCTGCAGCTGGAGGGGAATTACCGGGCCATCGGGGAATTTCTTGGGAGATTTCGGAAAGAGCCCTCTCTGGGCGTCATCATCGTTCGGACCCTGCGCTTGAACCGCGAAGAGCAGCTAATGCCGCGGCTGCGGGTCCAGCTGTCCATCGAGATCGCGCTGAGTGCGGGGAGCAGCTCATGAAGCCCGGCTTGGCCTTCCTGTCCGCGCTCTGCGCCCTGCTGGCCGTGGGGAGTCACACCGCCGCGGTCTTCGCCGATGAAGAGTGGGGAGAGAGCCCTTTCCTGATCGACCGCAACGCCCCCCGGTCCACGGAGATCCCGCCCAATTCGGCGGAGCAGGAAATCCGGCTTCAGGGCATCCTGTGGGACCCCCAAGCCCCGACGGCCATTGTGAACAACCGCGTGGTCGGCCAGGGGGATTCTCTGGGCCGCTGGGAAGTGGTGGAGATCCAAAAGACCCAAGTGGTCCTCTCCGACGGCTCCACGACCCGAACCCTCCGGGCGGAATAGTGTATACTTACCCTTAGAAGCATTTTAGGAGACTGACAAAGGCAAACCACCCGTGAGGGTGGGACGCAAAGCCATGGATCCCAAGGGGGACCGCCAGGTTGCCAAAGCTCATCGGACTACGAAAAGTTGTTTTGCCGCTTCTGTTGGCCGCCGGCCTCTGCGCGGGGCGGACGGATAGTCCGTTGGATTTGGTCGCCCGCAGCCATCCCACACCTGAACAGCTGGCCCATTTCTTAAACACCCACCTCACCTTCCGCGAAGATCTCCCTCTGTTCGGCCAGGCGGACTACTGGCAGTCCCCCGAGGAGGTCTTGTCCCGCGGGCAGGGCGACTGCGAAGATTACGCCTCGCTGGCCGCCGACCTGCTGGCCCGCCAGGGGGTCCGGTCCTTTCTCTTCAGCTTGTACGGGGAGAAGGGGTACGCCCACACGGTCTGCGTCTTTGTGGAGGGCGGGCGCTACAGCGTGCTGAACCAGGACCGGCTGCTCCGTTACCGGTCCGCGTCGTTGGAGGATCTGGCGGGAAAACTTTGCCGCGCGTGGGAATGGGGGGCGGTTGCCGAACGGCACGGCCATCGCGGCCGGGCGGTCCGGGTGATCCGCCGGAATATTTCGTCTAAAGATTGATTCGCGCCGGGTTTGCGGTAAGATGGGGG
>CAYJTM010000012.1:0-20293 GCA_964373055.1 uncultured Planctomycetia bacterium
CGATCCGCCGGCGGACCGCCAGGTACAGGTGGAGCCCGTTGGCGGTGGAGCTGATGGAGGTAGCCAGCGCCAGCCCCGCCAGCTTCATCGGCCAGACGAGAACCCCGTTGAGGATCACGTTGGCTGCCAGCGCCACGGCGGCCGAGCGAACCGGCGTCCAGGTGTCATGAAAGGCGTACAGCGTGTTGGCCAGCACCTTCACCGCGCACATCGAAGCCAGGCCCACCGCGTACCACTGCAGCGTCCAGACCGTCACGGCGGTGGATTCCGGCGTGAAGGCATGGCGCTCCAGCAGAGTCCGGATGATCGGGTGCCCCAGGAAGATGAGGCCGGCGCTGGAGGGGATCGCCACGAAGAGACTGGACCGCAGAGCCAGCGCGCAGGTCTTGCGAACCGCCGGCAGATCATTCTCCGCCGCCTGCTGAGCTAACGTCGGCAGCGCCGCCTGAGCCATCGAGATGCCGAACAGCGCCATCGGCAGCTGAAGAAACCGGTTGGCGAAGTAAAGGGCCGCGATGCCGCCTGGGCCCACGAGAGACTGGAACGAGGCGAAGATGGTGTCCACCAGCACGCCCATCTGATAGACGCCGGTGCCGATCATCCGGGGAACCAGCAGCTGCCGGATCCGCGCCACGCCCGGATGGCGCGAAAACTTGAGCCCCAGGTGAATGCCGGCCCGGTGAAGCGCAGGCCACTGCACGGCCGCCTGCGCCACCCCTCCGGCCACCACACCCCAGGCCAGCCCCATCGCGTCCTGCTTCCAAAGAAAAATTCCGCTGATCATGCAGAGGTTCAGCAGCACCGGCCCCAAGCTTGGGCTAGTGAAATGATGCACGCTGTTCAAGAGGCCCATGAAGAAGGTAGCGATGCCGATGAGCCCGATGAAGGGGAACAAAACGCGGGTGAGCCGGACCGTCAGCTCGTACAGGGCCGGGTCATTTCTAAAACCAGGCGCCACGACGGTGACCAGCGCCGGGGCCGCCACGGTCCCCAGCGCGGAGACCACGATGAAACCGATCAGCACCTGGCTCCAGACCGCCTGGGCCAGCGCGGCCCAGGAGTCTTTCCCTTCCATGGAGCGCGTCCGGCTGAAGACCGGCACGAAGGCGCTGTTGGCGGCCCCCTCGCCGGCCAAGTCCCGGAGCAGGTTGGGGATGCGGAAGGCCACCACGAAGGCCTGCGCGGTGGCGGAGGTGCCGTAGACGGCGGCGATGATCGAGTCCCGGACGAACCCCAGGACGCGGCTGGCGGCGGTGAGCAGGCCTATCACGCCCGCTGAACGGAGGATTGACACTTCAGGAGGTTTCATGATAACTTCAGCCCTCATGCCGAACATTCGTTCTGCCGCGAAAAGGATGCGGGCCGACGCGAAACTGCGGTTGCACAATCTGGAAGCGAAATCCAAGCTCAAGACCTTGGTCCGCCAATTCACCCGCTCCATCGAGGAAAGACAAGCCGACCAGGCGAAGAGGATCTACCCGCTGCTGACCCGGCTGCTCGATCAATCCGCCCGCAAGCGCATCCTGCACCGCAACACGGCGTCCAGGAAGAAGTCTCGCCTGGCGCTCCAGCTCGCCAAGCTCGGCTAACGCAGCTTCAATAAAAGCCGGTCCGCCAGCCACTCCGGAGAGGGGTGGCCCTGCTTGATCCGGACGTCCGACCGCAGCAACTCCTCGAGCGTTTCCTGGAAACGGGCGGCCTGCCACCGCTGAAGGCGGCTGAAGCCGCCCCCGCGCGAGGCCTTCCATCCCATCCTCAGGTACCATCCGACCGCCCCGAGGAACTGGTCCATGCCCAGCCGGTTCAGGGCCATCGCCTCCCTCAGCGCGCGCGCGGCCTCCTCCATCCGCCCGGAGGCGGCCGCGTCGAGGATCTCGAACGCGGTCTGCCGCAGCGAGGGGGCCACGAGGGCTTCCACATCCATCCGCGTGACCGCCGCCCCGCCGGCCATCAAAACCAAACTCTCCAGCGCCAGGTCGAGCCCCTGCAGGCCGGACCCCATGCGCCGGACCAGCTCAGCGGCGGCGGCCTTCTCGATCGGTTTCCCTTTCCGTTCGCAGCGCCGCGCCACCCACCCCTCCAGCGCTTGGCCCTCGAGCGGCAGGCAGGAAACCACCCGGACCTTTTCGGAACGGGGCATCCTGGACCGGTCCGCGCAGAGGACGACGCGGCACTTGGGGTTCGGCTGGGCTAAGTAATCCTTCAGCCAGGGGACCGATTCGGGGGTGAGATCCTCCAGGCCGTCCACCAAAACGAGCCGGAAGGGGGAGCCGAACGGGGCGGTCCGGACCGCTTCCAGGATGGCCCGCGGCTCGGTCTTTGGATCGGAGAAACGGGTGAAATCGGCCTCTTCGAAACCGGAGGCGACGCAGCCCTCCCTAAGCTCCTCCACCGCCTGCTGCCGCAGCCAGCGTTCCGTGCCGACGCACAGAACCACACCCGGCGCTGGGGCGTCACCAGTATTCAATGACCCACTCCACGACCCGGCGGGAGAAGTCGGTGACGAGCTCGTTCACCGCGGCGCTCTCGGTTTTGGCGGTCGGGCCGGTCACGAAATAGGTGGAGTCCCCGATGAGCGCGGACTGCTCGAGCAGCAGCTTCCCTTTCTTGTCCCGCAGCACCACCGAAGCGGTCAGGTTCAGCCGGTACTCCTCCACCGTGCTGTCGTCATCCTTGCGGCGGATCGGCTGCCGGTAGAAATCCAGCAAGTTGCCGGTCAGCACCAGGTCCGCCTTGTCCGGCTGGTTGGTGACTCGAAGGTTCCCGTCGAACAGGAAGCGGTTGATGACCTCCCGCGTGGTCCTCTCCTCGATCTCCGGGAAGTTCGACACGAACCCGACCCGCTCGCCGACCTCTTCCGCGATCGGGATCCGGTTTTGGAACGATTCCACGTAGATCGTCCGGTAATAGGCGGGCAGGATCCGGGTGGCGGTGTAGCCGCAGGAGGAGGCGTAGAATACGAGTAAGAGAGTGAGCGAGTAAGCGAGTGAGCGAGTGAGCGGGAACGGCCTTCCCTTTCGCTCATTCGCTGATTCGCTCATTCGCTCACTCCCTTCTTCAGCGCGCCTTTCTGCTCCATCTCCCGCAGTTTCGCGATGGCCTCGGCGGCCGGCTCCGTGCTCGGGTATTTCTCGACGATCTGCCGGTAATAGACCGCCGCGGAGGCCGGCTTCTTCTGGATCTCGTAGAAGCGGGCGACCTCCGCCAGGCCGTTGGCCTTGATCGTCTGCAGCGCCTTTAAGCTCTCGCGCGCCTGCGGCAACAGCTCGCTGTCGGGGTGGCTGGCGATGAATTTCTCGTACCAGCCGATCGCCTCATCGGTGGCCGACTGGTCGTAGCTGGCCTTGAGCGAAAGCTGGCGGGCGCAGAAGGCCACGTTGAATTTGGCCTTCTCCGCGAGCGGGGAGCCGGGGTACTCGTCCACCACTTTCTGGAACGCCCGGTTGGCTTCTTCATAGCGCCGCTCCCGGATGAAGCATTCACCCAAACGCATCTGGGCTTTGTCCGCGTAGTCGCCGTAGGGGGCGTGCTGGACGACATGTTCGTAAATCTCGATCGCCTTGTCGAGGGCCGGCACCTTGATCGGGCCGATCAGTTCCACCCGGCTGCCCGCGAAGAACCGCTCGGCGATCAAGAACTCCCGCTCGATCGAGTCCTTGAACCGCTGGCTGAAAGGGTAGATCTCCACCACTTTCTTGTAGGCGGTGAAGGCCGCGCCGGGCCGGTTCACGAGCTCAAAGCAGACACCGGCCAGGTACTGCGCTTCCGGAGCCAGATCCGAGCGGGGATAACTGCGGACCAGGCGGACGAATTCTTTCGACGCCCGGTCGTAATCTCTTGTCTCGAAGAACCCCACAGCCCAGTCCATTTGAGCCGTGGGGGTGTCCTTGGCGGCGTATTTCGGGTTGACCCAGCGCCGTGTCTGGGGCGTCCAGATCCAGGCCGCGTGAGCTTGTGAGGCGGTCAGAAGGACGAGGGCAGCGGAGAGGAATTTAAACTTGCGCATCGCGTCATGATACCACACCCCGTTCCACGAAGCCGGCGATCGAATCCCGGTCGTCCGGATCAATCCCGACGAACTGCAGGCCGGTTTCATAGCCGGAGCCGAACGGCCGTTGGGCTTGCCAGGCCACCTGGGTGACGACCCGGATCAGCGGCCGCGAACCGGGGAGGTCCACCAGCAGTAGGAACCGGTCTCCCTTGGCCATCGGGGTGAAGTTCCGGATCCGGAGCCCGCTGATGCTGAGGTCGCGGGCGAGGGAACCATAGAATAACGAATCCGCTTTTAAAAGGGGCCGGAATTGGATTGGTTCGGCGAAGTTCAGGCGCGGTTGCCGGCGCCGCTCGATCGGGGCCTCGGTGAGATTGGAGTTGGCCTGCATCGGGCGTGCGTTCCTAAGCAATCCGAGGTTACCACATTTACTCCTTATTTACCAAGACCAAAAAACGCCCGGCAGTCCGGCGGCCCATTGGACGCCGGCCGAGAGCCCGCGCGCCATCACGGCGAACGCGGCGGAAAATGAGCCGGCCGCCCAGGGGGCCAGCAGCCCCAGCACGCAAACAAGGGCTCCGGCGACGATCAGCAGGGAGGCCCAGAGGACCACAATGAGATTGGTCAGGGGAGCCACCGGGCTGAACATCTTGAAATGCCAAGCGATTAGAGGCGCGGTCGCCGCCCAAGCGGCGCAGGAAACCACCGCCGCCTGAATGACGCGGTACCAGGTACCGATTGCCTGTTTGGTACCTGGTACCGATTTTAGAATTCCATCCGCCCACAAGATGCCGGCCACCGCGGCGAAAGAGAGCTGGCAGCCGGCATCGGCCAGCGCGCGGGGCTGCGCGGCCAGGATCGCCGCGGCGGCGGCGCCCAACAGATTGAAGGGAGAGGTCTCCACGCCGCGCAGCCCCGCCCAGCAGAGCAGCAGCCCGACCAGCGTCGCCCGGAGGATCGGCGGCTGCGTTCCGGACAAAATGCAGTACGTGACCAATGTCCCGGCCAACAGCAGGTAACGGGCCGTCCGGGGAGCCCGGATCACCGAGAGAAACGTTAGGCTGATCAGCCCGATCAGGCCGACATGCGAGCCGGAAACCACCAACACGTGCAGCGTCCCGGTCCGGCGGAACGCTTCCCAAGTTTCCGGGCGGATCCCCCTGCCCTCACCCAGCATCAGCGCCTCCAGCATGCCCGACTCCTCCGGCGCCAGCAGCGCGCGTCCCTGGTTGGCCAGCGCCCGCCGCAGCCGGTCCACCCACCGCCGGTAGCGGGTCCACACGCCCGGGCAATCTTCCAAGCGAACGATCCCCTCCTTGCCGGTCACGTTCAGCACCCCGGAGGCGCCGTGGATCCAAAGCCATCGCCTCTCATCGAACCGCCTGGTGCCAGGCACTCGAGTGCCTGGCACCATCGGGTTTTTCCGCCCCTCCCGCAGCATTCCGTGCAGCCTCAACCGTTCTCCATACAAAAATCGCCCGGCCCGGGACGGCAACCGGACCTGGATCAGCCCACATTCCGCGCGGAACCAGGCGGTGAACGTCCGGCCGTCGCGGCTTAAGCTCGGATCGCTCACCAGCGTGCCTTCGATGGCGACCGGGCCGAAAGCCGGCGGCGGTTCCCGGCGGTCCAAGTCCGCCCGCAGCACGCCGACCCCTATTAAGAGAAAGACCAAACAAAGGTTGGGCCACCCAGCCCGCCGGCGCTGAACCCAAGCGGCCGCCCCGGCCGCCGCCAGGAAACCGGCGATCCAGAACAGGCCGGGCCGCAGCCCCCAATCCAGGCCGATGCCGGCCGCGAGGGCCAGCGCGATGATCCCCATCGGCGCTCGCATCAGTCGAACCGGAGCATTCCCTTGAGCTTCTCGAGGACTTTGGACGTCATCCCCTTCACGCGGGAGAGATCCTTGAGCGTCAGGTAGCGCCCGTGCAGTTTCCGGTCCCGCAGGATCCGCTCCGCCAGCACCGGCCCGATGCCGGGCAGGGCCGTCAGTTCCGCCGCGGAGGCCCGGTTGACCGCCACCTCCGGCCGCGGCACATAGGCCTGGGCCGCCGGCCGGTCCAGCCGGAAGAATTGGAACCCCATCCCGAGGAGTCCCGCCCCAAGGAGGAACCCCAGCGCCAGCCGCTCCTGCCGCGTGAAAAGCCCTTCAAGAATTCCCATAACGATTAACTCCTTTTATCAAAAATAGTGTATATTATGCAAAACATCGGCGTCAAAGGATTTTGGCTGGATAGGGAGCCGGGAATATGGCATACTCTGATATAGCTATAAAAATAGCCCTATTGGAGGAGGCCCTATGAAGCTCATCAATACCGTGGATTTAAAGAACCACACCAATCAAATTCTCCGGCAGGTCCATCGCGGACAGCCTATTGCGGTGACCCGGCGGGGCAAACCCTATGCCGCTCTTCTGCCGCTGACGGAGGAGGGACTGGAGGACTTGATTTTTGAATACAGTCCCCGCTTTCGCCGGCTGATCGCCGAAGCGGAGGCGGACCTCAAAGCGGGACGGACGGTGACGTGGGAAGATTTCCTGAAGCATGAGCGGCGACGCCCGGCCGCTTGAGCTCATCCTCGCTCACCACGCGGAAGCCGACCTGCTCCGGATCGAGCAGACTCCGCGTCAACGGGTGAAGGCCGATATCCTTCGACTGGCCAAGGGCCAGATCCCGTTGGGTCAATTGAAGAAACTTCGCAGCTTCACGCCACCCCTCTGGCAATTGACTTCCGGCCGGTTCCGGATTATGTATCGGCGGGAGGCGGAGCGATTGTTTATCCTGCGAGTCGTGGCGAAACCGGAACAGCGGGACCTGTTCCGTTCCCTGCGAAGATAGTTTTAGGCCATCCAAAGGACCAGCACCTGCCCCTCCGCGCTCTCCCGGGTGATGTCGTTGATGTGCAGGATGCCGCCGCGCCCCCTCGCTTCGGCGGCCAGCGCGGCCAGCTCCGGTTCCGTCAATCCGGCGGCGAAGCGGGCAGGCAGAATCAGGGTGGGAACCGCCGTTCCGCCGCGCCAGTCGCCCAACTCCGCCTCTTCGGGGGTCAGGATCAACAGCTCCACCAGCCTGTCTCTTACCAATGCGCCGGACTCCTGATAGTTCGCCACCTCTTCCACTTGGATGCCGGAATCGGTCAGCGACGCTTGCAGTTCCAAAATACGGGGCGAATGGGCCAGGATCCCCGTCAGTAGTTGATCCGTCACCGGCACACGGAGCGTGTCTTCAACCTGCGCTGTCTCCTCCACGCCGGCGGTGACCAGATAGCCGACCGCCTGATCCACCCGTTTCCGGGTGAGCTGCTTCAGCTCCTCTTCATCCACATGGGCTAACACGGGGCCCAGCTTCCCTTGGTCATTCAACCAAGCAACGCTGTATTGGGCAACCAACTCAAACCATTTTTGGAACACCCCTCCCGAAACCTTCCAAAAAACGGCATGATGGTCCTGCAGCTCCCGGACCAAGGCATCCACGTCCTCATCGGTGACCCGGGCGACCACCTGATTCGCCGCGGCAATCGCTGTGTCCGTATTGACCTTTCTGTAATGCAGCTGGAAGTTCACCAAGGCCTCCCACGGAATGACCTTCAAAACGGAGCTCCGGACCGCCAGATCGGCCGGGATCGGGCCCGACTCTTCCCCGATCATCATTTCCCGATACGGTGAAAGCACTTGATAGAAATAATTCGTGCTGATCCCGGAGGTGACCGAGATCATCCCGGGGTCCATCCCCGCCTCCCGAAGAATCTCCCGGATCCGGTCTACCAGACGGAAATGGGCTCCTCCGATCTGCAGGGTCAGCTCCGCCGACGGGTCGGCCTTTAGCTTCGGAACAATCTGGTCCCGGACAATCTGCTGAGCGATCGCCTGTTCCCGGGCCTCATCCGAACGCGCTCCCCACCGGTATTGTTCGGCCGCCCAGGCAAAGTATCCTTCACGATCCCTTTGGCCTATCAGGGCCAGAAGGGCCTGGCGGCCCGCGACGTCCGACCGCAGGGAATCCACGAAGCTTTGCCATGGCGGTTTCTCGAAAATGGGAACGACGTCCGGATGTCCCGCGAGATAACGATAGAGAGCGGCATACGCCCCCAATCCTTTTCTGACTGTTTCCAGATCGGCCCGGGCCGGGTCTTCGCGAAGAAAAGCCAGGTTATTCCCCACGGCCTCCTCATTCTGCTTCCACAAAGGGCGCAGCATCATTGCCAAGACGGAACCGTCGAACCGATCAACGTCAAATAGGACGTTCGTTCCTTGAAGGACCGCTCTCGCGGTGTCGGGCCACCACTTCTCCATCGTTTCCAGGCTGATGTTTCCCTGCTCGCCGATGTAGAGGCGCGGGCCCTTTCCTTCTCTCGCGCGCAAATGCTCCACCGTGGGATTCAGGTCTTCGGGGATAGTGTGGCCGCTCAGGTGGATGGTCACCCGTTTCCCCTCCGCGCCGGCGGACAGAGGGGGCTTCGCTTTTGAAATGACCGGGAAGATGAACTCCTGGCTGTTTCCCTGCCCCGGCACGTAGGAATGGTTTCCCAACTTCAAGATCCCCTGCGACATGATCCGTTTGGTCAGCAGGATGCCGTAGCCGCCGGGCCTTTTCCCTTGCTTGATCCTTTCCGCCTCAATTTCTATCGCCAGATCCGAAAACTTCTCGGGATCTTCCGGGGGATCCGGAAGGTTGGCCATTTCGTCCGGCAGAGAAAAGGCGGCCGGCTGGTTGTCCCGCACCGTGACGCGGACCTCCTCTTCCGACCAGGAGACCTGCAGCGTGGTCTGGGTGCTTTTCCCGTGATCCACCCCGTCGCTGACGTACTCCGCCAACGGAAAGGCGGCATCCATAGCCCGGATGGGCAGCCCAAGGGGTTCCAATTGGCTGTGGACGAATTGGAGCATCTCTCCCGTGGAGAGGTCGGGCGGGACAGAGAATTCAAACGTTTTCTGCTCCGTGCCGGCGGCGGTAAAGACACCGTAGCGCTCAAGCGCGCCGGAATGTTCGGCCAGGAATTTTTCCCAGGCCTGCTTGTTCCACAGCTCCATATGGCTGCCGACTCCCAGCAGCACAACCTTCCGGGGCCAGCCGACCTCCGCCCAAACAGCTTCTTCCTCCCGAATCCGGACTCTCCCTCGGCTGTCCACCAGGGTCGCCAGGCCACTGGCCAAAACGCCCGGATCCCTTTCCGGATAGATCTCCAAGTAGCGAAACCCTTCTCCCTCCGCCCTTTTCAAGATGAGCCCGGGCGATTCCCGCAGACCCTTCCACTTGGCGGGCAATGAAAGTCTGTTCGTCCCGTCCAACAGCAGCTCCGCCGTCCCGACAAACAACTGCTCCGTGCCGGCGGCCGCCAGCTCCTGCGCAACCTCATCCAACACTTGTTGCACCTGTCCGCGCCACTGTCGGAGCCTCTCTCTGAATTCCTCGTCCTCGAGATAGATCTTCACCTTCACGTTTTCATAGTCAAACCCCACCGAGGACATGTCGAAGAAAACACTCGCATCTTGAAGATAATTTCCCTGCCACTTTTTCAGGCGGTCAAAAATTGGCCTGATCTCGGAAACCAGCCCGTTCAACCGCCCCGGCCCATATTTCCGCAACAGGTCTTCAGTGACCTCTCTTTCCAAGGCTTCCAGCTTCAGAGAGACCACGTCCCGCGCGACGGCCTTCAACTCCTCTATCTCGATTCGTTCCGTCAGCTCGAATGGGTCGATCACGATCAAGCGAGCCTGCTGGGGGGATTGGTTCACGGTGCTGGCCGCCGCGCCGATAAAATCTCGCAGCTCAAAATAGTTGATGACCAGATTCTGCATAAATAATTTCGGATCCTCCATCGTGGGATGAAACGCTTGCTCCGCGTCAAACATCATCGAGACTTCCTTGGAATCGCGCAGAGGGCCTACGTTATTTGAATGGATGTCCCAGAGCCGCAACAACAGCGCGGCTCCAATCTTCCGGGTGTGTTCCTTCAACGGATCTTTCTGGGGGACGACCTCCCTCTTGTCTTCCATGGAGTAATTGGAGCTTAAGCTGACGAGGTAGAGAAAATGGGGATCGGGAGATCCCTCCACCAGGGAAGCGATCTCCTCCCTTGTCCGCGCGTCCGGGATCTCCATATCGCAGACGTTGCAGCCAAGAGCCCGAAGCAGTTCCGTGGCGATGTACTCTCGAACAGGGCTGTTGATGGTGGGCCAAACGGAGCGGTTATTTCCCTTTTCAACATTTCTTTGGCTCTTGACCAGGAAATAGCGTCCATCGCTGACCCGCCGGACGAGCCTACCCGGGTACTGTTCCCGGAACTTGGACGGCGTCAACCGATCCAGAAACCACGGAATCTCCCTGTCAATCTCCTTACGGCTCACCTTTTGATAAACCTGCCCGTTTACAGCCGATTTTCCCTCTACGCCGACGCGCAGATCCTCCTCTATGCCGGCCTTAACCTGGGGGGACAATTCCGGGCGCAGCGCGTAGGCAGGGGACGGCAGGCAGAACACGGCCATTAAAAAAGCGCTTGAGAAACGGGCGAGGAACCTTGTTTTCATTGTCTTCACGGGGCAAATGGGTGTAATCATTTAAGTCTACCCGCCAACCGAGGGTAAAATCAAATTTATTTACTAAATATTATCACTACTAACCTAGAGGACGACGTTGACGAGGCGGTTGGGGACGATGACCAGATCCTTGGGCGGTTTGCCGTCAAGCCATTTCCGGACAGCCGGATCGGCCAGCACGCGGGGTTTGATCTCTTCTCCGCTCAAACCGGCGGGGACCGTGATCCGGGAACGGACCTTGCCGTTAACCTGGACCACCAGCGTGACCTCCTTCTGCACCAACAGGACCGGGTCGTAGGCGGGCCAGTGGCTTTTTGCCAGCCACTCCTTGTGGCCCAGTTTCTCCCAAAGCTCTTCAGCAAAGTGGGGCGCGAATGGGCCGATCAACTGCACTAAAGCTTCGAGTGCTTCCCGCAAAACCGGAGATTGCTTCGCCCCGGAGTCTACCCTGAGCCCTTCGACAAGCTCAGGGCGAACGGGAGTCGAAGGGGGGTTCGCAATGACGTTCGCGGCCTTTTCAATGGTGTTCCTGAGCTCCATCAGGGCGCTGATCGCCGTGTTGAACTTGAAGGAGTTCATCTCCTCGGTGACCCGCTTGATCGCGGCGTGCGCGGCGCGGCGGAGGTCAGGGTCGCCGGGAGATTGCTTCGCCCCGCCTTCGGCGGGGCTCGCAATGACGCTCTCTGCGAGGTCCCAGATCTTTTTCAGGAACCGGTCCATCCCCTCGATGGCGCTGTCGTTCCACTCCAGCGGGTCCTCCGGCGGCGCCGCGAACAGGATGAAGAGCCGCAGCGCATCGGCGCCGTGCTTGGCGATCACCTCGTCCGGGTCCACCACGTTGCCGCGAGACTTGGACATCACTTCCCCGTCCTTCAGCACCATCCCCTGCGTCAGCAGCCGGGAGAAGGGCTCATCCAATTTCAAGAGCCCGGCATCCCGCAGGAACTTGGTGAAGAACCGGGAATAGAGCAGGTGCAGGATCGCGTGCTCAATGCCGCCGATGTACTGGTCCACCGGCATCCAGAAGGCGGTCTCTTTCGGGTCGAACGGCAGCGCCTTCTCGCCGGGCGAGCAGAACCGGAGGAAATACCAGGAGGAATCGAAGAAGGTGGCCATCGTGTCGGTCTCCCGCCGGGCTTTGGCTTTACAGCGGGGGCAGTTCACCTCCACGAACTCTTTCACCTTCGCCAGCGGCGAGCCCCCTTCCCCGGTGATGGCGACCTTTTCCGGCAGCGCCACCGGCAAATCCTTCTCCGGCACCGGGACCACGCCGTGGCTTCGGCTAGAGGAAGCCTCACCACGCGCCTCTGCGCTGCAAGCGGCGCAATAAATGACCGGGATCGGCGTGCCCCAGTAGCGCTGGCGGGAGATCAGCCAATCCCGCAGGCGCCACTGCACGGTTCGCTTGGCCATCCCCTTCTCTTCCATCCAAGCGGCGATCTTTTTCTTGCCTTCGGTGTTGGGCAGCCCGTCGAACTGGGCGGAGTTGACCTGCGTGCCTTCGCCTTCGTGGGCCTCGGTCCAAGAGCCGAAATCGGTACCAGGTACCGTTCCGGTACCTGGTACCGGTATTGGACTCAAGGGTTGGATCACCACGCGGATCGGAAGGTTATGCTCTTTGGCGAACAGAAAGTCCCGCTGGTCGTGCGCCGGCACCGCCATGATGGCCCCTGTGCCGTATTCCATCAGCACGTAGTCGGCCGCCCAAATCGGGACTTGCTCCCCGTTGACCGGGTTGACCGCGTGGGCGCCGGTGAAGATCCCTTGCTTCTTCACCCCCTCCGCGGTCCGGTCCTGCTTCGATTCGAGCGCCACCTTCTCGATGAAGGCGCGGACTTTCCCCTCTTGCGGTTTCCCTCGGATCAATTTCTCGACGAGCGGATGCTCCGGCGCCACGACGACATACGTCGCGCCGAAGATCGTGTCCGGCCGGGTGGTGAAGACCGGCAGCCGGTCGCCGGTTTCCTTCACGGTGAACTGGATTTCCGCCCCCTCGCTGCGGCCGATCCAGTTTTTCTGCATGGCGATCACCCGTTCCGGCCACTGCGTGAGCTGCTCGAGGTCCTTCAGCAGTTCCTGCGAGTAGGCGGTGATCTTGAGGAACCATTGCTCCAGCTGCTTGGGCTCCACCGGCGCCGAGCAGCGCCAGCAGCCGCCGCCCACCACCTCTTCATTGGCCAGCGTGGTCTGGCAGCTGGGGCACCAGTTGACCGGCGAATTGGCCCGGTAGGCCAGCCCCTTCTCGAGCATCTTGAGGAAGATCCACTGGTTCCAGCGGTAATAGTCCGGCCGGCAGGTGACCACTTCCCGGTCCCAGTCGTAGGAGAAGCCGAGCCCTTTCAGGCCGGTCCGCATCTGCTCCACGCAGTCGAGAGTCCAGGCAGCCGGGTCGGTCCCCCGCTTGATCGCGGCGTTCTCGGCCGGCTGGCCAAAGGCGTCGAACCCCATCGGGTGCAGCACCTTGAACCCCTGCGCGGCCCGGAAGCGGGCCATCACGTCGCCGATCGTGTAGTTGCGGACGTGGCCCATGTGGATCCGGCCGGAGGGGTACGGGAACATCTCGAGCAGGTAATACTTTCCTCTTGGGTACCTGGTACCGATTTCCGTCTTGGTACCAGGTGCCGATTCGAAAGCGGCCCTGAAGACGCGGGCTTGGGCCCAGCGCTTCTGCCACTTGGATTCGATCTCGGTGAAGGGGTAATTCATAGTCGGAGGAACTAGTCTAGCAGGCGCCGCAATGATTGACAACGCGAGGGGCGGGTAGGTAGACTGAAACGCTACGGGGCCGTAGCGTAGCGGCAGCGCGTCGGCATGGCATGCCGAATGTGAGAGTTCGACCCTCTCCGGCTCCACCATTTCCTCCAAATTGACTGATAACACCCAGGTCTATGATATGACCCCTGCCGAGGTGGCGGAACTGGCATTCGCGGCGGCCTCAAAAGCCGCTGAGGGAAACCTCATGTGGGTTCGACTCCCACCCTCGGTATCTTCTTATTGTGAAAATTCCAAAAAAACAGCATCGATTTGCAGAGATGGATTAGGTTGGACACCCGAATTGGCATATGCTGTGGGTCTCATTGCCACGGATGGAAATCTCTCTTCCGATGGACGCCATATCAGCCTTACATCTTCAGACACACAACAAATCGAAAATTTCAAAAAATGCCTGGGCACGAAGGCAAATCTTTGTCGAAATCCGCCCGGCTCGTTCACCAAAAACCAGAGCTATCATATCCAGGCCGGCAACAAAATCCTCTACCAGCAACTAAGGAACATTGGGCTCTCCCCCAATAAAACTGGCTCTCTTGGGGCTTTGGACATTCCCAGCAATTTTTTCCGAGATTTCCTCCGAGGCGTTATTGATGGGGACGGGTCGGTCATTCTCTATACCGACCGTTATAATGTTTACAAAGGAACTCGGTACGAATATCTAAGACTGTATCTAACGATCACATCTGTCAGCTTGCCATTTCTCGAATGGATACGATCGTCGGTGCAACAAGCTCTTTCTGTTCCAGGACACCTCATCCAACAGGCCCCCCGACCCTGGGCGACTAAACCCGTATGGAAACTCCGTTTTGCCAAACAGGCTTCTATTCGCATTGCGCGGTGGATCTATTACAGCCCGGATGTTCCCTGTCTGACGAGAAAGCGGGTCTTGGCTGAACGAGCTCTACAGACATTCGAGACATTCCAAGACAAGCGGACAAAAGCCTGGAGACATTCCAATGGCCACTTTTAAACCGAAGATCTTACTGGTGGATGACGAGGTGGAGGCGCGGTCGGGCTTGGCCCACGCGCTGAAGGCAAAGGGCTACGAGGTGGTCGAGGTGGGCACCGGCACGGAGGCCCTTGCCCGCGCGAAGGGGGAATGGCCGGGGCTGATCATCCTGGACATCGTGCTGCCGGACATCCCCGGCACCGAGGTATTCAAGAAACTTCGGGCCGACGCGGTCACGAAGGCGATCCCGATCCTGCTGCTCACCGCCAAGCCGGACGTGCTGGACCAGGCCGGCACCGAAATCCCCTCCTTTGAAGGAACCCGGGACCGTTATTTCGAGAAACCGGGCCTCGTGGAGGAGCTGCTCTCACTCGTCCACGAGATGCTCACCGGGAAGAAATAGGCCCGTGTTATAATCTCCTCCGTGATCGCGCAAGACGCCGTGCTGGAATCGTTCCTCCGAGGAATCCGGAAGGATCGCGCCCATGTCCGCGCGATCTACCTCTTTGGTTCGCGCGCGCGGGGGGATGACCGGCCTGACTCCGACTACGACCTGCTCATTGTGACCGACAAGAAGGATCCCCTTCTCAAGGACCGGGTCTACGACGTCGCCACCGACGTCAGCCTTCAAACCCATCAGGATCTGTCCTTGAAGTTCTTCTCCGCCGAGGAGTTCGAGCGGCTTAAGGCCATCCCCTCCCGTTTCATCCGGCAGGTGCTGGCCGAAGGGGTAAAACTTGGATAAGGCCTCTCCGGAAGAGATCCGGGCGCACGTGGAGAAGGCCCTCCGGCGGCTGAAGGTGGCGCAGGGGCTCCACCAGCAGGGGGAATACGAGGATGCGGTCTCCCGCGCTTACTACGCCATCTATCATGCCGCGCACGCGGCCCTCCTCGCCGAAGGGCTTCGGCCCCAGACGCACCGGGGGCTGGCGAACCAGTTTGGCCTGCGCCTTGTCGAAACAGGAAAACTGCCGAAGAAACTGGCGAAGTACTTAAGGAACGTGCGGGACGATCGGGAAGAGGGCGACTACGAGGTCTACTCCGTGATTGACCAGGAAACCAGCGAGGCGGCCTTGCGGGAGGCGGGGGAGTTCACCCGCGCGATCCAGGAATTTCTGAAGCCCCACCTGTAAGCCCCCTAGCCGGGCCGCGTGGAGGAGCTGCTCTCACTCGTCCACGAGATGCTCACCGGGAAGAAGTAGCCCTCCCCTCCAGTTCCCGCACCCGCTCATTCAGCTCCTCAATCCGACGTTGTTGCGCCTCTGCAAGCTGTTTGAGCTCGCGTATCGCCTCTATGGTCAGCGCGTCAAAACCAATCTCCCCTAAGCTCCTGTAGCCCTTCTCATTCACCGTCACCCATTCCGGGAAGACCTTCTCCACCTCCTGCCCGATCAGGCCCATCTGCACGCCGGCAGCACCACCGTGTTGCTCCGGATCCTTCCACCGGTAGGTCCTCCCCTGCAGCTGGAGCATCTTGCCCAACGCGCCCATCAACGGCCTGACCTCCTTCTTTAGCCGTAGATCCGACGGCACGGCCCAATCTGGCCCTCCAAATTGCTTGTACGCATTCCCATTCACAGACAGAGGGTAGCCGGTGTCTCCGGCGCCAATTCCAATCAAAACGTTGCCCGTGGTGTTGATCCCAAAAGGAGCCCTCCACGAACCGCCCCCCGGGCGTTGATAGTACCAAAGCGCGCCGTCGTTGCGCAGGACTATATCCGCCGACCCTAAGGCGGGGTTTGGAATGACCCGTCCGGTTCCGTCCTCATAGTAATTAACCCCTATGTCAAAGGCCTGGCCGCCGGTCCTGAACTCACTGGAAAGGTATCCGTAACCAACCTGCAGCGGCGCTTGCACCGGCAGCGCCAGCCGGACGGTGGGGTCGGTCACCCCGATCCCCACGTTGCCGGTGGCGGAGATCCGCATCCTCTCCAAATTGTTCGTGTTAAAGCGCAGGGGGGTGTTATCCTGCGTGGAAATGTACCATCCGAGGTCGTCGCTTCCGATACCGGAGACGCGGGCCCGGCCGTCGTCTATCAAGCGCAGATGATCTTGATTCGTGGTTGTGATGCAGAGCTTCCCTACGCTGTTCGGCCCTATCCCAACGCTACCGTTGGTAGAAAATTTCATAAATGCACCGCCGGCGTTCCCCAACCAGAGTTCCGAGTTTTTCTGATTGAGCACGAGGGCTACGTTCGCCGAACCGGCGGAGCGGTAGCCAACCAGCAGGCCGTCGCCAACAGTGGCTCCCGTTGATCCGGTCGTAAATCGCGCCATCGAATCGGCGGCGCCGGTCCGATGGACGTGCAGCAATTCGGTGGGCTGATCCGTCCCAATTCCGACGTTGCCGGTGCCATACTCAACGAACAGCCGCGTTAGGTAGTCGGGGTGGGAATAAACGTGCAGGTCTTCCCTGCCGTTGGCGAGGGAGCCGATCGTCCATTTCGGAGCGCCAGCCGTCCAGAGTTGCAGGCCGCTGGTCCTCGTGTTCGCGGCCCGGTCCGCCAGGACCAGCGCGTCGGCAGGCGAGTTCAGAAAAACGTTTCCCTCCACTTCCAGCGCCTGGGCTGGGACAGCCCCGCCGAAATTCGGCCCGATCCCCAAACTCGTCGCCACGATCAGCGTTCCGTTCGGCAAAGTATTGTCGGCGGGACTCGTCAGCGAGTAGGGGTCTCCCACCGTGGCGCGCCCGGTGTGCAGACGGTCGGTGCTCGCGTTGCCGCCGCCAGGCGCGGGGTAGTAGGTCACCAGCTCGATGGTTTCAGCAGAGGCCGAGACCGCCACCATCATAACCAACCAGAAGAGTGTGACGGCAAAACCGAGCATCCCAAATTGGCGCATGTTGTTCCTCCCATGAAAACGCATCGAATTCTGCGTCATTGCGAGGAGCGGAGCGACGAAGCAATCTCGCCCTTAAAGACGAGATCGCCACGGCCCCTTCGGGGCCTCGCGATGACGACTGTCACAGGACTCATCACGTTTGCATCAGTAATCAATGCCCTGCTGGGCGGGGATTCCCTTTTTCATCGGGTGTTTGACCTCCCCCATCTCGGTGACCAGGTCGGCACCGAAATCCCCTCCTTTGAAGGAACCCGGGACCGCTACTTCGAGAAACCGGGCCGCGTGGAGGAGCTGCTCTCACTCGTCCACGAGATGCTCACCGGGAAGAAATAGGGGATGCTTCTAGAAACGTCCCTATTTCTCTAGTTTCTCCACTCGCTTCTTCAGCGTGTCGTTCTGCGACTGGAGTGCCCGGATCTGGGCCTGCTGCTCCTTGACCGCCTCGACCAGCACGGTGGTGAGGCGGCTGTAATCCACCCCTTTGTAGCCGTGCTCCCCCCACGTGGTAACGAGTTCCGGGAAAGCCCGCTCCACCTCCTGAGCCGTCAGGCCGATGGTCCTCTCCCCGGGGGTTCGGTGGTAACCCATCGCCTCGTATCGGTCGTTCCATTCAAAGGAAACCGCCTGCAGCCCACGGAGCCGCTCCAGCACGTTCGTCAGAGGAACCACGCGGCTTTTGAGCCGCTCATCCGATGGAAACGTCGACCCGGCGGCAATGATGGAACGGAAAAATACCACGGTCCCTACGGGTCCATTGGCGGCGTTTCCGTAAATCCTGTAGGCATAGGTTGGAGCGGTGGTTCCGTTCAGCGCGGGCGAAAAACCGGCCCAAAAATCCCCCGGTGGAGAGCCCGAAGGATGGGCCATAAAGAAACAATTCGGCTGCCCTCCCCGATCCCACGAGAGGGCCGCCCCGGCAGACAACAACACCCCCCGGCTCCAACCGAGGGTGGTCAGCCCCCCTGCCCCTACCACCTCAAGCGGATGCCGGGGGGCGTCTGTTCGGATTCCCACATTGCCGTTGGGGGTGATTGTCATCCGGGCTGTCCAGGCGTTCACCCCCGCGCCGGCCGCCCGCTGAAAAAAGGTGATGGTGCTGTCTAAAAACTGGAGCAGCCCCGAAGCCCGCGCCGGGTTGGGGATCTGCCAATTTGCCGAGCCGTCGAACCAGGCGTTCGAGCCGAAATGGGCCCACTGAGCACCCCCGCTGGAAAGGTACGCATTCCCCACCCGGATCGCCGTGTTCTGCTCTACGTCCAGCCGCATCTGGGGATTCATTCCGATCCCCACGTTGCCGGCCAGCGTTGTCGTCAACGGGATGACCGCGGCGCCGGTGGTGGTTGTCCTGCCGTGCAGCTCCAAGTTGCCGCCGCCACGCATGGAAAGATGCCACCAGGCGTCCGTAGTGTAGTCGCGCCAGTTGACCGAACCCACATTGCTGACGGTGGTCCCGCCAAGCGTGATATTGCGGCGGATATCCAGGTTGGTTTGGTCCGGCCCTCCGCCGCCCGGAAGGGGCAGTGGATTGTCCGTCCCGATCCCCACGCGGAGCTCCGCCCCGGCGCCCGTGCCCGGCATGAACACCACGCTCTCCACGACGTCACTGCGGCCCACCACGTGCAGAGGGCCCAGCGGCAGGTTCAATCCCAAGCCCACCCCGAGCCGGTCCTCCACCAGCAATGTCCCATCCGGAAAAACCGCGTCCGCCGGGACCATCAGAGAATAGGTGTCCCCGATCGTCGCGCGGTTGGCGTGAACGCGGTCCGTTTCCACGTTGCCCCCGCCCGGCGCGGGGTAGTAGGTCACCAGCTCGATGGTTTCAGCAGAGGCCGAGACCGCCACCATCATAACCAACCAGAAGAGTGTGACGGCAAAACCGAGCATCCCAAATTGGCGCATGTTGTTCCTCCCATGAAAACGCATCGAATTCTGCGTCATTGCGAGGAGCGGAGCGACGAAGCAATCTCGCCCTTAAAGACGAGATCGCCACGGCCCCTTCGGGGCCTCGCGATGACGACTGTCACAGGACTCATCACGTTTGCATCAGTAATCAATGCCCTGCTGGGCGGGGATTCCCTTTTTCATCGGGTGTTTGATTTCCCCCATCTCGGTGACCAGGTCGGCCGCTTCAATGATCTCCGGCGGCGCGTTGCGGCCGGTGAGGATGAGGTGCATCTGCGGAGGTTTTTCCCTAATCAGCTGCAGGACATCCTTGAGATCAATCAGCTTGAAGTCCAGGTAGCCGAGGGCGTAGATCACCTCGTCGAGGATGATCACGTCGTACTTGCCGGAGAGCATCCGCTCGCGGGTGAGCTGGAGGGCTTGCTGCGCGGCCTCGACATGCTCCTCGAACGGCTTCTTGTCCCCCATGATCTTGACGAAGCCGCGGCCGAGCTGGAGGACCTCAAACTGAGGGTGGAGTTTCTTGGCCAGCTCCAGCTCGCCGTAGACGACGGGCCAATCCCCCTTGAAGAACTGGATGATGAGGACTTTCCAGCCGTGGCCCAGGGCCCGCATCGCCGCTCCCAGAGCGGCGGAGGTCTTGCCCTTGCCGTTGCCGGTGTAGACGATCGTGAGCCCTTTGCGGGAGGCCATCAGCTCTCCGTGAAGAGGCCCATGCGGCGGTATTTCTCCTGGCGGCCGGCCAGCAGCTGCTTGACCTCCAGCTTGCGCAGATCCTCGAGATGTTTCTTCAGGGCCGCCTTGAGCCACTCGGCCGAGGTGTCGGGGTCGCGGTGGGCGCCGCCGAGCGGCTCGGGCACGATGTCATCAATCAGGTTCAGCCCTTTCAGGTCCGCGGCGGTGAGTTTTAACGAGGCGGCCGCCTCGGGGGCTTTGGCCCGGTCTTTCCAGAGGATCGCCGCGCACCCTTCCGGCGAGATCACCGAGTAGTAGGCGTTCTCCATCACCAGGATCCGGTCGGCGATGCCGATCCCCAGCGCGCCGCCGGAGCCCCCCTCGCCGATCACCGCCGCGATGACCGGGACCGGCAGCTTCGCCATCTCCCGCAGGTTGTAGGCGATCGCCTGCGCTTGGCCCCGCTCCTCGGCGCCGATGCCCGGATAGGCGCCCGGCGTGTCGATGAAGCAAAAGATGGGCAGGTGGAATTTCCCGGCCACCTGCATCAGCCGGATCGCCTTGCGGTACCCTTCCGGGTGGGCCGAGCCGAAGTTGCGGTAGAGGTTCTCCTTGGTGTCGCGCCCCT
>CAYJTM010000013.1:0-17634 GCA_964373055.1 uncultured Planctomycetia bacterium
TGGAACCGCCGGGCGTCCGCCGCGGTCCCGACGATGTCGCCGTAGTGCATCGGGACCGCGACCTTCGGGTTGATCGCCTTCGCGGCCTCGGCCGCCTGCTCCGCGGTCATCACGTAGGTGCCGCTGACCGGCAGCAGCGCCACATCGGTTTTGATCTCTTTCATCTCCGGGATGAAATCGGTGTCGCCGGCATGGTAGAGGCGCACCCCGTCCAGCTCCACGATGAACCCGGCCCAGCCGCTCTCCTTGGGGTGGAAGTTCTTGTCGGTGTTGTAGGCGGGGACCGCCTCGACCGAGACCCCCTTCGCCTCCATCTTGTCCCCTAGCTTCACCACCCGAACCGTGCCGGAAAAACCGGCCTCCTTCAGCTTGGCCGCGCAGTCGGCCACCGTCACCACCTCGGTCTGCGGCCCGGAAACCTTCGCGACATCCGCCGCGTCCAGATGGTCGAAATGAGGGTGCCCGATCAGGACCAGGTCCGCGTCGTGCGGCTCGGAAGAGATCTTCCAGGGATCCAGGTAAACGGTCTTGCCGGCCCGCGACCAGCGGAAGGAGGCGTGCCCGAGCCAGGAGAGCCCTTCCAGATAAGAGGTCGCCGGCATCTGGACCGCCGCGATCACCGGAGAAGCGACGGCCACAACCATCGCGAGGGCCCAAAGAGGCCGGAGGGACTTCACGATTCCCGCCCCCTCAAAGAACCGGCCTCGGGGAGAGAAAGGTCCGGCACTTCCCGGGCCCGCAGACCGGCCGGCACCGCCGGGCGGCTCAACTCTTGGAGAACCCGCTGCATGCTCATGACCTGCTGAGCGGTGTCCGCCGAGAGAGCCAGGTTGGCCAGCTGCCGCTCCAGGTCGGCGATCCGTTCGAGGGTCGCGGCGATTTGGTCTTCCAAGCCGTCTCGGCGGTCCCGGGCGGCGGTCACCGCTTGCTGCGCCGCGCGCAGCCGGTCCAGGGCCTCCTGTTTCAGCCGTTGCGCCTCCTGCAAAATCCGCAGCGCTTCCTCCATTTTCCGGCGCAGCTCTTCGCCTCCGTTTCTCCTGTAGGCCTTCTTCGCGGCGTCATAATTCTTTTGCGCCGCCTTCATGGTTTGCGAGGCCAGACGGTAATCGGAGTCCGCTTGGGCCGCCGCTTGCCGGGCGTCGGCCAACTCCTGCTCGGCGGTCTCCAACTCCTGCTCCAGCAGGGCCAGCTCTTCGCGGGCCTCCTGCAGTTCCCGCTCGAGGCGGGTCCGGTCATCCTCAGGAGGCGGAGGGGGCGGATCCGGATCCTCCTCCAGCGGCAGCCCGTCGGCGACATTCTGAGCCACCTCCTCATCCACCAGCCCCCGGCCGAGCAGCCCTGTGTAAAGGGGGTTCAAGGCATCCACGTCCTTGACGAACTCAAGAAGTTTTTCCATCACCTGGATCGGGGTCAGGCCGGGCATCGCGGCCAGGATCCGGGCCATGACCCCCGCGACATAGGGAGCCGAGAAGGAGGTCCCATCCACCACCGCGGTGCCGCCGCCCCAGGTGGGTGTCACCACATCCTCTCCCGGAGCGGTTAAGTCCACGGTAGTCCCGTAGGTGGAGAACCAGGCCTTATGCCCGGCCGCGTCGGAGGCGGCCACGGAGGTCACCTGGGGATAGGCCGCCGGATAGCTCAGCGCGGTTGAGCCGCCGTTGCCCGCGGAGGCCACCAGCAGCACCCCCTGGGCCGCCGCCTGCTCCACGGCCTCCCTCACCACCTGAAGGTTGGAGGAGGTCCCGAAGCTCATGCTGATGATGCGGGCTCCCTGCGCCACCGCGTAGCCGATCCCATCCAGGATGGCGTCCAGCCAGAGGAAGGGCCCGGGCCCCACCTGGATCGGCAGGATGAAGAGGGGCGCGTCGAGCGCCCCCTGCGCCACCCGGCCGGCGGTCTGCGTGCCGTGCGCGCCGGCGCCGGAGGAGCCGGCTGGGGTGTTGTCCCCTTGGTCGAAATCCCAGCCGTGCACGTCGTCCACGAGGCCGTTGGCGTCATTGTCCAGCAGGTCGCCGGCGATCTCCCCCGGGTTCGTGTAGATTTTTCCGGAAAAAGCCGGGTGGGAGATATCCATGCCGGTGTCCAGCACGGCCACCACGACGGCGGTTCCCGCCGCGAGAGCGAGGGAGGGCAGCAGGAAGACAACAAGGGCCCACAGGAAAGGTTTGGTCTTCATGGGGGGTATTCTAACACGGAAAGGTGCCAGGATTAATCCTGGCACCTTTACACGGCTAGTCGGAGGAGAGACCCTGCCGGCCGCCGTCCGACAGGTAAAGATCGGGAACTTCCTGGACCCCTTCAGGCAGGTCACCGCGGTTCAAGCCGCCGGTGATGGACTGGATCTTGTGGAGAAGCTGTTCGATCTCTGACCGGTGGGCGGAAGAGACACCCAACTGCGCCAGCCGCCGTTCCAACTCGCTGACTTTTGCCTGCGCGGCCCTAAGCTGGGCCGCCAGCGTGCTGCGGAGGTCCCGCGCTTTGATCTCTTCGGTCTGGGCGACGCGCAGCCGGGCCTGCGCCTCGCGCCGCTCCGCCATCGTCTTGTACAGCTTGTCCCAGGCCTGCTCCCGGCGGCGGCGCAGCGCTTCCCGCTCGGCCGGCGACCCGAAGAAACTCCGGTACCAGGCCTGCCAGGACTCGATCAGCTCCTTCCAGGCCTTGTTGACATTCTCATTGGCCTGCGTGATGGCGATCTGTGCGGCGGCGGTCGCCTGCTGAGCCGCCGTCAGGGTTTGCTCAGCGGCCGAGAGCTCCGACTGCAGCCGGTCCACATCCTGCCTGGCCGCCGCCAACTCCGCCTCCAGTCTCCCCCTCAGGCCGGGATCCGGCTGCTGCGGCGGCTGGACACCGGACCCGTCCGGCGGGAAAGCATCCGAGATCTGTTGGGCCACTTCCGTATCCACCAACCCGTAACCCAGTTTCCCCTGGTAAAAGGGGTGATTGAGGGCGTAGATGTCCTTGACGAAACCCCGCAGCTTCTGCACCGCCTGGTCCGGCGTCAAGGCCGGGAGGGCCGCCAGGATCCGGGCCAGCACCCCGGCCACGAACGGAGCCGAGAAGGAGGTTCCGCTGACGGAGACCGTCCCGCCTCCGAAGTTGGTGGTGGTGACGTTTTCGCCGGGGGAGGTAAAGTCCACGGTGCCGCCGTAATTGGACCACCAGGTTTTTTGCCCTGCGTTGTTGGAGGCGGCCACCGAAACAACGCCCGGATAGGCGGCCGGGTAGCTCGGCCGCAGGGAACCGCTGTTGCCCGCGGCGGCCACCAGCAGCACGCCACGCTGGACCGCGTGCTGGATCGCCTCGGTCAGCACCTGGTAAGGGAAAGAGGCGCCGAAACTCATGTTGATCACCCGCGCCCCCTGGTTCACCGCGTAGTCAATCGCCTCGACGATCGCCGCCAAATCGAGCCACGGGCCCGGCCCCACCTGCAGCGGCAGGATGGAGACCCCCTGCCCTCGCGATCCCTGATCCACCATCCCGGCCACCATCGTGCCGTGCGCGCCGTCCCCCGGCCCGCCGCCGGCGTCGTTGTCCCCGTTGTAGAAGTCCCAGCCGTGCACGTCGTCAATGTAGCCGTTGGCGTCGTTGTCCAAACCGTCGCCGGCAATCTCTCGGGAGTTGGTGTAGATGAGGCCTGAAAGGGAGGGATGGGTCCTGTCCACGCCGGTGTCGATCACCGCCACGACAATGCTTGAGGCGGCGGCCGTTCCGACACTCAAGTCGGAGCCGATCGCGTTGACCGGGATCTTGGCGTTCGGCTCGGCGTAGCGCACGCCCGGCTGCCCCTGCAGGCGCTCAATGACCTCGGAAACCGGCCGGGTCGGGTCAAACTTAAGGAGGTAAACACCCCAGGAGGCGACCCGCCGCTCCACCTTGGCCTCAACGGCGCCGGCAATCTCCTGCACCTGAGGAAGAGAAACTCCCTCCTCCACCCGCACCAGGACCTGGCCTGGCAGGACATCCGTGGAGGAGGGAGCCGGAGCTTCAGCCGCCCAGCAGGAAGCCGGAATCAAAAGGCAGATCGAAAGGACCAAGAGTGAGCGTTTGAGCATTTGCAACATTAAGTATCCTTTAAAAAAGGCAGGTTGTCAATGTGGATTTCAAACGATTTACATCTGGGTTTCGAGGCCGGCCTTCTGGTTCACCCGTTCGTCCCACATTGACCAGTAATCCTGGGGAACCAACAGGCGGCCCAGATCTCTGAGCATATCCATCGATTCAATGAAAACCACGCGCAGCTCGGCCTGTTGGGCGTACTGAAGGATTTCCTCTTTGGCCATTTGGAGTGTTATCCTGTGCAGATTAAAAAGCCGGATCGACAACTGCATGTCGGCCTGAGCCAGAAGATAAGACACCTGCTCCCTCTGATTGCTGTCTTGGACAATCGCGGCAATCTTCACCTTCTGACCGGCCGGCCCCTGAAGGACTTTAAGGGCGCCGATTCCCCGTTCAACCGTCTCGGGCATCAGCACCACCAGAGTTCCCTCAGCCGCCGCCTCATCCAGCGGGATCTGCTCCGCGCCGGCGCTCTTCAGATCGCCGGCCCCCTGCAACCGAGCAAGGGCCGCCGCCGCGATCTTCTGGATCGCCGGATCCAGATCGGCGCTCGCCCGCGTGAGAGCGGAGAGGGCAATCTCCAGGGACGGTGAAGAGGGATCCAGGTTACCCAGCACAGCCGCCGCCTGAACCGCTTCCGGAACGTTTGGACTGAGTCCGAGAATCGTGGCCAAGTCCTTCACCCTCTGTTCAGGAAGAAGCGCCGGCTTGACGGGCGGAACATAGTGGAAAAGCAGCGTTTTAGCCGCCAGCGGCGAAGCGCTCAACAAAAGTGGCGGGTTCTTCCCGGTGGCCGGATCGTCGAAAGAAGCCGAGCTCAAATCAAAGGGGGTCTTCTGATCCATCCGATAGACCTGTCCTCCCATCGCCAGGATGATGTGAACAAGCCAGGAGATATCCCAGGAGGGCCCCGAGAGGGACAAGGTCGGCATGCCGGGATCCTCAACGCTCAAAGGAAGCAGGAACGGCGCCATGCCGTCGGGCTCCCAGCGGACCTCCTTCGGGCCGGCCAACTTCAACGCTTCGAGGTAAGCCAGGTGGTACAGCGCGGAGGCCAGGTTATATCCTTCCTTGCCTGCCGCAGCCAGAACGCTGAAGGCGGCCACGGACTCCTTCAGCGGACGCCCTTCGGCAGCAGCGACGGAAACCGGTTGCCCGTTGACCCTCACCCCATCCACGCCCACGCCGGCGGCCAGCCAAAGACCCCGCTTTCCCTGATAAGGGAACTCCGGAGAAACCGAAAGGGTGAGCACCGGATGCCAGGCGTCGTCGCCCGTCCGGTACACGATCGTTATGACGCTGGAGTAGTGGCTTGCCCGTGGTTCGTCCCGCTCCAAGATGTAACTCCCTGTGCCGTCAATCGGATCGGAAAGCAGCAGGAACCGCGCGCCGGGCACCCTCTGCTGGCCCTCTTCCCCGATGCTGGACATGGAGTCGAACTGCTGGACCAACTCGTGGATCCGGGCCTGCACCTCATGCTCGACATCGGTGACGGCGGAGCGATCCAGCTTCTCCTGGACCTGGGCTTTCGTCCGTCTCTCGACAATCAATTCCGCAACCTGCCGCATGAAAGGACCGAACGTGCCGTACGCGCGAGAAATGGTCTCTAAAAGGGAGGTTCGCTCATCCACCGGAAGGCGCGTGATCCAGCCGTAGAGCGAGTCCTCGGAAGAAAGCCGCCGGGCCCAATCCTCCAGCTCGAAAACCGTGAACTGGGGCACCTCCTCCGTGCCGGCGGCGGTGGTCTTCTTCCCCTTCTCAAGGGCCTTCAGGATTTCGGGCCAGCCCGCGCGCAGCGCCTGGGCCTGCGTGGCGAGCACCGGAACCTGGTCCGCGTCGGGACTTTTGCCGAGCAGCTCCAGCTCTTTGGCCGTGTAGGCGTCAATCTCATCAAAATGCCCCTTGAGCGCCCGGACCTCCGCCCTCAGCGCCGCTCTCAGCAAGACATCCCGGGGGCCGGCGCTGCGCTTGAGGCCGATCACGCTGACGCGGGCCAGCGTCTGCAGGGTCCGCAGGCCGGAGAGGAACAGGCGGAACTCCTCCGCTCCCTTGCTCTTGCCTTGCAGATCCCTCACCGCGCCCGGCCGGATCGCCTTCTCAATCGCTGTCCCGACCGGCCGGACATAGGTTCCCGGCTGAGCCGCTTGAAGACCGCTGACCAACGCCCCGTTGTCAACCAAGCTGTCCGGCCCCACAAAAACCGGCGCCTGCACCTTGGCGGTGACGCCGGCCACCGTTCCCGCGGAGATGACACCGATCGCCTTTCTGCCGCCACTGATTGCTTTGAAATTGCTGGCACCAGCCTCATCCCCAAAATTGATGCCGCGGACGGAGAGGGGGATCTGCTTTCCGTCCAGATCCATCACCAAATTCAACCGAGGACGGCTCTCCGGCCCCGATTCCGCGGCTCTCTCCACCTCACGGCTGACTACGCGGCCGAACCGCAGCGCCGCCAGACGCTCCAGGAGCTGCTCGTGCCACGCCTCCTCGAGCGGTGTCCCATCCAGGTAGACCGGGATCGCCACCAGGTTCCCGCCGTAGCCCCGGTGGGCAAATGCGGAATCGTTCTTGTCGGCGCTTGCCCCCATCCAGACCGTCGCCTTCGCCTCGCTGCCGGGCCCAAGATGCGCGAAGGGGCCGAGGATGGAGTTGGGCCGCACGGTGACCCCCTTCCGGAGATCGGTCCCGCCCCAGATCACCACGGGGCCCCGTCCCGCCTCTTCGCCGATCCGGGCGTCATAGATGGAAACGCCGTGTGTCTTGCCCTTTTCGTCCTGCACCGGAACGGTGATCACCCCGTGGTCAATGAAAGCGGCCGGGTCCAGCATCCGGGTGCCCGGGCCGAGAATCGTCGGGGCGGCCGGGTGCCCGCGGACCACGCCCCAAAGCTGGGAGCCCTTCAGGACGGAGACTTCCCCTTCCACGGTGGTCCGTTCCTTCACAACGACGTCCCGGTCCAGGGCAACCCTGGAACCGGAACCGGCCGTGATCACCACAAACGGGCCGATCCGGACCCCCGGCCTCAGGAGGATGGTGCCCCCTTCCGGCAAAAGCCAGCTTCCGTTGGGCAGCTGCAGCGGCTCCAGAAGGGTGACCGACGATTCGCCCTTGACGACAACATCCTTCCCCTCCGGCTGAAACTGGGCGGGAACCTTGATCTTCGGCGGCGCGATCACCTGCGTCGGGGCGCCGGCTTTTACCAAGCGGACTTTCCATCCTTTCGCCTCAATCCAGCTTTTGAATTCGGCCACAACTTCATCGGTGGCATGAACCGCCATGGTGCCGCCGAGCCCGGCGGCGGCCACCCGCATCGCCACCTTGCCTTCAAATTTCACATTGGCCTCGTCCGCGATTTCATCGAGATCCACGATGGATCTCTCGAAACCGCCCGGGATGCTGAACAGTTCCGGCCCCCCCGCCAGCCATCCGTCAATCGCGGCGTCGGAAACGTCGTTCCGGGGATCCGAAGCCCAGGGGGTCGGCTGGAAACCGTTCCGGTGATCCACGGTCGCCCGGTCGCCGTCCTGCGCCCAGCGGACCAGATCCAGGACCCGTTTCAGCTGTTTTGCCGATTCAGCCGAGTCGCCGAGGTCCTGAGCATCCACCGCCGCCCGCAGCGAAAGCAGGTAGGCGGTTCCCCGCTCCACCTCCGCCAAACCGTAGAGGGCCGTCTTGCGGACATCCAGCACGAGGGTCTCCACTTTATCCGGTTGGTCGGGCATCGGCGTCTTGACCACAACGCTGTCCTGTTCAGGCAGCAGTTTGAGAAGACGGTAGATCAAATGGTAGCGAAGATGCCGGTTCTCCCACCCGGCCAGCTCCGGCAGCTCCTGTTCGATCTTCCCTCCGGCGGTCAGCTCCCGAAGATACCCATCCTCCAAAGCGCGCAGGACCGCCCGCCGCTCCTGCTCCTTCAAGCCCACCGATCGGGCGCGTTCCGGATCAGCCAACGCTTCCTTCAAGAGCTGCACCGCCCGCACGTAAGCGCGGGAGCCGAACCGCCGCATGATGTCCTGCTTCGCCCAGGCGTAGACCGCGTCGGCATGGTCCGGATCGTTCCCGCGCAGCCAGTCCAGGCCGTCCGAACTGGAGAGCCGGGGGATCGGAGACTCCGCCATCAGCACGGTCAATCCCTTGGGGAATTTCACCGCCTCCCGGAAACTATCCGGGAAGGAGTTGACCACGCCGACCTCCCCCCGCTTCGCGAAGAGCTGCGCCGCCTTGTCGCCGGCGCCGGCGCTCTTGTCCAGCAGGTACTCCCCGTAATCCACTTCGGCCAATTGCTCGAGAGAGAGACCCAACTTGAAGAGGGCATTCATGGCGACGGAGATCGTCCCGGTGAGGGCCGAGGAGGAACTGACCCCGCCGGTGGCCGGCAGCGCGCGGGGTCCCACGCTGGAGACGTAGAGCCGCAGGCCGGAAGAACCGATCTTCGGGTCCACGCTCGGCATCTGGGCGACCATGAAGGTCAGCGCCGCCTTCAGGTAGCTCTCCCATCGTGCGGCATCCCAGATCTTCTTGGGTTTAGACAGCAGCTCCGCCCGATCCGTGTGTTTCTGCGCCTCCTGGCGAATCTCCTCCATGGGGAAGGCCACCTCCGGATAGGCCGGGTCGGAGTTCTTCAGATGCACTTGGCCATCCTCGGTGGCCTGCAGCACCGCCAGGACCTCTTCTTCCGTCGCCACGTTGATGGTGAACCCACCCAGACCGGGAGAATCGGTGTGCCCCATGAAAACCCGGTCCCGCCCGGGCGAGGCCACCACCACGACGATCTTTTGCGAGGGATCGAAACCGCTCGCCAACGCCCCCATGACGAGCTGCTGGTAGGCCGCCAGGGCCTGGTGCAGATCCGTCTCCTCTTCCCCGTATCGGTTTTTGAGGATCTCCCAGAAGCCGCTGCCGACCGGGTCGGCGAGGATCTGCTGCCATTCCCGCAGCGTGATCGCCCGCTGCTCCTCGGCGCCGGCGGTTTGCGGCGGCTCTTCTTCCACGCCGAGGAATTTCCAGAAGGCGGGCCCGGCTGGGGCGGCGGACCGGCTGGTGATGGGGCCGTCCGCCGGGAAACTCACCCGTTCTCCAAAGATCAACAAACCGGGACGGGCATTGGCCTCAATGACCACGGGCCGAAGAGCTCCTGCGGCCTGGTCAAGAACGATGTCGATCCCCGCCAGGGGCAAGCCCACCGCGCGGGCCGCGGACTCGGCAGCCGCCTCGATCCGTTCCCAATCCTGCTCGGTGATCGGCAGATCCGCCCCGTCGGGATTGCGGAGCTGACTCAGCGCCTGGCCCAGCGGAATCACCTCACCCCCTTGTCCGAGCGAAGCGATTTTCTCGCCGGCCTTTCCGACAATCGCGGAAGCCGAGGCCGCCTGCCCATTCGACACGTTCACGCGCAGCACCAGCGGCCGGCCGGAAACCGTGACCTTCGCCCGGAAAGAGCTGACCAGGGAATCCCCGGCGAGAGCCAGCTGTCCCACATGACCGATCGGCCCGGTTTTGTCGTCCGAGGGAAACCATCGAACCCCTGCCCCCTCCGTGGTGTCCGCGCTGGGCTGAATCACCACCCCGGATGGGCTTCGATCGGCGACGGAGTCCAAAAGGGCCTGACCCGCCGCACCGGATGAAACATTCCGCGGGACAACCACGCTGAACGGAACATCGATGTCCGCGGAAACTGCATTTTTTCTCAGCCAGTATTTATTATCCGCCCGCCGCTGGGCTTCACCCGCGGGATTGACCACTTGCACACCGTCCGAGGTCAATGCGTCGGTCAATGCCTCGTGTGCGGGAACCTCTCCATCAGAGAGCAATTCCACGATAAAAGCCCTGGAAATGGGAACCGGCTCGAGAAGGCCGAATTCCAAATAATAGCGGCCTGTTTCAGGATTTAAAACCATGAGCCGGAGCGCCCGACTCTCCGATCCAAGCCATTCGCTGTTGACGCCGATCACGTTGACCGGCCGGCCCCCCTTGGCGACCTCGAACGGATAGAGATGATGATTCATGAGGGCCCGCTTGCCGGTCACCACGGCAAACGTGGAAGAGGCGGGAAGAAAACGCTTCGCCTCTTCACGGGTGAGCCGGCCCGGAAGCACCGCCACCGGCGGGGCCAGCGGCTCGGACAAAACGCGGTCGAGAATCAGCTCGCCGATTCGTGTCCGGTAATGAGCGGAATCCCGCAGCCATTCCGCCACCTGAGCGCCCGAGACGGAAATACCGGCCCCTTGCGGGAACCGCGCGCCGATCTGCTCAGGGTTCAGCCATTCCGCGGCCAGCCCAAGCACGCTCTCCGGCTCTTGACCGGCCAGCGCCGCCCGGCCTCCCAGCGCCCGCAGGCCGGCCTCCACCAGGACCAGCGACGCCTCCGCCGGCCCGATCGAGGGGACCCCGATGCCCCGGACCGCTGAAAGGGCCTGCTGGAACGGATCGGCCGGCGCTTCAGGAACCGCCGGCGGCTCCGAATCCGGCGCCGGCCCTCTCTGATCCGTCACGGGACGGCGGTGGGGCCCACCGCCGAAATAATCTCCCCCAAACCGAGCGTTAAGGAAACCTTCTCCGGCCAGCAGGTAATCGTTGAGCACCACCCGGTCGGCCTCTCCCACCCGGCTCCAGTCGACCGGCCGGCCGCCTTCGGCTTTGGCCCGGGCCTGCTCGTGGACCAGCTCCCGCCGCCAATAGTTGGGCCAAAGCCCGATGCCGATGTTGGGCTCCAACAACCAGAATTTGAATCCCAGAATTTCGCCGTCGAATTCCTGGCCGTCCGGCGTCCGAAGAAGGAAGCGGCTCGGCGTCCCCCGCGCCGGATCCCCCGGAATCACGTCGATCAGCCGCGCCTCGCCAACTTCCACGCCATCGCGGGCCCAGACCGGCTCCGGAATGAGATCGAGCATCATGTAGCGGGGCCACCAGTAAGGAACCCCGCTGGCGTCAAACTCCACCGGGTCCGCGCCGTGTTCTCGGCGATACCCAGGGACATAAACTTCATCCCAATATTTCTTGCCGTAGCGGGCCAAGGCCACCATCACCCGCCGGCCGGCCTCCTCCAATTCCGGAATGAAGCGGTCCCGGAACTCCGGCCGGACCATCTCCGGCGTCAATATCTCCAGCGTCCCTCCGCGGCCCACATTGGTCGCCGCCTGCAAACTGTTCAAGCTGATCCGATGAGCGACGCGCCAGTTGGCCGGGTTGAACAGTCCGGACTCATTGGCTTGGCCGACGCCGGGCACGCCGGAAGAAAGGATCACGCGCGCCGTGCCGTACACCCAGCTCTTGGGATGCGTCTCCAGGTTGACCGCCACACCCCAGTCCCGGACCTGCCGATTCACGAATTCCCCAACCGCGGAGGGATCCATCCAAGTGATCGGCGTGGTCAAAACCATCCGCTGGACCGTCACATTCTGACCCTTCGAAACCTCGTAGATGAATTCCGCCGCCGCCGTCAGCCGTTCCTCAGCGATCCGGTCTTGGGAATCCAGCAGGTCGAAACGCTGGAAGTTGCGGGCGCCGGATTCGGCCGACCCCTTGGCGATAAGGGTTCCGTGTTCCCGCGCAAACGGCCGCAGCCACTCCCGGATTTTCGGGACGGCCGCTTCACGGCTTCCCGCCTGAACGGTTTCTTCATGGCGCCAGTCGATCTCGGGCGGAAGGAGGACGCCGGTGCGGTAACCCGGATTAAAGATGTCCGGGTAGAGCGACTTATCGTAGGTGATGTCGAAATGGACATCGGACTTGTCGGTATACGGATAGCCGGACTGGCCCAGCGCCGGGATGAGCGGATGATGGTGCATGGGAACCACCGAACCGACGGTGACCGGTTTCTGGAACCGGGCCGCCGCCCGGATCCCCTTGGGGACCAGCCGGCCGGATTTCCGATCCGCTTCGATCTGCCGGTCGGCCGCGTCAGGGGCCATGCGCTTGGATCCGATGAGGGCCCGGCGGTACTCGGCTTCGCTCATCCAGAACTGGGCATCGTCGATCTGAAGAACCGGCCTGTTGGCGCCGGCCGGAGTTGCCATCCGGCCGTTCCGGGTGATGAAGAGATTTTCCCCCAGAGCCGGCCCTTCCATGAGAGCGCGGGAATAATGGGTCCGCCCCAGAGGCGCCATGAAAGTGAAGTTCACTCGGCGCCGGGCATCGAGAATTTCCGGATCGTCCGGGTCGATCTGTTCAAACACCACCGGCCATTGGAACCCGTCGTTGCGGAGGAACGCCATTTCCCGGAGCTGATTGTACGCGCGCCACTTGAGCTCTTCGGGCTCGGAAGCCCCCGCGCCGATTGCCTGAACTGTGACCTGGTCCTCGCCGGCCGTCTCTCCCAACGTAACACGGCCCAGCAGGAGGTCCCTTTCCCCCTCCGGAATGCGGGCCAGTGACGTTTTGGAAACCGCCAGCTCTCGCAGGAAACCGTACAGCGCCCGGCTATGCCGCCAGGCCAGCCCGTACAGCTCCTCGGCCCGTTCGGGCTTGAGCGTTCCCAGCTTATCGTAGAAATCGCTGAAACCGCTGCCCCGCTTGGGATCGTACGCCCAGGGATTGTATTCGTGGTAATGGTCGTCAATGGTTTCGGCGTAAAACTCCGCCAGCGCTCTCCAGAACTCGGATTCGTTCACCTGATCGGCCGGCTGGCCCAGGAACGGTGTCACCTTTTCCAAAGCCAGGGACACAGTGAACAGCTCCACCGCCGAAGCCACCTTCTCCCGGCCGGCCTCCCCCGCCTGCTCAAACCAGAGAGCAAAGATGCCGGGATCTTCGTAGGTTCCGGTAAACCGGCGAATCGCGCGGGGGTTGAGCTCCCGCCCGTCCGTCAGAGCGGAAATCTGGCGGTCAACCTCTTCTTTTTTCTTAGGGTCGCCGGAAAGAAGTTGTTCGTTCACCTTCCGAAGGGCCTGCAAGGTCCAGCCGAGCACCTCTCCGGCTGATTGATGCAGGTTGTCCGCCGAGCCGCCGGCGGGAATCTGTTCCGCCATCTTCTGCAGCTGAAGCCGGCTCTGCTCCAGCGGGTCCTGCTCGCTCAGTGTGGAAACGGTCCTGAATCCTTTCTCCCGCTGGGCCAGCGCCCCCTGCCGCACCGCTTCGGCCTGCAGGGCAGCCAGCTTGGCCACGGCTCGTTCGGCCTGCTCTTCGCTGGCTTTCACGGAGAACATCTTCCCCTGCCGCTCACTCGCCTGCATCGCCTCCGGTTTCAGCTGAGGGACGATTAGCTGGCGGATCAAGGTCCGCGGAAGTTCCTCCGATCCAGCTGCCTGCGCCGCGGTTGAAGAGCGAATCCGCTCCTGCGCCCGGGTAAGAACTTTCAGGACATCCGTCTGTTGGTCTTCCGGCGCCCCATTGAGCAGGAAGCTGCCTCCCGTCGAAAGCCAATGGACCGGCGTGAAGGCCCGGAGGGAAAGCCCTTCGGCCAGCTCCTGCAAATGGCCGCGGATGATTTCATCCCGCGGCCGGTCCACTCCCTTGCCCTGGACCATCTGCTGGTATTCAGCCGCCATCCCCGCTTCCAGCGCCATCTGCGGACGGGGCAATTCCCGCTGATAAACCTGCTCCGCCTCTTGCACCGCATCGGCCAATTCGCCGGCTGAGGCGTTCGCCACCTTCTGAAGGGCGGCATACAGAGCCATCGCCCGGTGCTCCTGGCGGACCACCTCTTCCCGCAGGTCGGTGCCCAGAAGCGGCTTCCAGCTTTTATCTCCGACACCAAATGAAGCGTAGACCGACTGCCGGCCTTCCGTATCTCTCCGGGACCAGTCCCGGATGATCCGGCCCTGCGGGTCCACGCCGCGGCCCGCGGCATACCAGAGCATCACCTCCCGGTCGAACCAGACCCGGTGGCGGCCCTGGACCGATCCGTCCCGAACCGCCAGCGCGCTGTTGGGCCGGCCCACCAGCATGAGGTCCCGCAGCTCGGCCGGGTTCAGGGCCAGGACATCCGGGTGAACCGTGAAGAAGACCACCACGTCCTGCCCCTGCAGGTCCTGCCGGAATTCCGTCCCGGGCCCCCGCAGGCGCAGCGCCAGCGGATGGATCCGGCCGCCGATTTCGGCGACCAGCTTCTCCCTTTGATCGGACGGCAGGTCGGTCAGCGGGATCCACTGGTCGAGCGGCCGCCTCAGTTGGGCGTTCGCCTGCATCTGGGCAAGGGAGATCCCACCTGCCGCGATCAGCAGCGCCTGCACTTCATCCGCCGCCTCCGAGAGGGCGGTCTTAGCATCCACCTTGAAGCCCAGGAAATCGTCGGTGGAAACGCCCGGCACCACGGTGATCGTGATGTCGCCGACGGTCCCGTGGCCGGGAAACTGCGTCTGCAGCGCGGCAATCCGGGGGTCCGAGCCGTCGCGCAGACCCCGCAGGATCTGAGCGTAACCCTGAAGAAGGAGATTCGCCTCCGCCTGCATGAACTGTTGGGGATCGGGAATGGCAAGGTTCCTCCACTCGGCCAGATACCAGCCGCTGCGCCGGACATCCGTCTCGGTGACCCCGAGGAACTCCTCGGCCAGCAGGCGGGTCACCCGGAGATCGTCCGGCTCATCCGAATCCAGCCGCAGTCCGTACCGGTTCGCCCGCCAGATGGTCTGCCCCTCCTCATCCAGCGAGTGGACCACGTACTCCCCCATGTCGGACAGGTCCATAAAGAGCCGTCCGCCCGCGCTGTCGCGCACATCCGGCGGAGAAGGACGGTCCGGGTCTCCCTTGTAAGGGCCGTACCCCCAGACCCGCATCTTGTTTTCAGCCGCCACGTTCGCGTTGGGGTTGCGCCGCTGGGCCTCTTCCCGGAGGTGAAAGACATCCGAGGTAATCTGGGCCACTGTCGCCCGGTTGACCTGTTCTCCCCCTAACGTCACCTTCTCTCCGGCCCATTGGCTCCAGAGGAACAGCCCCAAATCCTGCCCCCGGGAGGCCAGCAGACTGGGCCGGCCCAGATTGCCCAGGATTTCGTGCAGCTTGGTCACGTGAAACAGCAGCAGGCCGCCGGTCACTTCGATGTAGGGGGTCAACGCTTTCTGAACGGCATCGGCACCGGCCGGCTTGAACCACCGGCGCAACCCTTCTTGGGTCAGCAGCTCATTCATCACCCATTGCTCAAACTCCCCTTCGGAATCGAAGTCGTCCCGCCGGGATTCGATCTCCGCCGCCATCTGGATCAAAACCGGCTGAAGGTGGGCCGGGATTCCGATCTGGGTCAGCTTCCCGGCGTCGGTCAGCGCGTGCCGGAACAGTTTGAAGAGGGGATCTTTCGGGATGCAGTAGCCGGCGGTGGGGCCGGGCTGGAAGCTTTCCCCTTCCTTCATCGCGACGGCCGGCAGGCCGCCCCGCAGGTTGAACTGATAGGAGAGGTCCTCCGGGTCGCCGAATCCGAGACTCTGCGTGAAATAGGCCTGCGTGTTGGCGACAGCCCGAACCAGCGCGGTCCGCTCGTTCTCGGAGACCTTGAGCGTTTCCGCCTCCTTGATGAGCCGGACCTGAACGCTTTCATTGATCAAACTGTAAACGCGGTGGGCCCGCCGGGCGGAAAGGGGATCGGTGACGCCGACCCACTGCGGGTAAACCTCCACCGATTCCCGTTCCCCCCTGGCCAGATTCACGCGGCTCGGGGCGTAGATCAGGTCGTACCGCTTGCGCCGGCCGGAAGCGGCGAACCGGCCGTCGGAGCGCTGATAGACGGCGCCGGATCCGTAGTAAGTGCGAGGGTCCATCATCCGGGCATGCAGCCCATGCGCCGCCACCACTTCCCGGCGGGCCGTGGTCTGTGCCAGCGCCGTATGCTGGCGCCACCAGGAACGGGCTCTCGATTCCAGCTGCCAACCGGGATTCTGGCGGCTGAGCTGAGCCAGCGCTTCCCGGCGGGCAAGCGAACGGAGGCGCTGGTCTCGTTCCTTGCGCAGAAGCTCCGACCCTTCGATCGCCTGCGAAAGGTCGCCGGTGAGGTCTTTGAGCGCCGGATCAAACCGGTTGTTCTCGGCCGTTTCCTGCTCGGCCCTCTTTCGCAGATCAGCCGCCTGGCCGCCCTGAAGAATTGTCTCCACCAGCGGATGATCGGGATGGTTGGCATCGAAGGTGTATTTCTTTTTCTTCGCCTTTTGCTGCGCCTCCTGGGCCTCGGCCAGCACGGCCAGATGCACCAGTTCTTCCCTTAGGGTCAGGTTGTCGTCCATCACCTTCTGAAGGGCCTTGTCCCGGGAACGGCCCTGGCGCTGAAGATTGTCCACGATCACGCCATAGCCGAACTCCTCCACCACCCGTTCGGCCAGAGCCGAGATCCGGGCGCGGTACCCGTTGATCCGTTCCCGGACCTCCGCTTCGTAATCCCTGCCCCGGCGCTTCCCCTCCCCCGCGAGAACGTTGCGCAGGGCCATCTCCTCTTCCAGCACCACCTGGATGAACCCTTCCACCAAGCCGGGCGCCTCGGTGGTCAGCATGTGGAAAGCAGGGCGCTCTCTTCGGGGCGCCAGGACCGCCGGAAGCAGGCGCTGGGCTTCCCTATCCAGCGCCTCGCTCGCCCGGCGAACCGATTTGATAATCTCCGCCGGTTTCGGCAGAACCCTCGCCAGCGCCTCCAGCCGGTCAATGAACTCCTTCTCCTTCCAGCGGCTCTCCACCATCGCTTCAACCTGCTCCACCCGCCGCTCGAACTCCCGAGCCAGCCAGGCGGCCACCCGGGCTGTTTGCTGTTGGACCGGCTCTCCCGCTTCCCGGACCACGCGAAGGATCGCCCCTTCTTCCGTCGAACCCGATTCCCGATACTGCCGGGCTTTTTCGGCCAGCGTCGGATCGGACTCCACCACGGCGCGCCGGGCGAGCACCGCGTGCTCCGAGTCCATCGTCTGCTCGATGTTGCGCGCCCAGGGGTCGGCCATCTGCCGGACCGTCTGCTCCAGCCCCTCCTGGTCTACCTCAAAAAGGGTGATGTTGCGGCCGTCCACCTCCACCAGCCGCTCGTAAATGGAAAGGGGGGCCGCCTCGATGACGTCCGTGGCCTCCGCCACCCAGGCCAGATCCGGAGATCCATAGGTGTTGTGCCCGCCTAATCGCACCAGTTTCTGAAGGTCGGGCTCCTGTTCGGGCTTCGGCTCCAGCTCATTGACTTCGTACAGGTTGATCGATCCGGTCGCCGACGGCCTTTGCAGGAGCACCGAAAAAGCGGCGGGGAGCGTCTGGGCCTGCGCCAATTCCCCTTCCAGCCGGGCGATTGCCTGGTCGATCCGGCCCTTTTCGCCGGCCAGCTCATTGAACGCCGTTTGAAACTTCGCGGCCTTTTCCAGAATTTCCACCGCCGTCGCGGCGTCAGCCCGCCGGTCCACTCCCTCCCGGGCCGCATCGAGCTCCTGCTGACGCCATCTCTGGATGGCGCCGCCCGTCCGGCTGCGGACGATGTTCAGCGCTTCCCGGGCCTGGCGCACCGCCCCCCGATACTGGGTCATGGGGGCCGCCAGTTCCGGCCCAAACGTCATCAGACGAAGCTTGGCCACTGCAGGCCGCAGGCGGACCAGCTGGGCGGCCAGCTCATCCCGCAGAGAACCGGCTTCCACCTGGACTTCACCCCGGATCGCCTGGTCCAGATCCGCGACCGCTCGGACAATTTTCTCC
>CAYJTM010000013.1:17734-19741 GCA_964373055.1 uncultured Planctomycetia bacterium
GACTTCACCCCGGATCGCCTGGTCCAGATCCGCGACCGCTCGGACAATTTTCTCCGTCTTCGGAACATACGAGCTGTCCGCGAAAAGGTACGCCTGAACACCGAACGCCCGGCTAAACCGCCCGACATCAAGCACCGCCGGCGGATAGCCGTCCGGGAGCGATTCCCGGACCGAGGCGGCCACGCGGCGGGCGTTCTCCAACTCCACCTCCTCGTCGTAACCGGCCATCACCTTGTATGCTTCCGCGCGCCGCTGGTCCAATGTGAGTTCCGGATCCTGGGCGGCTTTTCCAAAAGCAGCCCGGTCATAAGAAAGGTCAATCCGGATCTGTCCCAACAGCCATGAGACCTGGCGGTCTCGCTCCTGAAGCGTCGGGCTTTCCTTCGTGTCGGAGGCCCGGCGCAGGAACGTGCGGAAGGTGTTGCCGTGGTCGATCCAGGGGGTGTCCAGCATCTCGTCGAGCCGGCTGCGTTCTTTGTCGGAAAGGGATCGATAGAAATCGATCGTGGCGTGATAGGCCCGGCGCGGGCTGTTTCCGGCGGCCCGGGCCGCGGCGTGGTGCAGGAGCAGGCCGCCCAGCAGCGCGAGCCCCTCGGCGTATTCCGGCTCATAAAGCTCCTCAGGGACCGTGACATCCACGCCGATCCGGCCCTCCTGCTCATCGGTCAACCGCCAGTCCAGCAGAGAAACGGAATTGGAGAAGAAAACAACCGGCAGGGGTTTCTGTTTCGCGGCGCCCAGCACGGCCTGGACCGCCGGCTCCGCGGCTTTGCGGCGCAGGAGTTCAGCGCCGGGTTTTAAGAAACGCTTCACGGATCGTCGGATATCGGCAGACCCATCGGAGGAAAGCGTCACTTCCTCAGCGGCGGAAGCAGCGGCAGGATTCCAACCGCCCGAGCCGACCGGGGTGCCCACCGAGCGCCGGGCCACCTGCACCCCCTTGCCCGAAATACGGGAGACAATCGTCGGCCCGGCAAGCGCGTCCTCCAGACCGGCGGCGGAAGTCCCTTCAGAACTTTGGGCGCGCAGATGTTCCCCTTTGGAAATCTCCTTGGGATCGGCCCACGCAAAAGGGGAAAGAACTTGGACGGCAACGAACGTCTGGAGGATGATCCAGGCGCTCAGGCGCAAAAAGACTCCCTTAAATGAGGGGTCGAATGGGTATTTCATTTTAGATAAATTAATTGCATTATTTATTAAACCCGTATATATTCATATTCATGCAAACAAAACCGACCCGGAAACTCGAGTTCATCGCTAAAACGGTAACCGATCTCGGAAAGGGACTCGCCGTAGTGGGTGTGGCGAGTTATTTCTTTGAGAAACTCCCTCTGCCCTGGCGCATTCTCGCTGGCAGCTTCAGTATTCTATTGATTTGCATTGGAGTCGGGATGTATCCTGAAACAGGAGGGCAAGAATAATGGAAATGTTTGTTGCGTTGCTCGTCATTTTAATATTTTGCGTTGTCTACTCCTATCGAATCCGGCATCGCCACCACTAAAACATCGCCCAATAGCATCACCTCGCATCACCTCAAACCTCACGACAAGATCTTCTTTTCTATCGAGGAGGATCACGCAATTCTTCGGCGGTTAGATCCAATCTCCGGTATCACCCGCAAAGAACCGTAAGCCCCCCTTCCCCGTTACGACCAGATGGTGTTGCTCCGGCCGGCAATGGCCTCGATCGCTCTTTGGGCACCCTCGGCCCCTCCGGTGCCCAGGAAACGGGCCACTTCCATGAGGCCGGTCTGGGCGGTGACCATCTGCACCTTCCGGTGGGCCTCCTCGTGGACTTCTCTCAAGGTCCTCAGGGCCAGGCCGAGGTCTCCGCTGAAATCGGTTTCCAGGTCGTACACCATCACCCGGGTCAGGCCGAGGGCTTCCAGTTGGTCCTGGACTTTCCGGGCGTGCGCGGCGTTCAAGGCCACCACATCCGCCATGACCCCCTGGCCGCCGAACACCGTCACCGCCGCGGCGAACTTCGCCAACCCGTCCGGCGCCACTA
>CAYJTM010000014.1:0-19590 GCA_964373055.1 uncultured Planctomycetia bacterium
GCTCTCCGTCTCGCTCTCGCCGGTGGCCCCGATCAGGCGGGCCACCTCGTCAAAGCTGTTCGTCACCACCGCGTGGGTCTTGGCCCGGGCGCCGTCCACGCTCACCGACTCCGTGTCGGTGACGGTCTCCTCCACTCGCGCCTGGCCCTGGATGATCTTGTAGCGGTCGGAGCCGCGGGTCTTGGAGATCGTGAAGGCGAAGGGATCCACGCTCTCCGTCTCGCTCTCTCCGGTGGCGGCCTTCAGCAGGGTCGGGTACAGCTTGCCGGACGGATCCACATAGGCCGCCCGGGAGCCCGGATCCACTCCGGGCAGCACCTCCGCCAGCTCTGCTGCGGTGACGGTCCCATCGCCGTTCAAGTCGGCCGATTTCCGGACCGTGTATTCATAGGTGAGAGTGCTTTCAGCCGAAGAGTGCGAACCGTCCAGCGACCGGTTCTCTGTGGTGGTCACCGTCTCACCCACCCGGGAGATGCCGAAAACGATGTCGTAATGGTTTTTCGCCGTGGAGACAGAGGTGGTGAAACCGAACGCGTCACGCGCCACCGTGGCTGTGCCAATGTAAACCTCGCTCTTTCCGGTCAGCGGGTTGGCGAAGAGGACCTGCTGCTCCTCGACTTCCTTAATAAGCCCCTTCCAGGCCTTCCCCTCCGGATGGTCCTTGTAATACTCCGCTGCCAGACCGATCTCACTCCCATTGGTGTAGCTGTTCCGGATCAAACTGACCGTCTCGGAACCGCTGCCGTCAATGGCCTTCTGCGTGGTGTGGGTCATGCTCAAGGACACCTTCGGCTGGCCCGCCACCATCTCATAGGTGTTCCTGATCAGCGAAAGGGTCTCGCTGAATCCGAACGGATCGGTGGCGCGGGTGACCGTCCCCTCGTAGCTCCGGGTCTGGCCTTCCAGATCCTGATACTGCACCTTTTCTTCCTGCACCGCCATCAGGTTTCCGATCCAGGTCCGCCCGGAGGGAGGCATCCGGCCGTTCACCGCGGCCCGCCCATATTCGGCCGGCATGAGACCGGGGTCCTGCTTGCCATCGGCATAGAGGTTCCGGACCTCGGAAATTGAAAAGGTCACGGCGCCGTCAATGCCGGTGGTGGTGGCTTCGGTGTGGGCCAGGACCACCTTCCCCTGCCCGTTGAGGATGTCGAACTGCTCCAGCACGCGGGTGAGGGTCTTGTTGCCGAAGATGTCCTCCGCTTCGGTCACCACGTCGGGCGCCTCATTGGGATGGAACATGGCGGTCAGCACGCCGGTCTTCTTGTCATACTCCTGCGAAACCACCTGCGTGCTCCGGCTGCGGCCGCCGTCCACCGAGATCGTGTCGGTCACCGTTTCCGTTCGGATGACCTTCGGGCCGCCTGCCAGCATGTCGTACGTTTGGGTGCTCTCCTGCGTGAAGGTCTCGCCGAACACCGTCTCACCCACGGCATGGATCGCGCCCCGCACGCTCAGCGTGAGCCCTTCCCGCACTTGGCCCGCGCCGTCCAAGAAGATCCTCTTCACGGAGCCGTCCGGGTTGCGGTAGTAGGCCGGCAGAAGGGCCGGATCGGTGCTGCGGTTTGTATAGGTGAAGTCGGTCAGAGTGGTGGTTTCCACATGGGAGCCGTCCGCCCGGAAGGTGGTCGTCTCCGCCGTGGAGTGGCTAACCTTCGCCTGCCCCATGGCCCGGATGATTACGTACTCATCGGTCGTCCGGGTGAAGAAGGCCTCGCCGAACACCGTGATCCCCCAGCTCAAAGAGCCGCCGCGCGCGCCGATCAGTTTGCCGTGATCGTCAAACTCGAACTCCACGAAGCTCTCATTGTGCGACGCGGTCCCGTCCGCCTCCACCCGGTCCACCTGATGCGCCAGCAGCGGAGGCACCGGCCGGGCGCCGGTCACCTCCCTTTCCTCGACCGGCCCCACCTGGATCGTCGGGAAGGAGAAGATCCGCACCACCGGAGAGGAGATCTCCGGTTCCGGCGCCGCGGTGATTGCCGCGGGAGCCGTTGGAGTCTGCACCGGCGCGATCGTGGCCGTCGTGGGAGCGGAAATTGGGCCCGAAGCCGCCGCCGTCACGGGCGCCGCGTCCCGGTCCACCAGGGCGTAGCCGCCGCCCTCCCGCCAGCCGCGGAGAAAATCCGATAGACCGACCTGGTGTCTCTTGTTATCAGAATCCAGAAAGGTGACCACCGAATTGCCGGCGGAATCCCTTTCTAAACCGAGGAAGGTGACGAAGTGTCCGATACGTCCGGGAAGATTAAGGTGGATGATCGCCCGCTGTCCGGCGCTGGAGAGGGTGGCCAGCATCAGCTCCATACTGCTGCTGCCCATCCGGATCGTCTGCAGGTTCACGTTGAAGAGGCCCGCCACGCGGCGCAGCGTGAAGGCGGAAAGCAGCGGACCGACCGCGGCGCTGGCGCCGGCCAGCGTATCGGAGAGGCCCCGGTCGGTCAGCTGATACAAGAGGAGGTTGGCCGCCATTAGGTCCACATCCGTCGGAAGCAGCGCGTGGCGCGCCTCCAGCATCGCCGCCAGGGCAACCGCGCCGCAGTTGACCAGGAAGGTACCGAAGCCCGCGACCAGCTGCGCGAGGATCTCGGCAATCTTCGACTCGGTGAGGACGCCCAAGGCGCCGGCGGCGGCCCCTTGGAGCCCCTGCATCATGCCGCGGAGGAGGGCCTTCAAGCGGTTCAGCACCCGTTCGGAGAGCCCCTGGCGGGCGCTGAGGTCAAGCTGGGCGGCAATCTGTTCGTTCTGGACAGGTGTCTGGACCAATGGGAGAGAAACTTGCGCGGAAGAAGGAGACCTTTGAGGTGAACCCTCGATCCCCGGAGGGGCCCGCGCCCCGGCTCCCAGCCCATTGAACAAACCGGCCGCGCCGGCAATGCTCGCCCCCATGATGCCGCCGCCCACCGGCAGGCCCGGAACGTATTTGAAGTGCTTGCTCGGGAAAGCGTTCTCCGGCATGAACCGGACGTTGCCCGGTCCCAGGAAACTAAAATTGATATCGTCGGTGATCTCCCCCGACCCTTCCATCACCGGCACCGGCCCGGAGACGCGCCACTCCACATTCTTGGCCAAATCAAGCGGCTCCAGTTGATCCCCGTCTCCGTCCATGTCCCGCGTGTCCAGGATCTGGGTGGTGGCCAGCGGCCGGCTCTTCAGCGCCAGCGCGGCCGACCGGCTCTTCACCACCTTCTCCTTGGCGGCCAGAACCGCCTTGGCATCCTCCTGAGATAGAACTACCAGCTTGGTCAACTTGCCACCCGCGTCCGGATCTTGCTCGAAGACTTCCACACTGCCGCCCACGCTCTCCCGCACCAGCAGGAGATCCTCACCGGAGGAGCCGGTGATGAAATACTCCCCGTTCTCAATCGCCACCGAGGCGAACACCTCGGAACCGATCTTCACGAACCGTCCGGCCTTCAGGTCCTTCTTCTGCTGATCGGTTAAGCCCTCCAGCGTCCGGGCCGTCAGCGTCAAGGTCTGCCCGCCCACTTCCCGGGTGACCTCCCCTCCGGCCTGCAAGCTCACCCACTCAGCGGCGGTAAAGGAAACCTCTTTCAAGCTCGGCGGCAACCCTGCCCCGCTCCAGGCGATCACGGCCGCGTAACCGTAGCGGGCAGTCGAAGCCCTCGTCATCGTCCCCTGGTATTCCCTCTGGAAACCGGGCCCGGACCCCTCCGCCTTCAGCCGCACCACCACGGGGTTCGCCGGGTCACTGGGGTTCACGATCGTGTACTCGTAAGACTCGACCCCCCCTTCAACGATCTTCTTCACGCTCATGCCCAGCGGAGTGCCGTAATAGGCGCTGATCATCTGCACCACCTGCCGCCTCACCTGCACGTTGGAAAGAAAGATCTTCTTGACCATCCCGGCGGAGGCCCCATCGGACTCCAACACCAGCGCTTCGACGGCATCTCCCAGCGCCAGCCGCTCCTGCTGCTCTTTCGTGAGGGAGCGTTCCGGTGTGAGAATGACCGCCTCTTCCCCTACTGTCAGGGTCACTTTCTGGCCGTTGTTGAGGGCGGTCCACTGCTCCGCCGTCAGCGGCGGCAGCGTGGACAAATCCACAGCGGCGCCGCTCATCGTCACGATTTTCCGCGTGGAGGAATCAAAGAGGCGGATCATCGCCTCCGACGCCTGCTGCGGCCGCACCACCCCCACCACTTCCCCGTTCATCAAGCCGTTGAGCTGGGAGGCCGTCAGCTCCACCGGGTCCAGCGAACCGGCGTCCACGTCCATCGAGACCAGCTGACGCTGCCCGGACAATGCCACCGCCTTCGCCGCGCCGTAGAGCGCTTCTAGATCCGCTTGGGTCAGGGTGTTCGGGTTCACCGCCGCCTGCCGCAGAGTCATGATGTCGTCTTCGCCGTTCAAATCCTTATCGCCAAGATTAATGGTGATATTCTTGCCGGCCTTGAAATCCTTCATCTGCTCCGCGATGATCCTCCCGTCCCATTCCATCACCGCCAGATCTTCCATCGCGACGTCCGGCCGGACAGCGGCCCCTGTCCAAGAAACCACCTCCACCGCCATCATCACCGGCAGGGGCGCGGGCACCGGCAACTCCACCAGAACCGTATCACCCTCCTGGGGCCGCCGGATTGAGTAGGTTTGTCCCGCCACGGTGATCTGCACCGTTTCTTTCTCGATCAACCGGTGCCATGTGTCATCATCCTCAAACCCGGTAAAAGCGCTCATGTCTGGCGTGGTAGTCACCCCGACCACCGCCACTTGCCACAGGCGGGGCTCACCGGTCGCCATTTCAAAGATCTGTTTCCTCGGCAGGTTGGTGACCGGGTCAATGTCGTCATTCTTATTGATCAAAAGAACCCGGAGACTCTCCCCGTTGGAGCTCGTGTAGACGCCGATCACCTTCCGGCTGCCGTCCGGGTTCCGCTGGATCCTCAGCGTGACGCGGCTGCCGTTATTGTATTTCAGCTGCTCGGCGGCATCGATCTCCCCTTCCTCCGACCGGATCACCTGCATCGCCTGGAGGACCGCGCCATCCTCGTTGTAATCCTCCATCTTGACCTCTCTCACGGCGCCACCCGGGTGGTAGGTGATCTCGGCCATCCGCGTGGGCTTGTCCTCCATGCTGCGATAAACGATCTCCCGCTTCACCACATCGGTCGTCCCCTTGGCGTAATAGTCCTTCCTCGAGAAGCCCTGGCCGATCATCAGCTGCTCCCTCATGACATTTTCCCCGGAGGGGTTATAGGCCCCCGCGTAGGTTGTAACCTTTGTCAGCGCGGTGGTGACGCCGGTCTCTTCCCGGATCGTCTTGGTGACCTTTGTGATGAGGACACCCTCAATCATTTGGGGGGGGTCTTTATACAGGATCTCCCGCGCGCCGGTGGTATCCCGGTCCGTCTCGATCGTCCCGGTCAAGACGCTGTTCGTGTCCCGGATCTCGATCAATACCTGGGCGCTCGAATCGATGGAAATCCGATGGGTGCCGCCCGAGCCGGAAATCTCAACCGCTTCCGGCGCTTCCGGATCACTTCCGGAGAAACCCAATTGGGTCACCCCCGCCAGGGACTTGATCACCAGCCCGTACATGCCGGTGATGACCGCCTTGGCGGAATTCCCCGCCCAGACGGCATTCACCGCCATCAGAACATCCCCGCTGATCTTGTCCGTCCAAACGGCCCGCGTGGTTTTGCCGTCCTGGTTGAGGGTCATGGACAACAGCATCTTCCGAGACCCCCGCTGCAACTCCTGCACCGAGACCGTCTCATCCGATTTCGACAGAGTCAGCTTACCGGTATAGGAATCAAGTGTTAGATCCGCAGATACGTCTGATGCGGTGATATGGATCTGGTTGGAGCCGATCTGAACATCGCTCACGTTACTGAAGGTGGAGAACTTGCCCGGCATACTGACGGTCACGCTCCCGCTCAGCTGCCCGTTCAGGTGCCCGATCGTCACGCGGCCCTCGCCCATCGAATGGACAATGGCGGTGATCTTTTCCTCCTTGAAGGTGACGCTCTTTTGCGTCGTCGTGGAAACCCCTTCGCCGTTCGAGACCGTGTGGCTGTAATAAGTTTCGGTCTCCGTATCCGCCGGGCCGGAGAGGCTGAAGCGGGTCACTTTGACGCCGGCGCCATCCGCGCTAATCCGATAACGGTACTTCGAAATGCTGCCACCCTCAAAGATAACCGTCTCGCCCTTTTCCACGGAGGTAACATCGGTGAGAACAATCGGGGCCCCCGCCCCAGTCACCTGGACGCCGGCAATCTCAGTCTTGCTCTCATCGTTGTAATAGACATAAACTTTGACTGTTCCGTATGACTTAACCATCTCAGAGTAATAGAGCTCCGGCGCGGCCAAGAAGGCAGCGGCCGCTGCTCCGGTGATATCCGTCTCACCGGAAACCGGCAGTGTCGTGAAGGGGGCGGCCCCCGTTCCGGGCGGACCGGCCGGACCCTCAGGGCCGAACCGGCCATCCGTGGAGAAGGAGAGTTTCACCCGGGCGTCCCCGTTGATGATCACGTACAGGTTCTCCAGATACCGCTTGCTGTAGTTCAGGAAGATGTCGCTCCCCTCCCGGAAGCTGGAGCCGTGGGCGCCAACCAGGATCCCGTTGGACAGGTCCAGCCGGCCATCCCCATCCAGATCCTCTTCTGGGTCTAGGATTCCGTTTCTATTTTTGTCTTCGCCGAGGTCGTATTGATAGGCGGTGATCTGTCCCACGTCAAAATGAGAGCCGTCCACCTCAACCGCGACGCCGGAGACCACACTGGCGACCAGCCGGCTCTGCCCCGCGATGCCCAGGAACGACTGCTCGATCCGCCCCTCCGAGGTGCTCCCGAAGACGTCAAAGGTGGCTTGGTTGCCGACCGCCTCCGCGAACCGGAGCGTGCCGTCCTTCGTCCGGATGTACTGCGTCCAGACATCGGTGGCGTTCCCCTCCAACCCGAACAGGTCGGAGCGGTTGGTCGTCCGGGCGCTGGCAAGCTGCCCCCGCGTCGTGTAGTTCGCGTCTTTGAAGGTGGTCTCGCTGATGCCGGGGTTCTGGTCGCCGGAGCTTAAATCCACCTGGTGCGTCAGGAAACCGGTGAATGGATCATAGTCGATATCATGCCGGAAGGTCTCGGTCCGCGTGTCCACCAAACTGACCTTTTTCTCCAGCTTGATCCGGCCGGCATCGAACAGCCCTTTCAGGCCCATGCCGGTCTGGTCCATCACGCCCCGGAGATCCTCATAGACCAGCTCCTCTTTATTACCATCCCCGGCCGCGTCCAGCATGTGGACCGTCGCCGTGTCCACACCGGTCCGGTGGCTCACCAGCAGCTGGCTCCGCATCTGGCCCGCCTCGTTGTAGCGGGTCAGCGAGGTGTCCGTCTCCTCCAGGATCCCGTCGGTGCCGAAGCCCTTGGTGCTGACGGCGTCGGAGAACCCTTCCGCGAGACTGGAGTCGTAGTAGCGGGTCGCTCTGCGGTAGCTGGTGGTGGTTTGATCGAGCTCCCCAACCGCTTCCCGCCGCTGAATGGCGCCGTTGCGCATCAGCTCGCCCAGCGAAAGGCCGCTCTGCTGGATCATCTCATGCAGACCCAAGGCGTCCAGCTCCTGGTCGCTTCCGGCCTGGAACAGGGCCGTGCGAACCGTATCACCGTACTGCCGGGTGATGGTGACCGAGGAATCCTGGCGGCTCTCGGAATCGTAGGTGGTCCCGTGGATCCGGGTAAGTGTCCTTAAGTTGGTTGTGGGATCGGTGGTCTCCTCGGCGACCGCCGTCAGCCGGCCCATGTCGTCGTACCGGGCCCCGTAGCGGTCGACGGCGCTCTTCTGGTGCATCGTCATCGGCACCGGTTCCAGCCGCAGAACCCCTTTCTCGACCAGCTCGTCCAATGTGGCCACGTGAGCCGGGCGGGATTCCCGGCCCATCAAAGCGGTGACATCCGTTTCGGTCATTGTGGAACCGTCGGCATCCGCCACGCGAAGCCGTCCGGCATCCATCCCCTCCTGCAGCGTGCCGGGGCGGCTCCGGGAGTACTGCCGGATCAGATCTTCAACTTCCCGCTCGCTGAGGGGGTTGCCCTCCCCATCGGTGAGCGTCCCATCCGCCAGCTCGGAGAGGATCCCCTGCTCCAGCAACTTCGGGATCGTCATCTCCTCCACCATCACCGGGTGGGCCCTCAAATCGGCTTCGATCTCCTCTTCGCTCATCAGGGAGCCGAAGGCGTCGTAGGCCTTGAGCAGGCCCCGGTCCATCAGGTTCTGGATCGTCACCGGCGTGCCGTCGCTCGAGAAGGCGGCCAGCAGCGTGCGCAGGACCTCGGTCGTCATCTCGGAGCCGTCCTCCAGCAGGTAGGCGTTCCGGGCGCCTGTGCCGATCCTCTCGACCTTGCGCAGGGAGCTGAGCTCCCGCCCTCGCGTGTCGTAAACGGTCCCGCCGATCTCCTCGACCGTCAGCAGCTGGTCGGCGTTGGTGGTGCTGTGGCGCGTGTACTGGATCCTCAGGCCGGCGGCGTTGTAATGGATCTCCCCCTCGTAGCGGACCGAGCCGCGGCGGAACATCGCCGGCAGCGAATCCCCCCGCCCCAGCGCGTCCAGCGTCTCCCGCGCGGCGTCGCGGGCGGCATCGGTGGTGTCCGGGTTGGAGAAAACCCCCTGAGCCCGCCGGCGCAGGTTCTCCTTGTCCTTGTCGGTGTAGGCGGTCCGCTCGTCCGAGTAGGTCAGCAGGGCGAGAGATCGGCCCTGCGCGTCATTGTGGTAGCTGAGGACCTTCTCCTTCAGCGTGGTGCCTCCGCTGACCGTGGTCTGCTCCCACTCGATCGGCTGCATCGACATGCTGTAGAGGAACCCGTTCCGAACGGTCTTGACCTCCCGGGAGAAGATCCGGCCTTCGCCGATCTCCCCGGTCTCCAGCTTGGCTCTGAGGTCGGCCGCGAACTGGCTCTCGGCCGAGGTGACCTCCTTTGGAGAGCGCTTCTCGATCTCCTTCAGGTCCTCCCAGAAGGCGTCCACGTCCCGCGCCGTGTAATGCCCGACCTCGGTGCGAAGCTCCTCCTGGCTCTTGAGCTGCCGGTCGGCGTCGTACTCGATCTTGATTTCCGACTCGGTCACGATCGAGGTGTCGGTGGAAGTCCTCTTCTCCTTGTAGTGCAGCGGGTCCCCCTTCGGCGCGTAGCTCAGGTAGGTCCTCTCCACGCGGAAACCGGTCTGGACCGTGGTGCCCGGCCCAATCTCCCCGCGGGCCACCATGCCGGCCAGCCGCTGGGCCGCGGAGCGCTCCTCCCGGCCGGCCTCCGGGTTGCCCAGGATCTCCCCCATCCACTGCTGATACAGTTCGAAGTCTTGCTCGCTGATGAACAAACTCTTGCGGGTCCCCTCTTCTATATAGGAAGAGAGCCCGTTGTCCTTGGGGCCCTTGTAGGTCACCACCACCTGGGAATTGACCTCGCCGGTCGGGTCGGTCAATCTCTGGCTCCACTCCAGCGGGCGGCTCCGGTCATGCTTCTTGTAGCTCCGCTCCGTGATGGAGGTGACCTCGGAGGTCACCCCTGCCCCGATCTTCCCGCTCGAGAGGGCCTGCCGCATCGCCACCACCCAGGCCAGCTCCGCGGCGGAGCTGATCTTGGACTCCAGGTCCGCCAGCTTCGTCTGCAGGCGGTCCACATCCTGCCGCGTCCAGGTGTTGAAGGTGGTCGTTTCGATCTGCTCTTTGTTGATCTGGCGGACCGCCTGGGTCTCCGAGCTGGCGTAGAACATGGAGCCGGGCAGCCAGTCCCCTTTCCACCGGGTCGTGCGGAGGATCAGCCGGCCGCCCGGGAGGCCCGGGATGTCCCTGTACTCCACCGATTCATAAGCGGACAGGAGACGGTTGCTGTGGTACTTCATGTTGAAGGTGTCCTGGAAGCCGTCCTTGGTCTTTTCCCCGATGATCCGGGAGGTCAAGCCGTTGCGGAAGTAGAGCATCATCGGCTTGGCCCCTTCCTGCTTGACCGGCATGTAGTTGAACTCGATCGTTCCGGTCCTGCCCGGGCCGGCCACCACGCCGGCCAGCTCCTGGACCCGGTTGACCCCCTGGTCCCAGGTCCGCTGCAGGAACTCCGCGCCCCGGTTGATGTCCGCCCCCAACACCTGCAGCCCCTGGCTGAAAGAGCCGCTGGCGGTCAGCCAACCCACCTCCAAAGCCCGCTGGATCTTCTGCTGGTGCTCCATCCGCTTGCGCAGCGTCTCCGCCCGCTCCCCCTGGGTCGCCAGGTTTTCAACGCGGGTAATGTTGCTGATCAGGTTCTCGGCGGTGACCGGCTGCGTGGGGGGCAGCGCGAAGGCATGGATCGGCAGTTGGGTCAGGATGAAGGTGAAGCAGGTGATCGAAGAAACGGCCTTGAGGATGGGACGACGCCGGGGGGCGTTCCATTCCAGGATCGCTCCCTCCGCGCCGGTCGATTCGCTCTTATCGTAGAGGTCTTTGTCTTTTTTCACCGAGCTGTCCGGTCAACTCCACTCCCCAGGCCAGCCCGGATAAAAGAAGACAACTCTGCTTCCGGAGCTACTCTACCCCGCCTCGCGGCGAGGTTGCCTCTATCGGGGAGATAGGATACACAAGCACTCTGACAATTAGCGCCTGCAGGTAAATGATACCTTCGATTGTAATAAGAAATCAAGCACATATTGTTTTGAAATGTAGGGTTAAAGAAACCCAGTGTTTCATTCGAATTAGCTCCATTTTCTCTTTGGCAGTATCCACCTAAAGAGTACCTGACGGATTTAGGCCTGTCAACGGATCAATCTAAATATTAATTCCTATTTACTTAGAGGGCTTACGGGTTGGAGCGGGGCTTAAAAACGGGCTGCAATCTGAACCATATCATCTTCCTAACGAACTGTCTCACATCCTCCAGCACAAGATAAAGGCTTGGAACCACAAAGGGGGTCATCAGAGTGGAAAAGGTCATCCCGCCAATGACCACCAGGGACATCGGCGCCCAGAGACTGGACTCCTCGGTCCGGCTAAGCGCCAACGGAAGCAACCCCAGGATGGTGGTGAGAGAGGTGATGGCGATCGGTCTGACCCGGCTTTGGCTGGCAAGGATCACCGCCCGCTTCGTGCGCATTCCGATGCCCTTAAGACGGTTGATTTCATCCACCAGGATGATGGAGGTATTCACCACAATCCCGCCCAGCAGGATCACCCCCATCAAGGCCCCCACGTTCAGGGCCAGGTGGGTCATCTTCAAGGTGATGAAAGCCCCGAAGGCCCCCAGAGGCACCACCGCCATAATGATCACCGGCTGAAGCACGGACTCAAACAAGGAGGCCAGAACCAGGAAGATGAGCACCAGGGAGAGCCCCAGCGCGAAGCTCAGCTCCTTCTGGTTCTGGATCAGCTTCCAGTAGTTGGAGCCGAACCGCCAATAGTAGTCCTCCGGGAAGGGCATCTCCTTGACCGCCTCGTAAACCTTCTGGGCCGCCTCCCCAAAGGCGTAGCGCCCCCGGTTGGCGCTTACCTGGATCATCCGCTGTTTGTTCTTGCGCCAGATCTTGGAGGGGCCGATGGCCGGCTCCAGCCGGGCGATCTGCTCCAGAGACACCACGGTCCGGTCCGGAAGCGTGAAGCTGAGGCGCTTGAGCTTCTCCAGCGTGGCCCGGTCCGCCTCCTGCAGGCGGGTCACCACCTCCACCTCATTCGCCTCAGTGTGATACAGCGTGGCCCTCAACCCCCGCATCTGGGCGTGCAGCGCCTGGGCGACATCGTCCACCGACAGCCCGAACCGGGCCGCCTTCTGCTTGTCCACCCTGACCAGCCACTCCGGCCGGCCCCGCCGCCACCGGATCTTGAGGTCGGTCAAGCCCGGCACCTGCTGCATCCTTTTGAGCATCTCGACGGCCAGCTGGTTCAGGATCTCGTAGTTCCAGCCGTAGATCTCCACGATCACCTCGTTGGACTCCACCTCGTGCGGCTCCTCAAAATAGATGAAGGCCTCCCGGAACCCCCGCTCGATCTCCTCCACCTGCGGACGCAGCGAGTCAATGACGTCCTTCGTGGAACGGGTCCGCTGCGAAAGGGGGTGCAGCTTGACGTAGATCTTGGAGGACCATTTCTCGATCCGGGAGGAGACCGACTTGATCTCCGGCACGTCGTTCAAGACCTTCTCCAGCTTGGCCACCGCCTGGTCGGAGATCTCCAGCTTGGCGCCGCTGGGCAGCTCCACGAAGACCGTGAAATCCTCCGCCTCGGCGGTGCCGAGGAACTCCTTGGGGATCGAACTGTAGATCTGCCAGCCGGCGGCCACCAGCAACAGGACCAGGGCCCCCGCCAGCCAGCGCCAGCGCAGGACCCCGCTGATGAAGCGCCTGTACTGCGTCCGTATCTTGAGCGGCCGACGGAGCGCGACGTTCACCGGGAAAGAGAGCCGGGAGGCCAGCAGCGGGACCACGGTGAGCGCCACCCAGAGGGAGGCCAGCAGGGAGAAACAGATCGTCAGGGCCAGCCCGATGTAGAGGATCCGGATCTCCTTGTTGATGAAGACGATCGGCAGGAAGACGATGATGCTGGAAATCGTGGAGGAGACGATCGCCAGCATCATCTGGGAGGCGCCGTGGCCGGCCGCCGCACGGGGCGGCTCCCCGGCCGCCCGGCGCTTCAGGATGTTGTCCAGCACGACGACCGCGTTGTCCACCAGCATGCCGACCCCAAGCGCAAGGCCGCCAAGCGTCATGATGTTCAGCGTGAGGTTCATGAAGTTCATCTTCTTGGCGAGCAGGTTCAAGAAGAACATGAAGCCGAACGTCACGATGGTGGCCACCGGGATCGCCACCGCGGCGATCAGCGTCAGCCGCAGGTGTTTCCAGGCAATCGCCGTCCCCAGCAGCGCGGCCAGGAACAGGTTGGTCCCCACGTTGATGGCCGCCACCGGGATGTTGCCGTACCGGTAGGTGACCACCGAGAGCACGGTGATCACGAACGCCGCCGGGATGAACAGCATCTGCGGCACCCGGTGCGTGGCGAAGAAGGCCCCCAGCACCAGGATCGCCAGCGTCCCGCCGCTGACTAAGGCCGAGCCGACCAGCTCGATGGCCCGCTTGATCTGCACCGACTGGTCGTGCGTGATGATGAAGCGCAACTCCCGCGGCAGCCGGGGGTCCTGCTCGATCCCCTTTAGGGCCTCCGCCACGTTCTTCGCCACCTTGACCGTGTTGGCGGTGGTTTCCTTCTGGATGTAGAGCGACACCACCGGCAGCGTGTTCACGCGGGCGTAGCTGGTGGCCTCCAGGAAGGAATCCTTCACCGTGGCGACGTCCTTGATCCGGATGATCGACCGGGTGGCCGTGACCGCCACCCCCAGGTTCTTGATCTCCTCGAGCGACTGGAACTCCCCCATCGCCCGGATCAGGTACTTGTTGCGGCTGCGGTCCACCTCCCCCGCCAGCAGGTTCAGGTTGCTGACGTTGAGCAGGCGGGTCACCCGGTCGATCGGCAGCCGGAACGCCTGAAGCTTGGCCAGGTCAATCTCCACCAGGATCTTCCGCTCCCGGCCGCCGCCGATCTCGACGTTGGCCACCCCCTCCGCCCGCATGATCCGGTCCTTGATCTCCTCGTCCACGAGCCGGCGCAGCATCTCCGGCGTGTAATTGAGCGCCGTGACCGCCATGACCAGGATCGGCGCGTCCTCCTGGTTGAATTTGGCGATGACCGGTTTTTCGATCTCCTTAGGAAGCTTGGAGCGCACTTTGGAGAATTTCTCTCGGACTTCCAAACCGGCAAAATCCATGTCGGTGCCCGGCTCGAACGTCAGCACGACGCGGCAGCGGGCCTCCTCGGAGATGGAGATCATGTCCTTCATGTGGGTGACGTCGCCCACCGTTTCCTCGATCGGCCGGGCGATCTGGTTCTCCACCTCCTCGGGCGGCATGCCGCCCCGCACGTCGATGATGATCTGGATATCGCCAAAGCTGAAGTTGGGGTACAGCTCAATCGGAAGCTGGGTCAGCGCGATGCCGCCCAGCAGCCCCATCGCGACGCAGAGCATCAGGATGGTGATCGGCCGGCGGATCGAAAATTCAGGCCAGGACATAGTAGCGTCCCTTCGCCAGCGGGCCGACCCCCTTGATGAGCCCGGCGTCCACCAACTCCTTGAGGTCCCGGGCTGCCGTCGGGACCGAGGCGCCCGTCAGATTCACATACTCCACTCGGGTGATGCGGCCTTTTTTCTTCAAGGTGTTCAGCAATTTCTCCTGCCGCGGGTTCAGCGACCGAGGCGGCACAGTCCCTGCTGCCGAGGAAGTGTCGAGCCGCTGGTGCGGCTCGACCGGCGGAGGGGCCGGCGGAGGCGGCGGCGAGAACCCTACCGGCGGAAGCGAGGGGGGGGTGATGGAAGGCAAGGAGGGCGGAGTGATCGGGGGCAACGTATATTCTCCTCCAGCGTCTGGCTGAGCCGGCGGCTCCGGCGGTGGCTCCAGCGGGGATTCCGGAGGAGGTTCCGGCTCGGCCGGGGGCTCTTGAGTAGGCGGCTCCGGCGGAGGTTCAACCGGAGGCTCATCCGTTCGCCCTGAGCCTGTCGAAGGGCGAACAGTCTCGCCCGGAATAGCTTCATCCAAATCGCTGATTTCCGTTCGTGGTTCGACAAGCTCACCACGAACGGAGGGTTGAGGCGGCTCCTCAACAGGCGATGTGGGCTCCGGCACTTCCATCGAGCCGCCCGGGAAGAAGACCGGAGAATCCGGCTTGTCCGGGACCGCCTCCTCACTGCCGAAATCGGAAGGAATCTCCGGAAACTCCGGAGGAGGACCCGCCGGAGCAGGAGGCGGTTCATCCGTTCGTGGTTCGATCCTTCGGCTTTGCTCAGGATCACCACGAACGGGGACGCCAGCCATCACCACTGCCGGCATCACCGGCTCCGAGTGGGGCGAGGCGTTCATGGCGGCCTCCACCGGGGGAGGAGCGAAGACCGGGAATTGCTCGAAGAAATGGGCGCCCGCCACGTAGACGGTCGGAAGGTAGACCAGCGTCAGGAAGGTGGAGATTGCCAAGCCCCACATGATCGTGATCCCCATCGGGATTTGAAGCTCGGCCCCCTGCTGCAGCCCCAGCGAGAGCGGCAGCAGGCCGGCGATCGTCGTTCCGGCCGTGAGCAGGATCGGGCGCAACCGGGTCTGGCTGGCTTGGACCACCGCTTCCTCCAGAGGCATCCCCTGGGCCCGTTCATGGTTGATGAACTCGATCATCACGATCCCGTTGTTGACGACCACGCCGGCCAAGACGATGAAGCCCAGCCCGCTCATCACGCTGATCGGCGTCTGGGTCAGCGAAAGCCCCAGCGCCACGCCGATCAGGGACATGGGGATCGTCGCCATGATCAGGAACGGCTGCCAGAGGGATTCCATCACGGCGGCCATCACCATGTAGACCAGCAGAACCGAGAGCACCAGCGCGAAGGCCAGCGAGTTGAAGGACTCCTGCATCTGTTTGTTCTCGCCGGTCAGGGCGGCCGTGTAGCCGGAGGGCACCTTCAGGCCGGCTAAAAGACGGTTCACTTCATCAAACGTCTCCCCGAGCGACCGGCGGAACAGCTGGGCGGAGACCATGATCGTCCGCTGCTGGTCCAGGTGGCGGATCTCCGTCGGCCCCTTCCCCACCGAGAGGTAGGCCACCTCCGCCAGCGGGACATCCACATCCAGAGGGGAGTGAATCAGCAGATTCCGGATCTTGTTGATATCCTGCCGGTCCTGCTTGCGCAGGCGCACCCGGATGTCCACCTCTTTCCCTTCTTCCTTGAACTTGGTCGCCACGAACCCCTTGAAGGCGGTCTGGGCGGTCAGCGCGATGTCGCTGACCGAAAGGTGGTAGGTGGCCGCCCGGTCCTTCAGGACATGGACCTTGGTTTCGGGGGAGGGAGGGATCATGCTGGTCTGGACGCCGTAGAGCCCCTGCACCCCTTCCAGGGATTTCTTGACCTGGATCGCCAGCTTCTCAATTTTCGCCAGATCGGTCCCCTTGACCTCCACCACCACCGGGGCGCCGGCCGTGAAGGCGGACTTGAAGATCGATTCCTGGAGCAGGTACTCGATGTTCGCCCCTTCGAGCGGCTCCCGTCCCAGCGTCTCTTTGAGTTCCTGCACGAGGTCGGAGGTTTTCTTGACGCGGCTGCTGCGCGCCGGGGCACCCAGCCCACGATGCCTCGGCCAGAGGTTGACCAGGAGCTGCGCCTGGTGGGAGCCCAGCGTCTCCAGCAGCTCCTCGGCCCTCTTTTCCTTGGAGGAGCCGATCGTGACCGTGACGTCCCGCACCTCCGGCATCGCCTGGAGCACCCGCTCAATCCGGCCGGCCACCTTGTCGGTCGCGTCCAGCCGGGTCCCCGGCGGCAGGGTGGCCCGGAGGATGAACTGCCCCTGGTCCACGCGCGGCAGCGTCTCCCGGTCCAGGCCAGCCAATGTGAAGAAGGAGACCACCAACAGCGCCGCCATGATCAACGTCCCGATGAGACGGTTGTTGAGGAACCACCGGACCAGGCCTAGGTCCACCTGGTAGAGGTTTTTCAACAGCGGATCGACCAGCGAGCGCGTTTCGGTCCCGGACCGGATCCGGGAAGCGAACAGCAGGGTGAGCGTCATCGAGACAACCAGGCTGGCCAGCAAAGACAGGATGACGGTGTATCCGAGATCTTTGAACAACTGGCCGGTGATCCCGACCACGAAGACCATCGGCAGGAAGACCACGACCGTGGTCAGGGTCGATCCGAAGATCGCGCTGGCCACCTCGCCGGTCCCTGTCACGGCCGCCTCCGCCGGAGGCCGGCCCATCTCCCGGTAGCGGGAGATGTTCTCCACCACGACGATGCCGGCGTCCACCAGCATACCGATGCCCAGCGCCAGCCCGCCCAGCGAGATCACGTTGACCGTCATCCCGCTGAAATACATGATCGCGATCGTCGCCAGGACCGAGATCGGGATCGCCATGGAGACGTTGAGGGCGGCCCAGAAACTGCCCAAAATCAAAAAGAGCGCCAAGAAAGCCAGGGCGCCTCCCTGGGTCACGGCGCTGAGCACACCGTTGATGGCGTTCGAGATCGCGATCGACTGGTCGTAGGCGATCGTGATCTTGACGCCGGGCGGCAGAGACAGCTGGATCTGCTGGATCTCCTCCTTGACCTTCTTGGCCAGCTGCAGCGTGTTGGCGCCGGCCTGCTTCTGGATGCTTAAAGAAACGTTGTCCCTGCCGTTGTAGCGGGAGATGGACTCCGGGTCCCGGAAGGTGTCCTTGACCACCGCGACATCTTTGAGCAGCACGAGCCGCTGGCGGGGGGCCAGCCCCTTCTCCTTCTCCAGCGGGCCCCCCAAACTTTCCCGCTGCTGGCGCTGGAGCTCCTTCTCCGGGTCCTCCTTCTGCTCGTCCACGCTCACCGCGATGCCGGGGATCTCCTTGACCACCGAGAACTCCCCGATCGTCCGGATCAGGTACTCGTAGAAGGCCTCCTTGATCGTGCCGGCGGGGTAGTTCAGGTTGGCGCGGGAGAGGCCGTCCACCACGTGGGAGATCGGCATGTTGGCCGCCTGGAGGCGGCCCTGGTCCACCTCCACCAGGATCTCCCGCTCCAGGCCGCCCGAGATGTTGACCGCCGCCACCCCTTCTACCTTTTCAATTTCGTTCTTGAGCTGCTTGCGGGCTAGGGTGAGCAGCTCGTGGGGGGAAACGTCGCCGGTCAGGTTCAGCACCAGCACCGGCAGCTCAAAGGGGTTGTACTTGATCACCACCGGCTCCTCGGAGCCGCGCGGCAGCTTCTCCTTGATCAGGTCGATCTTCTCCCGCACGCCGAGCCCCGCGAAATCCATATTGGTGTCCCAGTTGAACTCGGCGATGACGAGGGAGAGCTCTTCCTTAGAGATGGAGCTGATGCGGCGCAGGCCGGAGACGGTTCCGGCCACCTCCTCAATGGGCTTGGTGACGAGCAGTTCGATCTCTTCGGGGGCGGCGTCCTTGTAGTGGGTGACGATGGTGAGCTGCGGGTAGGTGATCGGGGGGAAGAGCTCCTGGGGCAGCCGGGTCCAGGCAATGAGGCCCAGCAGCACCACCCCCAGGTAGACCATGACGGTGGTGACCGGCCTGCGTATGCTGAATTGAAGCCAGCTCACCCCGCCCCTCCTACTTTTCGGGTCCCTTCGTGATCTCCGGTTCAGCCCGCTCGAAAGCGGCCTCTTCCTGCTCCAGGAAGGTCAGCGACGACCCGTCCTTCAGGTTGCCCCGGGCCTCGGTGATCACCTGGTCTCCTTCGTCGAGCCCCTGGGAGACCTCGGCGTAATCGGTGGTCAGGTACCCCACCGTGATCGGCTTAAGCGCCGCCTTGTCCCCGGCGGCCAGGAAGACCGACTCGAACTTGCCGTCCCCATCGGTGTCTTTCAGCGCCGAGGTGGGGATCACCAGGGCGTTGGGCTTCTCGAAGACGGCGATCTCCGCCCGGGCGAACATGCCGGGCAGCAGCTGCCCCTGCGTGTTCTCCACTTTCACCTTCGCCGTGAGCGTGCGGGACTTGCCCTCGATAACCGGGGCCAGGTTGTCCACCTTCCCCTCGAACGTGGTGTTCGGCAGGGAGTCGACGCTCACCTTCACCCGCTGGCCCAGCCGGATCCGCTCGATGTCCCTCTCGATGATCCCTAACTCCACGTAGACGGCGTTGACGTCCATCAGCGTGGCGATCACCGTCTGCGGCGTTACGTACTCGCCCGGCTCCACCTGCCGCGTGCCGATCACGCCGTCCATCGGCGCCTTGAGCGTGGTGCGCCCCAGCTCATGCTCGGCGAGGCCCGCTTCCTTAACGGCTGTTTCCACCTGCGTTTCGGCCTGCTCCACTTCGATCTGCGATTCCTCCAGCTTCGGACGGATGATCGCGCCGATCCGGAACAGCTCCTCGTTCACCGAGAGGCGTTTGCGCGCCAGCTTCAGCTGCGCCTCGGCCGTGGCTCGCTTCGACTCGGCATACTCCAACCGCAGCTGGGCCTCCCGGTCATTCAGGGTGACCAGCTCCTGGCCCTCCTTGGCGAGGTCCCCTTCCCGGAAGTTGATCGCCTGGATCGTGCCGCTCACCTCGAACTTGAGCTCCACCTCCGTTTGTCCCCGCACGGTCCCCAGCGTCGGCAGGAGGTCCGTGAACTCGATCTTTGCCGCTTTGAATGTGCGGACCGGGACAGCCAGGCTCTCTTCCGGGACGGAAGCCCCTTCCGGCTTCACACCCGGCGGCAGGCGTGTGACCTTCGGTCCCTGGAGCAGAGACGGCAATAGGCTGGTGACGATGAAGAACCCGCCCACGAGAACGCCAATAGAGATCGAAATAGATCGCCAGCGTTTCATCGATATCCCCCTCTCGTCATTGGGAGCCCCGCCCATGGCGGGGCGAAGCAATCTCCCAGGAGATCCCTCGTCCGCCAAGAACGGCGGACTCGGGATGAAATTCGGCCAACGAACTTACGTTCCCGCCACGGCTTCGCCTCGCGGTCCGTAAGTTCGGGCCGAATTTCACTTGTAGTAGCCCGACATGCCGACGGCCTTGTTCAGCTTGGCCAGGGCCACGTAGTAGTTGCTGAGCGCCTGGGCCTGGCCCGCCCGCTCCTCGGTCAGCCGCATGATGGCCTCCAGCACCTGGGACGGAAGCG
>CAYJTM010000015.1:0-18506 GCA_964373055.1 uncultured Planctomycetia bacterium
GCTTTTACCGTCGACAAAGGGCTAAAATCTACCCACAGTAAACGGAGAAGACCCAACCAGTTTATCCTCCAAGCGGGCATCTGAATGAAATCGCATTGTGATTTGGCCCGCCACCCCTGTGGCCCGAGGCGATTCAGAAACATCTGTAGCCATTGAGAAGCTGCCGACCACTAGCCCGTATTCCTCCATCTGTTTTGCCGAGGCAGGAGATAGTGTAGACCAGGAGTTGACGTAATTCCGCTGCATCCACTCAAAACCTTTTTGCACTCCCGCGCAGCTGGAAAGAAAGGTAGGCAAAAGTACGCATCCTAGAGGGGCAACCAGGTAGAACCTCAACCAGCGATTCATCTGTTCAACCACGACCTAATTCGGAGTGGCCATCCGGGAGACGCGGAGTGTTGTCCAACCGCGAGAGCACTGACGATCGCGCTGATCACAGGCTTAATCGAGAGTTGAAGCCTTGTTCAACAACGCATCCAGCAGTTTCGTTTCCTTGGAGGGGACTTCCCCGAACCGGTTGGTGTTTTCCTGGCCGTTCTTCAGTAAGAGGTAAATCAGGACAATGAGATTAATGTAGGGGACGAGGCACAGCAACGAATACCACCCGCTTTTTCCAAGGTCGTGAAGTCTTCTCGCGTGGAGGGAAAATAGATGCGCGACGTATGCCGGCAATAAAATCAGCACAAAGACCACTGCGGCAATGGAGCCACCGCCGTGGATTTTCTTCAGCACAGGAATTAGAGCTACGGCACTGATCGCTCCGACTGCGATTATGAATCCCGCGCAAAGTAGCAGGCCCAATCCATAACGTTTTCGGTTCAGCCGGCCGCTGTAAATTCTGACCAAGTAGTTCATGCGTTCTTCACTGGGCGGTTTCTCAAATCTTTACTCGTGCGATCGGATCTTTTTCCATATTTTAGGCACCAGCCAGTACATGGGGAGGATCAGAACAAGGCAAACTATGCCTTTCGTCTTTAAATCCTGCGGAGGCATGTTTCTGGCAACCTCGATTTTGTCCCACACGAAAATAAGAAATAGGAGAAACGCAAATCCAACACCGCCTTCGACCAACGTTTCCAGCGTCCAATTCTCATCCAGCTCAGACGTGTAAAGCCGTGGGTCAACTTGAGTCCCATTGGGGACACGGGCTACGATTTCCCGGATGATCTGACGATGATGCGAAAAACGATCTGTAATGGGAATAAACCTATCCTTGTCTACGTCGGTATAATGAACGAATACCGCCATATTTCCCATACGGGCCGTTTTTAGGCAAGTGATTTTTCTTATCGCGCTCCACCTGATCTCCCTAAATCTATTAAAAACAGCAAATCGAAATTTAAACCCATCGTCATCTACAGTTAGCTTTCCGGTTGCCAGGATTATTCCGCTGATTGCCCAAACAAGAATAAACGACAACCACCAACTGCTGGGTCTGATCCCGCCGGGTCCGATCAGCACAGAAAAAGCAGCCCCTAATAATAGAGCAACGAAGCAGGATAAAATGAGCACTGAAAATAGGGATGGACGGAAAACCCTAGCGCTCAAAGTTTATTCCTTCGGTTTGTAAGTTTGACTTCTGGAATGCCCGTCGCCGCGTAGCTAGGCACCAAATCTGGACAGCGTTCGGAACCACCAAGATCACCAAACCAAACAGAGACATCCTGAGCAAAGAGATTTTTGGCGCCTGTATCCCGGGTGGGAGTTGCGCCAGTGATTCAGCGAAGCGCCCTTCGGCGCCAGGGAGGATGATGAATAACAGTGCGCTTACAACCCCGTATATCAGATAGCCCATTGCCACCTTGCGGACCAACTCCTGCAGGCGGAAGAGTCCGATACCGCAGTAGAGATGGATCGCCGCTGATGCAAGCGCGACTGCTGTTGCTGCCCAGCCTGTGACTGTGAGTCCCAGGAGTGTCTGTGGCCAGCCTCGTCCTATATAAAACAGAGGTTGAACCGCCCCAAAGAGAAACAGGAGCGCAATGAAGGTGACGCTCAGAGGCCGTCCGGTTTCCGGTGGTGCGCTTTCTTCAACCGGCACCGGAACAAACTGGCTTTTTACCGATGATTTGTTGAACAGGTATATCCACCAACTGCTAGTCGCGAGTGCCGATAAGCTGAGGAAGAACATGGTTGCCTGGGAGTGCACTCTCTGTGTACCCGGTGGTTGTAACAATGCCCCAATTAGTCCGCCAATACCCACAAAAAGGAGCGCGATCGAGAAAATCAGGGTTGATATGCGAGCCCAGTTCTTTAGGCGGAAGAGTCCAACAGATGTGGCGACTCCGAACAGGGAAACTGCAGCAAATATCCATAACGGCGTCAGCACTACCCAAGCGTCCTTCGCGTGTTTAAGCGAGGGCGTCCAAACAGTTATGGCGATTGCAAACAGGCTAACCACGATCCAGAAAATGGATCCGGCTAAAGCAAGACCGGCTGAGAAGGTCACTCCGATTGAACGTTTCATGGATATGCCACAGCTAAGGGGGCCTTAATGAAACAGTTGGCCAGGTTCGACTTGCTTGTAGTACTCGACGATTTCGCGGCGGGTCCATTTTCGATCTGGAGCTTTTTCCAAAAGCCATGCCACGAAGGGGTCAATGTATGCGCCTGGAGGAAGGCGCTTGATGATTTCTCTTAGAAGATCTCTATAATCCGATACCCCGCTATCTATCCAAAGATGTTCTTTTTTAAGGGGCGCCGGTACAATTCTGCGCAATCGATTTTTCTCTTCCAGCAACTTTCGAGGAATCAAATAGTAAACGTGTGAGGATTCAAGTTCCCACATAAGAAAATGGTCTTCGAAAACCCCTCCTATCTCGGATAGAGCCAAGCATTTGTTAGGCCTAGCAAAGAAAGATTTCAGACAGACCCGGTCCTCATAGAGCTCAATTCTCCCGTTGCTTGTGCTAACAATAAGCAGCCCAGAGAGGAAAAGGAGGAAGCTTATTACAGCCACTCTTTCTACGTTAGAGAAAGGCGGCAACAAAGTAAGAGAAGCGATAGCCAAGATTGAAGCGACGAGGCCTAGCGTGTGTCGTTTCTGAAATTTATAGATCTTCAAGGGCTTGTCGTCCATTATTTAGCTTGGGTTGCTTTCTCGGCGATTTTCTCTTTCAGAAATTTTGCGACCCGATCTATGGCCCATACTCCTACAAGTGTTAATCCTACCCCCGCAACGATCGCACCAGAGGTTGACACTCCCGCTCTAAATAAGACTTGGTAGAGACCTGCTCCGATACTTCCGGCCCTTATTCCGGCCAATGTTCCACTGGCGTTGACTAATTGGGTCAACTTTTTCTGTTCTGTGCTTAGGCCGGGATCCAGCGCGGTAACGGTCATATTATAAAGCAAAGCAGCCACAGTTAAACCCTGCGCCAACCCACGTGCATCGGGCGCATAAGGCGTGTTGTACCATGTTCTCGTCCAAGCAACCGGGAATCCATAATCATTCCGAATGACAACTTGCTCGATGCCCAGGATGTTTTTGTATTCGTTCAGGCGGGTCAGCAGAAAGCCGGTGGTGGCCGCTGCGGATTTTTCCAGCAGGTTCATGGGCTGTAGTTTGAAATCTGATGTCGGAGCGCGAAGTTCTGGATCGATCGGGATTGTAATGACGATGGGTTTAGATGGATCCTCGGCATTGTAGGCATAGACATCCAGATACATCTTGTCGGTGAGGACCGGTGCGCCCTGAGTGTCCGCCACATTAACCGAGACCTCCAGATCGCCAAATGCAGTCCTGATTGTTCCCCGGTCTTGGAAAACCAGCGAAGGCGGTTGATCCTTGAAGATTAACGAGCGAATCTCTGGACGGCTCGGCTCAGAGTCTATGTGTGGCGTCTCAATTTTGAAGATGGGTGCAGCGGGTTCAAAGTGCTCGGTGTCTGGAATTAGCCGACCGCTTTGGAAGTTGTATTTCACGCCGGATGCAAAATCCGTCAAAATTCCGTCTCGGATGGAGCCGTCGGCGTTAAGGCGGATGTCTTGGAAAGAGTTAGGGGTAACGGTGTAGCTGTTGCCTTGGCTATCTTGGATGGTTACCTTAGTGACGCCGGCAGCGGAAATTTCTTCCAGGAATTGGGCTGTAACAGTAGTGCCGTCCGGGGCAGTAGATCGATATGTGCGGGTGATGGTGCCTTTTGCCATGTCGACGGTTTTTGTCTGGCGGTCGGCACGGATTTCCTGGTAGCGGCGTTCGAGGTCATCCTCGGTGATGCCCAGCAGCGAGATGTCGCCGAAGGGGTCCGCTTTGATGAGGAGGTTGATCTTGTCGTCAAGCAGGGAGAGTTCGTCGGCCTGGGTTCCGTCTCCCAGGGTGACCTGGCGGATTTTGTTCTGCCGCATGCGTTCGGTGATGGCGTTCTTGATGGAGCCGAAGGATTGGACAAGAGATTCGACGGAGTCTCGGTGGAAGATGCTGGTGGCGTAGTTCTCGACGGCTTGGGCCAGACCGTACTGCCGGATCTCATCGGAGAAATTGTTGGTTTTGGCGAGCGCTTGGGCCATCCAGACTGGGCGAGAGGCCTCATATTGGCCGATGGCTTGGTTGTAGGCGGCCTGGTTCCAGATTTTCTCGCCGCTGTCGAGGGTTTTGATGAAGCGGGGGTCTTCCGGATCCGGCGGCGGTGGGATGGTGCTGAAGTTCCCCACAGACTGCCGGAAGGCGTCGTAGACTCCCTGGAAGACGTTGTGGGAGGGGCTGATGGCTCCGGAGATAGCGCCGGACAGGGTGCGGCTGATCAGGGAGCCGGCGAAGGGGTCCAAGTTGAGAGCTTGGGTGGCTGCCTGCACGCCGACGCTCACGACGCCGGATTTGAGCCCTTCCCACATAGAGTTGACGATGCCTTGGCCGCGGGTCCCTGGATTGGCAATATTGCCAATTCCTGCCTTGATGGGCATGCCGGCTAGTTGGGAAATCCTCGGATCCAACCCGATCGTCTCGCCGAGTTTCTGAACTCCATAGAAAGCTAGCTCGCCAGCCAGCGTCGGGGCCAGTTGCGTGGAGAGCGTCTGTCCCAGTCCATCTAATCCGTTGAGAGCCAAGCTGTTGGTGATGGTCCCAACGCCGATCCCGGCGATGTTGGCCAGGGCAGGGTCCAGGCCGGCCTTCACGAGGCCGATCTGGGTTCCGGCCACGGCGGTGGAAGTGAGCGCCCCCGCGACGAATTTGGTAAGGAACGAGGAAGTGGTGCTGACCGGATTGAGCGCTCCGGAGATTCCCCCGGAGGTGAAGGCCCCCGCCAGGGAAGCGATAGTTGGGCTCACACCCAGTGCTTCTAGGCCCCGGGAGACCCCCACATTGACGGCGGTGGTCAGGGCGAACTGCCCGAGGCTGGCCCAGGAGAAGGAGGAGAGGCCGACGGCGCCGAGCAGGCCTTGGCCGATCAGGCTGAGGCCGGTCAGGAGCTGTCCGGCGAAGAGAGCGCTGAATCCTTGGCCGAGCAACCCTGCGCCTGAGAAGAGGGAGCCGAATCCACCAAAGAAGGAGCCGATGGAGGAGAAAACAGCGCCGAGCGCGCTGAAGATGGCGCTCATGGTGGCGGCCAGCGCGGCAAGGAGAGCGGCGACTGCACTGACGATGACGACAACGGCAGTTCCGATGGCGACGGCGATTGCGGTGACGATGGCGACGATGGCGGCGATGAAGTTGGATCCGGTGATGGAGAGGGCTTCGGAGTCAGTCAGGCGCTGGTAGGCGTGGGGCGGGGCTCTCGGGGAGAGGATGACCCCTTGCCAGATCCGGCTGAACTCCTCTGCGGAGATGGAGACGATGGAGCCGTTGGGTCCTTTGTTGGGCTCCCGGACCAGGATATTGCCCTCCGCGGTGACGGCCAGCACATGGAGGTAATGGTTGCCGTTGACGTGGGCCACGATGGGAGCGGTTCGCCGGCGGAAGGCTTGGGTAGCGCCGCCCTCTCCCTCCCGGACGTCCTGGATCGGCTGATGGCTGGCGGCGTCCAGGCGCAACACCGTGCCGGTGTCCTGCCGGGTGAAGTAGACCACCGTTCCGTCCGGGCTGAAAGCAATCTCGCCGGAGGCGCCGTCAACAGCGGTCTCGGAGAGTTTTTGGCCGGTGGCCGCGGAGAGAACAACGAGTTTTTTCAGAGAGCTGTCCAGGACGTAAACCACTTGTCCATCGGGCCGCAGAGCCAGGCTTTCGATAGATCCGTAGCCGGATACGGTGCGGATCGTTTGCAAGGTGGAGGCGTCCAGCCAAAGGACCTGCTTGGCCCCCTTGCCGGCCAGGAGGATTTGATTGCCGGCCGAGACGGCCATGCCGGCGAGGGCGCCGACGGGAAGGGCGGCTCGTCTCAAGACCTGTCCGGTGGCCGCGTTCATGGCCGCGAGGGAGCTCAATCCTCCCTCCGGGGAGGCCGCGTCCTGGACATACAAAGTTGTTCCATCCTGCGAGATGGCCATTTGAGCGGGCGTGATCAGGCCGGTGTCCAATCGGGAGACGGCGCCGGTCCGCAGATCGAGGGAAAGCAGCGCCGCCCCGGTTCGGGTCTTGCCCGTCGCGCGCACCCAGAGCGTATTCCCGTCAGGGGTCAGGAGCATTTGTTGCGGCGTGAAGGCCGGGTCCGGCGGCGGGTTCCAGAACTCTCCCATCTCGGTCAGACTGCCGCCGGAACTTAAATTGAACACCATCAAGCCGGTAGCGGCCATGAAAGAGGAGTCCACCTTCATCTTGTCCAAGTCGGAGATTTTGTAGGGGTCCACGCCCGGCCGCATAACCAGGATGTCCTTGAAGAAGTTGGTGGCATAGGCGCCGGCCCAGAAGTGCATCTCCCTCTGCCGCTGTTGGAACGCCGCGATGGCTTGAGCATCCTTGAAGACCAGCACCCGGGCGTGCCCCGGCCGGTAGGAAAGGGGCGGGATGCGGGCCACCCCCTCGGCCGGAAGGGTGAAATAGGACTTATCCACATCCAACGGTTTGATGTAGTAAACGCCGGCCTCGCCATTTAAGTCGTTCTCCGTCCAGAAGGAGACGATCCCTCCGACCGGAAGTCCCCGCGTCTGAAGGAGCAGAGATCCGTCTGTTTGCTGGGTGAAGGTGATGGACGGCTCCGTTGCCGTCAGGCCGCTGAAAAGCGAAACCGTCTGCGTCACCTGGTCGGTGGAGAGGTCCACGATCTCCAGCGTTCCGTCCTCTTTGAGCTCGTAGGAGGTTCGTCCATCCGGCGAGACGGATTGGAACAGGGTGATCTCCTTGGGCAGCATTGCCTTCAAATCGTCCAGAGACACTCGCGCGGGGGTTAGTCCCAAGCCGTACTTTTCGGCGACATGCTCCATCGAGAAGAGGGAAAGCTCCAGATCTCCGGTGGTGCGCGGCGAGATGACACCGGTGAGGATGTCCAGCCAGATCGCCTCGACGGCCAGGGTTACCGCGTCCACCTGGATTCCCGCCGCTTGCGCCAGCAGGCCCTGCAGGGCCAGGAACGCGGAATGCCCGAAGTGCAGAGAATTGGTGTTGAGCCAGGTCCGGATCTCGGCGATGGCCGCAGAGTTGAGCGGAACGGTTTGGGCTAAACTCACCCCATACGGTGCCAGTTGGGCCGCTTTCTGCTCATCGGAGGCGGCGGCCCAGCCGTCCATCTTGGTGGAGACTTGGGCCCGGATCTGCGCCACCTGCTGGACCCTAACCGGGTAATCCGGCAATGCCCGGATTTTCTGCTCCAGGGCGGTCAGGTCCAGCGCTACGTCCGGATCGGCCCCGAACTGGGCGTAGAGCTGGTCCACCGCTTCGGAGATTTCCTTCTCGTCGGGGTCTCGTCCGATCACATTGCGGTAGACGCGGGTGAGGATGACGGTGATTTCCTGCCGGATGATCGCCCGAGTGAACTCCTCCTCCTTAGTCGTGATCGAAGCGAAGGCCGAAGCGCTCTGAGATTCCAGCTGGTTGCGGACCGACTCCACCTGGGATTCCAGGCCGCCCAGCGCCTGGGAGTATTGCTGATCGAGAGAAGAGAGGGCGTCCCGGACCTGGTTCATGCCGTGGCGGATCTGATCCAAGGCCTGCCCCTTCTGCCGCTTGGCTTTTTTGCCGTGGACGTCGGTGTTTTCCAGGTCGGCCAGTTTCTGTCCAAGGTCGGTCAGTTGGGCTTGCAGCTGGGCCCGGGCCTGGGCGGTCTGGTCGGCAATCTGCCCGATCGCCAGCTGCTTACGGAGGGCCAGCTCCTCGAGGGCGTCGGCCCGCTTGCGGATGACCTCTGCCCGCGCGGCGGCGGTATTGTCGGCCAGCTCCCGCCGAGCGCCGAGCAGGGTCAGCTTTACCAGCTGCCCGGCCTCGTTGTAGGTGAAGCTCGTGGTGACGTTGCCCTCCGCGTCGAGGGTCTCAAGTGGGCGGCCATCCTCGTAGAGGGTGATCTGCCCATTGGCTTGCGTGCGGGTGAGCAGGCGGCCCTCGGAGTCGAACTCCTGCGCTGTGATGCTATCCGGCGAGAAATTCTCCGTGATCACTGTTCCGTTGGCCAGCGTCAGATGGGTCAGCCGGTGCACGGAGATCTTCTCTCCGGCCGGATGGGTGAGGATGTTGAGCGCTTCCGCGCTGGAGGGATCCAACTGCGCCAGCCGGTTTGTCTGCCCGGTGGAGAGGTCCCTCGCCGCCAACACCCAGTAGGAAGGCCCTTCGATCTGCTCGATGGCCACCAGCTGATTGAAAGCGTCATAGACGCGCGTTGTTCCGCTGTCGTCGGTGATGCGCGTCAACCCGCCCTCGTAGCGGTAAGTGAAACGTTCCTTCACTTTTCCGGACTGGCTCAGAACCGCCGACTCGACGCGCGGGGACCCCGCGGCCGCCGGAGGGGCGGCATCCAGCAAAGCGGTGGGATTGAGGTTCGCCAACAGGTACCAAGCGGTCGCCGCGGCGCTTGGGAAATCGGTGTAGGTTGTTCCGTCGTTCGGCGCCTGGGTGATCGCCCGGCCGGAGGCGTACCGGATTCCGCCACCGGAAAGTTCCCGGAGGCTCTCCATCTGTCGAGCGATCTGCTCGGTCGACGTCCGGTTCCCCAGCCTCCGGTCCAGCAGGCCGACCATCAGGGAGCCTTCGGTCCAGATGAACGAATCGGCGGTGTGGGGCGCGTATCCGATGATCACCCGTCCACCGACTTCCACCGCCCGAAGGAAGTTTTTCTCGATGAACGCGCGGACGGCGAAAGCCTCCTCTCGCTTGTTCACGGCCAAGAGGAAGAGCGCCCCCAGCGCCTGCGGATCGAGCATCAGCGCGTCGTCCCCCCGGCCCCTCTTGAAATGATCTATTTGCCAGAGCTCTTTCAGGATCCCTTCCTTGACGCGGTCGGCCGCGGCGGCATAAGCCTCCTTCCGGGTCAGGGTTGCGAGGTCCCTCAGGAAGAAATAGGCCTCCACGTTGTGCTCGGTCGAACTCCAGCCCAGCGGGGTTCCCTGGGCGGAGAGTCCCCCCTGGATCAGGCCGGTGCCGGCGTCTTGAAAGCCCAGCAGTGTCTTCGCCAGCCGCTCCGCCATGGGAAGAAACCGGCCGTCCCCTGTTTGCTGTTGGTAGAAGAGGGCGGCCATGCCGACCCACGCGAGTGTTCCGGCATAGAGGGCCGGATCATCCTGAGCGGAGGGGGCAAGCCGGTAAGCGAATCCCAGCCGGCCGGAACCCGCTTCCCTCTGAGCCAACGCTTCCAAGATCGAACCGGCTTGCGTAAACTTTCCGGCCGCTGTGAGGGCGATGGCGGTTGCCGCCTGGTCGTAGGAGTAGGCGCGATCCTTGAGCGCGGCGGCCAGCGGATCGTTTGCCGGCACCTGGGCGTAGCTGGGGACCAGCCCGGCGTACTCTCCCGCCGCGATTTGCCCACCCGCCAGGAATGAGAGGGCGCTCTTCTGCGCGTCGGACAGGAGCATTTCCGGCGTCGCGTTGTGGATCGGTTTGAGGATTCCCAACCGCTGGATCCGGAACAGAGAGGCGGAGTCCTTCGGAAGCGCCGCTTGGGCGACCTGTCCGGCCACTGCCGGATTCGTCAAATCGGTTACCGCTCTTCCGTCAGGCAGGACCAGCCGGACCAACTGCCAGGAAGAATCCGGCGCTGGGCTCTGCCTCTGGTAGTACGCCGCGGTTCCGTCCGGGAGCGTTTGGACGGCTTCCATAGAGCCGGACAGAGCATCCAGCCACCCGCCGGCGTTGCCGGTATAGGAATAGGTTGTCACGGCTCCGTCGGCGTCCATCTGAGAGATCAGCAAACCGCCCCGGTACCGTTTGGTGAGGCCGGTGGTGAGCTCGCGCAGGACGGAGATCTCGTCGCCGGAGTCATCGAACTCGTAGGAGTACTCGTAGAGGAGCTGGCTGCCCTTGAACACTTTGCGGATCCGATCGTAGGCGTACTCGGAGCGGATGACCGGTTCGGCGGGATCCGGGCTGGCGGCAACGGTGGAGGTGAGCCGGCCGGCATTGTCGTAAGCGTAGGAGATCACCGTTCCATCCGCCTGCGTGAGGGTAGAGAGGCGCCCGTTCGCGTAAGAGAGTTGGGCGCCGTCAGCGCGCGCGGCCTTTTGCAAGACCCAACCCTCCGAGTAGACCATCTGCGTGATGGAATCTGAAGCGGGCGCGGAGGTGGTCAGGGTGGCGATCCAACTGTTTCCGTGCGCGACGGAGTAGGCCAATCCGCTGGCTAGGTTCAACTGAGAGGGTTGGCCGCCGGAGTAGATGACGCGGCTGCCGTCTGACAGCGTGGCCTCGGCCGGCTGGCCGCCGGCATATCGGACAATCCGGCCGTCCGGCAGCGTGACGGTGCCGCTGATAAGCTTGCTGTCGGCGCCATACACGCCGCCGCTGATCCGCGTTCCGTCGGCCAAGCGCACTGCCTGAGCGGTCTCGCCGGCCAGATCCAGCCCGCTCTTATCCGACAGCGTCAAGCTAGTGAGCTTTCCGGAGGCATCGTACGTGCGGATGATTCCGTTGCGGTTGATGGAGAGCGATTGGAGCGTCTGGCCGCTCTGCTCGGTGGAGAGGCGGGTCACGCTCCCGTTGGGAGCCACGGCTTCCGTCGGGATCCCTCCGGAGAATCGCAGGATCGTCCCATCGGCCTGGGTGACTTCGCGCAGAGAGCCGTCCGCCGCGTAGAGGAACCGGCGGGGCAGGTCGGTCTGTGCCGCCGTGGGCCGCTCACTCAAGATCGAACCGCCGGTTTGTACGGTCTCGGTGTACCGGATGGCTGGTTGGCCGGGAAACTCGATGGCGCTTAACCGTCCCTGCGTGTAGGTGAGCCGCCGGCCGTCCGCCCGGATCTGTTGGATCAGTCGTCCGTCCGGATCGTAGAGGGCACTCACCTCTCCGGCGGTGACGAGGATGGAGGTGATTTTCCCGGCGGAGTCGAGTTGATAAGCGTAGGTGGAGACTGTACCGTCCGCTGTTTTGGCCGCCTCCGCCGCTCCATCGGGGAAATACCAGGTGACGGTTCCGAGTGAATCTTTGCTCCAGACGGCAACGCTTCCTTGTAGGAAAGTGGTGGTCCCGTCCGGCGTCGTCAGCCAGCCGCCGGTGATCCGACCGGACTGGTCCATGGTGGGGGCGATCAATTGGGTGCCGTCCGGCAGAGTCACTTGAACAAGTTTTCCGCTCACGTATAGGGCGACCGATCCGTCGGTCAGTGTTTGGGTGAAGCGCTCTCCTTCGGGAATCGAGGGGGGATTCACCACGGCCGGCAACTCCCCTGATCGCGTCACGGTGAAGCGTGCCCAGGCTTCCTTGCTGGAGGGTTTCGCGGCTGAGGCGATGAGACCGCTCTGGCCCCGACCGAGGCGCCAGCGCTGAGCCGGCCGGTTGAGCCCGTCCACTTGGACGATCAGGTCGTACAGTTCCGAAGCGGTGGATGGCGCGGACGCGAATTTCAGCACCGGCGGCAGGGTAGTGCCCAGCGTTACGGAGTGAACGACCGTCCCCGACCGGTTGCCGGCTTTGTCCTGGAACTCAACGCTGATGGAATAATCGCCGTACTGCTCCGGAAGAGTCACTGCGAGAGTGGGCGCAAACGGCTGCGGGCTGCTCCAGCTCTTGCCGCCGTCGAGGGAGAATCGCACGAGAGCCACACCGCTGCCGGTGGTTCCATCGGCCGCGGCGGGGTCGGAGGCGGTGAGTGTCAGGGTGATCTCCCTTTGTTCGGTGACCGCCGGCCCCTGGACTGAGCCGGTCGGCGAGATTCGGTCGGGCGTGACGGGCCAACCGGCTTGATTCCACACTCCATTCGGGCGGTTGGAGCTGACGGTTGCCGAAGGGCGGGGATACGCGCCGGGCGGTTCGTATGGATATATGTGGTCAATGACCACGCGGGTCTGGGTGGTAATTTTTTCAAACAGGCCGATTTCTCCCACATAGGCCCGCGTCCAACCGGAGGAGGCGGCATAGCGGCTCTTGATGCCGAACACCTTGACGTAACGGACTTGGGTTGTGGTGATCCGGAGATCGAACAGTTGAGGGGTGGTGAGGCCGGTTCTCTCGAGGAGGGGGGTCCAGGTTACGCCGTCGGCGGACCCCCAGATTTTGAAATCGGTTTGCCAGATCATGGAAGAGCCGGAGAGGTACCCCGGGCCGAAGCGGGTGTCGTAGAGCAGGCGGTCGATCTCCTTGACTGTCCCTAAGTCCACCTGCAGCGAGTCTGCGGACCCGTTGAGATTGGCGCCGAGCCAGCCGAGAGAGGCATTTCCATACAGACCGTCCACGGCGAGCGAGCCGGTGTAGGTGGCGTAAGTAGAGGAAGCGGTGGTTGGGGTTTTGAGCGCCACGTTGCTTCCGCCGAGGGTTTCGGTGACTGAATGGAACTCGGTCACCGTCAAGAGCTGGCCTTGCGCGTTGTAGGAGTATTGGTACTGGCGGTCAATGGCCTGGCGGGTTTGGGTGGATTTTTTTTCAAACAAAGCCAGCTCTCCCGTGTAGGCATAGTGCCATGTGGTGGAGGCGGCATAGCGGCTCTTGATGCCGAACACCTTGACGTAACGGACTCGGGTTGGATTGATCTGGACATCGAACAGCTGTGGGGTGGTGAGACCGGTTCTCTCCAGGAGCGAGGTCCAGGTCACGCCGTCCATAGATCCCCAGATCTTGAAATCGGTCTGCCAGATCATGTACGTGCCGGAGTTGTATCCCGGGCCGAAGCGGGTGTCGTAGAGCAGGCGGTCGATCTCTTTGACTGTCCCTAAGTCCACCTGGAGGAAATCTCCGGCTCCGTTGGCGTTGGCTCCGATCCAACCGATGGCGGCATTTCCGAACAAGCCGTCGACGGCGAGAGAGGCGGTGTAAGAGGGATTGGCCGAGGAGGCGGTGGTTGGGGCCTTGAGCGCGACGTTGCTCCCCCCGAGGTTTTCAGTGACTGGATGGGACTGCGTCACCTTTGAGAGCCGGGCCTGGGTGTCATATTCGTACGCGTACTCCCGGTCCGCCACTGTTCCTGTCACGTGAGACGCGGTTTCAAATACCCCGAGCTCATTGACGTAGGCGTAGTGCCAGGTTGCGCTGGCGGCGTAGCGGCTCAAGATCCCGGACACCTTGACGTACCGCATCTTGGTGGCGGCGATTGCCGCGTCGAACAGCTGGAAGGTGGTCAGCCCGCTCTTCTGTAGGAGGGGGAACCAGTTGACGCCGTCCACCGACCCCTCAATCGTGAACTTCTCCTGCCAGATCCGGCTGGCTGCCGTGAGGAAAGCCGGAGCATACCGTGTGTCGTACACGATCCGGTTGATTTCCTTGACACTCCCCAAATCGAGCTTCAACCAGTCGCTGCCGCCGTTTACGTTCCCGCCCACCCAGCCGCCGGCTTCGGTGCCGAAGAGTCCATCCGTTGCGCGCGCTCCAGCGGCTCCGGAAAGCGCCGACGAAGTCGCTGCGGTTCGTCCCACTGCCACGTTCCCGCCGCCTCCTTCCATAACTACGCGGGACTCCGTTACTTTCGCCGGCCGCCCCTGCGCGTCGTAGGTGGTGACGGATTCCCGGTCCGCCACCATTCCCACCGCGTGGGCCGCGGTCTCGTACAGCCCGAGTTCATTGACGTAGGCGTAGCGCCAGGTTGCGCTGGCAGCGTAGCGGCTCAAGATCCCGGACACCTTCACGTACCGCATCTTGGTAGCGGCAATCGCCGCGTCGAACAGCTGGAAGGTAGTCAGCCCGCTTTTTTGCAGGAGGGGGAACCAGTTGACGCCGTCCACCGACCCCTCAATCGTGAACTTCTCCTGCCAGATCCGGCTGGCTGCCGTGAGGTAGGCCGGGGCATACCGGGTGTCGTAAACGATCCGATTGATCTCCTTGACGCTGCCCAGATCCAGCTTCAGCCAGTCGCCGCCTCCGCTCACATTTCCGCCTACCCAGCCGCCGGATTCGGTGCCGAAGAGTCCGTCCGCGGCGCGCGCTCCGGAAGCCCCGGAAAGGGCCGAGGAGGTTGCCACGGTTCGTCCCAAGGCGACGTTCCCGCCGCCCCCTTCCATGACGACGCGGAACGTCGTTTCCTTCATCAGCCGGCCCTGGGCGTCGTATTCTTGGGCGAGATCACCTGTGGGGAGGTGCGTGGTGCGGGTGAAACCGGTCCCGGAGTAGCTGTAATCGGTTCGGGTTCCATCGAGCGCCGTTTCGTGGTCCACCCGGCCGTCGGTCCGGAAGACAGTTTCGGCGCCGTCCACCGCGACCTGGCGGGTCAGGCGGCCGTCGCGCACCACCTGCAGTGTCCCATCCACCAAAAGAAGCGTTCCGTTCTGGAGGCGCTGGTAGTCATCAAAAGTCGGGGACCAAAGCAGGTTGCCGCTCTTGTCCCGCGCCACCACCAGCTCCTGATTGGCGTACTGGGCTTCAAGGCCGGAAGGGTGAGTGGTGATGAACCGCTGCTGGGCCTGCTCCAGCGCGGAAAGGTGAGTCAGCAAATCCTGGTCGGCCCGCTGCATCCGCTGTGCTTTGTCGGCGGAGACCCAGCCGCCATTGTCTTCTTTGAGCCAGGTGGGAATGGGATCCTGCTCGGCTGAGGCGAAGGGTGCCGCGAACTGAAGGAAGGTAAAGGTAAATGCGGTGAGGGCAGCTATCAGCCGGGCAGGCCGGTTCCACGTCCTTCCTTTTCGCCAAGCTTTCGATCCGACCAGATCGGGGAGTGTCCGGTCTGCCATTGGGTTATCCTTTTCAAACTCATTCCCTTTGGCAGCCCGGCTGTCCCGCTGTCAGGACCCTTGGCTTTGTGGCCGCCGCTTACGCGGCGTGTACCTTTTCGGGGAAATTATCCTGCTATCAAACCTTTCTTTAGCCTTCCATCAAGAACTATGGCTGATAACTTCCTGTTTTGTCAAGTACCTGAAGAAATTTTTATTAGATACGGAAAGTATTGACCAGGACAAATATATATAAGTTATTATATATAAATCAGTTATATATTATATTCGTGCTATAATCCACCCCAATAGCTGCGCTCAATATATTCCAATTTAAACAAGATTTCGTATTGAACGCTTCCTTTTTTAATGCTATTTTTATAGTGGGAGGGCAGGCAGATGCAGTTGGGATTTCAAATCCGGGCTTTGAGAAAGGAAAGCGGATTAACTCTCGAGCAGTTGTCGAAAAAGAGCGGTGTTGCCTTGGCGACTTTAAGCCGGCTCGAAAACGAAAAGGCCGTTGGCACCTTCCGCACCCACCGCAAGATTGCCGAGGCTCTCGGACTTGCGGTCACGGAACTGTACAAAGGCCTAGAGCAGCCGGAGCAGGAAGCGGTCCTTCTTAAGCAGCCGGGGCCTAAAGAGGCGGAGGCCTTCACCTATAACGAAAAGGTCTCCGCCATTCAATTGACGAGCCAGCTTTCCAATAAGAAGATGTTCCCGCAGATGCTGGTTCTGCAGCCGGGAGGGAAGACGGTCATGGAGCAGTACCACCGTGGCACGGAGCGGTGGCTCCTGGGTCTGGAAGGGGAGCTGGAGGTCCGAGTGGGGGACCAGAGCTACCGGGTCCCCAAGGAGGGGACCCTCTACTTCAAAGCCTCTTTGCCGCATCAGTTCGTGAACTCCGGAAAATCCGAAGCGAGATGCGTCCTAGTCACCAGCCCCGTGATCCTATAAGGAGAAGCCCTTTGGAAAAGCCCCACGTCCTTATCTGTGACGATGAGCTTGGAGTTAGGGAATCGCTGCGGGTGATCCTTTCCGAAACCTACACCCTGGCTTTTGTTACCAACGGGGAGGAAGCGGTCGAGTACGTGCGTGCCAAGAATCCGGAAGTGGTGATCATGGACGTGAAGATGCCGAAGATGAACGGCATGGAGGCCCTGGGCCGGATCAAGCAGATGAAATCCCACGTTTGCGTGCTGATGATCACCGGGTATGAGTCGGATGACGTGGCGGTTCAGGCCATGCGGCTGGGAGCGGACGACTACCTGACCAAACCCTTTAACCGAGAGGCGGTGTCTCAGAAGCTGCGGGAAATCTTTGAGCATCGCAGGGGGATCTAGGGGATGTTGATTCTGACTGTATTCTGGCTGCTCCTTGCGGCCGCCATTGCCTGCGGTGGATGGGTAGCGATCCAAGGATGGGAGGCGCGCCCGGCCCGGCGGTTCGTAGCCCTGTGCGGCGGGATCGCCGGTTGGAGCTTCTTCAACGCTTTGCAGGTGATCGGAACGGAGGGGGAGCCGACCCGCTGGCTCGGCGGGCTCAAGCTGTTTTTTCTCTGCCTGATTCCCGGCCTGCTTGTTTTCTTCTTCATGGGGTGGCTCGGAGAGAACCGGCCCGAGCCGCTGGCCCGGACCCGTCTCAATTATTTAAGAGGAGGAACCCTCGCCATCGTTTTGGGTCTGGCCGCAAGCTTCTTTCACCCGCCGGCGGTCATTGCTCTGGGGATCGGGTTGGTTCTGATCGCCACTGCCTTGGCCAGAGAGCGGCTCAAGAACCCCGAGATCCTTCTACGGCGTCTGGTAGTGGAGGCGGGGGTGTACGCGCTCTGTCTGGCTGTCTTCTGGCTGTTTGCGTTCGGGATGGTGCGTTGGATGGCCTCAGCGGGGATAAACCTCCGGCCTGACTTATTGGCGCTGCTGGGGGCGGTGCTGGCAACGGGATTAGCGCGTCCGCTGGGCGGGTGGATCACCCGCTGGACGGACAAAACCTTCTTCGCGGAGAGGTACCGTTACCGGCAGACACTCAAAGCCGCCGGTGTCAGGATAGGGCGGGTAAGAGACCTCCGGAAGTTGCTCAACCTGATGGTCCGGGTCATCGTGCGCAGCGTGAAGGTGACGCATGCGACGGTTCTCCTGAGGCCGCGGGGACAAGATTTCTTGGAGGTGGCGGCTTCGCACGGCCGGCTTAAGAAACCGACGGGCGGATTAGGACTGGAAGAGCAAAGCCCGCTTGTCAGCTGGTTGGCGCACACCATGGCGCCGGTGGTTCGCGAGGATCTGGAAATCGCGATCAAACGTGCCAAGCCGGAGGAGGACGGTTATCCGGTCCGGTGGGTTTCCCAGGCGCTCAAAGAGATGGAACGCCTGCAGGCGGCGGTGTGCGTGCCCAGCTTTGTGGAACAGCATTTGCAGGGGGTTCTTGTGTTGGGCGAGAGGCAGTTTGGAAAAGCATACGCGCCGGAAGATCTGGAGATCTTCTCCGCGCTGGCCGCCCGGGCGGCTTTTGCCGTGGAGAACGCGCGGGCGTACGATGAGCTCAAAGACACGCGGGATCAGCTGATCCAGGCCGAGCGGCTGGCCACCATCGGCAAGTTCGCCTCGAACATGGCGCACGAGATCAAGAACCCCCTCCAGGCGATCCTCACATTCTTCGAGTACCTCCCGAGCCGCTACGATGACCCCGAATTCCGGCACCGCTTCTCGGAGATCGCCCGTCAAGAGGCTCAGCGCATCAACGAGCTCGTGCGGGCTTTGGTGACCGTCAGCAACCCCAAGCCGCCGGTTTTTCAAATGATCGATCTGCATGAAGCGGCGGAGAGCGTGATGGAGCTCATGGCCAACGATCTGCAACGGCAACGGATCGAGGTGCGGCGGGAGTACGGGCCGGAACGGTTGATTGCCGAGGCCGACCGGGACCAGATGAAACAGATTCTGCTGAACCTTGTCATGAACGCGGTGGAAGCCATGAGTAACAGTGTCGAAACAAATCGTATTTTGGAGATCAAAACAGCGCAGCTCATTGGGCAGGTGAAGATTTCGGTTCGGGACACCGGCTGCGGCATCGCGGAAAGTCAGCAACCGGCGATTTTCACTCCCTTCTTTACGACGAAGGAGAAGGGCTCCGGCCTTGGGCTGGCGATCGTCCAGAACATCCTCAAGGCGCACCACGGGCAGATCAACCTTGAAAGCAAAGTGGGGGAAGGAACAGTCTTCTCGTTGATTTTGCCGATCCGGCAGAAGCAGGCGTCTTCCTCGGAAGCGGTTCGAAAATTCATCAGCCCGGCGTAAGATGAGTATTCCATGCTGAAATCCTTCCGCGCGCCTGGGGGCGCGCTGCGTGAGGGGCCTTCCACGCTCCCCCTCGCTGTCGCTCGGGTTCGCTCCACCGTTCGCTAGGCCGCTCACTCATTTGCCCGGCTAGGC
>CAYJTM010000016.1:0-18215 GCA_964373055.1 uncultured Planctomycetia bacterium
GTGCATCGAGCAGAACTTCGGCCCGCACATCGAGCAGAAGGCGGCCGACTTGTAGGCGTCGTGCGGCAGCGCCTCGTCGTGGTACTCCTGGGCCCGCTCGGGGTCCAGCGACAGCGCGAACTGCTGTTTCCAGTCGAAGTTGAAGCGGGCGCGCGAAAGGGCATCGTCCCGATCGCGGGCGCCGGGCCGGTGGCGCGCCACGTCGGCCGCGTGGGCGGCGATCTTGTAGGCGATGATCCCGGTCCGCACATCCTCTGAATTGGGCAGCCCCAGGTGCTCCTTCGGCGTCACGTAACAGAGCAGCGAGGAGCCGTACCAGCCCACCATCGCCGCCCCGATCGCGGAGGTGATGTGGTCGTAGCCAGGGGCGATGTCGGTGACCAGGGGCCCGAGCGTGTAGAAGGGGGCGCCGTGGCAGAGCTCCTGCTGTTTCTTCACGTTCATCTCCAGCTGGTCCATCGGGATGTGGCCGGGCCCCTCGACCATCACCTGCACGTCATGCTCCCAGGCCTTCAACGTCAGTAGCCCAAGCGTCTTGAGCTCCGAGAACTGCGCGGCGTCGCTGGCGTCGGCCAAGCACCCGGGCCGCAGCGAATCACCGAGCGAGAAACTGACGTCGTGTTTCTTGAAGATCTCGCAGAGCCGGTCGTAGCCGGTGTAAAAGGGGTTCTCCTTATCATGGGCGATCATCCACTGCGCCATGAGGGACCCGCCCCGGCTGACGATGCCGGTGATCCGGTGCTGCACGAGCGGCAGGTACTCCCGCAGGATGCCGGCGTGGATCGTCATGTAATCCACCCCCTGCTGGGCCTGCTCCTCGATCACCTCGAACAGGAGATCCTCGGTGAGGTCCTCCACCCGCTGGACCCGGCTGACCGCCTCGTAGACCGGCACGGTGCCCAGCGGAATCGGGCTGTGGCGAAGGATCGCCTCCCGGATCTCCCGGATATTGCCGCCGGTCGAGAGGTCCATGGCCGTGTCGGCGCCGTACTTCAGGCAGGTTTCCAGCTTTTTCAGCTCGGTCGCCACGTCGGAGGTGACGGCAGAATTGCCGATGTTGGCGTTGATCTTGCAGGTGGTGGCCAGCCCGATCGCCATGGCTTTAAGCTCAGGGTGGTTCACGTTGGCCGGGATGATCATCCGGCCGGCGGCCACCTCCTGGCGGACGAGCTCCGGCTCCAGGCGCTCGATCTTGGCGACCGCCTTCATCTGCTCGGTGATCAGCCCCTCGCGGGCGAAGTGCATCTGCGTGACGTTCTTCGGATCAGCCATTTTTCTCCCTCAAGAGAGACAGGAACTCCATCCGGGTCTTCGGGTCGGTGCGGAACGTGCCCAGCATGGAGCTGGTCACCATCCGGGTGTTCTGCTTCTGCACACCGCGGATCACCGTGCAGAGATGCTGCGCCTCCATCACCACCGCCACCCCCTTCGGCTGCAGGTGGGTTTTCAGCGCCTCGGCGACCTGCGTGGTCAGCCGCTCCTGCACCTGCAGGCGGTGGGAGAGGGCGTCCACCAGCCGCGGGATCTTGCTTAGCCCCAGGATCTTCCCGTCGGGGATGTAGGCCACGTGGCACTTGCCGAAAAACGGAATCAGGTGGTGCTCACACAAGCTAAAGAAATCAATGTCCCGCACCAACACCATCTCGTCGTACGGCTCGGAGAAGCGGGCCCGCGCGAACAGCTTCTCGATGTCCTCGTGATAACCCTGCGTGAGGAACTGGAGCGAGCGCTCCACCCGCTCCGGCGTGCGGGCCAACCCCTCCCGCTCCGGGTCCTCCCCCAACCGCAGCAGCAGGTCCCGGATCAGCCCAGCGATTCCGAAGGCGTCATCGCGAGCCCCCCCCTTCTTGCTTTCGCAAGAAAGCAGGGGGGGCGAAGCGATCCCTCTGGAGATTGCTTCGCTCACTTCGTTCGCTCGCAATGACATCTTTTCTTCACGCTTTCCCTTTCCAGTTCTTCGCCAGCTCCACCAGCAGGCGGACACCGACCCCGGTGCCCCCCTTCCTCAAGTATCCCTTGTCGGCATCCGCCCAGGCAACCCCGGCGATGTCCAGGTGAACCCACGGCGTGTCGCCGGCGAACTCCTTAAGGAAGGCCGCCGCCGTGATCGTGCCGGCCTTGCCGTCCCCGACGTTCTTCACGTCGGCCACGTCGGACTTGACCGCCTCGGTGTATTCCGGCCAAAGGGGCAGCTCCCACGCCCGCTCACCGGCTTGGGTGGCGGCCCCCTTCACCTGCTCGCCCCATTGGGCGTTGTTGGTCATGAGCCCCATGCAATGCTGCCCCAGCGCCACCACGCAGGCGCCGGTCAAGGTGGCCAGGTCCACCATCGCGGCCGGCTTGTACCGCTTGGCGTAGCCCAGCGCGTCGGCCAGCACGAGGCGCCCCTCGGCGTCGGTGTTGATCACCTCGATCGTCTTGCCGCCGAGCGCCTTCACGACGTCGCCCGGCTTCTGGGCCGAGCCGCCCGGCAGGTTCTCGGTGGCCGGCACGAGGCCGACCACGTGGACCGGCAGCCGCAGCAAGGCGATCGCCCGCATCGCCCCCAGCACGGCGGCGCCCCCGGACATGTCGTACTTCATCTGCTCCATTTTCTCCGACGGCTTGATTGAGATCCCGCCGGAGTCGAAGGTGATTCCCTTGCCCAGGAAAACCAGCGGTTTCTTGGACCCGCTGCCGGGGCCTTTGTATTCCATGGCCATGAACTGCGACGGCTCCCGCGAGCCCCGCGCGACGCCCAGCAGCGCGTTCATTCCCAGCCGGCGCTGCGCCGCGGGGTCGAGCACTTGGCAGCGGAACCCGAACTTGCCCGCGGCTTGCTTGGCCTCCCGCGCCATCATCGTGGGCGTGAGCCGGTTGGCCGGCTTGTTAACCATGTCTCGCGCCCAGACAACCGCTTCCGCCACGATCAGCCCCTTGCGGACACCGCTCTTCGCCGCCGCGGCGTCCCGGGCATTGGCGGTCACCAGCGTGACCGATTTAAGTTCCTTTTTCTCATCTGGAGAAAGGGTTTTCAGTTCCGCGTAGCGGTAGGTGCCGAGGACCGCGCCTTCCGCGACCGCCTGCGCCACCTGATCCGCCGGCACGCCTTTCACCGGCAGCAGCCCTCGGGCTACCGACTCGAAACCGGCCGCCGCTGCCCGCCGTGAGGCGGCACCCGCCGCCTGCCGGATCCGGTCCAGCGTCAGCTCGTTGGGCTTGCCGACACCGATCAGGATAATCCATTGGCTCCCAAGGGGCAGCAGGAAGGTTTCGTTCAGCTTGCCATGGAACCGTTTCGCCTTGAGAAGATCCCGCGCCGCTTTGCGGATCGGCGCGGACCAGCCGCCCGCCCAGGGGGGCAGATCCTTGCTCTCGGAAATCCCGAGAATGAGCGGTTCCTTGCGGGAGGTCAGGTTCCCGGTGACAACGGAAAATTTCATTATTGTCCCCTCGTCATTGCGAGCGTAGCGAAGCAATCCCGATCACATTCAGGGCGCGCGGCAGGGTTTCAAGGAAGCGGTCCACTTCCCCCGCCGACGTCTCCTGGCCACAAGTGAGCGTTATGGTTCCCAGAGCTTGGGGGTCCCCGGCCCCCATCGCCTTCAGCACGTGCGAGGCCTTCACCGCCTTCGAGCTGCAGGCGCTTCCCAACCCCACCGACACTCCTTCCCTGTCCAAGGCCAGGACCAAAGCTTCGGCGTCCGCCCCTGGGAAACTGACACTGATGTGGCCTGGGAGCCGGTCGGCGGGGTCTCCGTTAAAAACCGCTTCGGAGAAGAGTTTCAGGATACCTCGAACCAGCCGCTCTCGTAAAGGGAGAACCTTTTCTCGCAAGGAAGGCAGTTCCCGGGCGGCCTGCTCCGCCGCCGCCCCGAATCCGGCTAGCCCCAATAGGTTCTCGGTGCCGGCCCGCCGGCCCTCCTCCTGGGTCCCCCCCACGAACAGCGGCCGGATCCGAACCCCGCGCCGGAGAACCAAGGCCCCCGCCCCCGGCGGCCCGCCCAGCGGCCCCGAGGCCAGCGAAACGGCGTCCGCCGGAACCGCCGCCAGATCCAGCGGGACACGGCCGGCCGCGGCGACGGCGTCGGTGTGGAAAAGGACTCCCTTGGCCTTTACCCGGCGAGCGATCTCGGCGACCGGCTGGAGCGTCCCCACCTCCGGGTTGGCCCATTGGACTGAGACGAGGGCGGTTTTCGGAGTAAGAGCCGCCTCCACGGCGGCCGGATCCACCCGGCCGGCGGCATCCACCGGAACGAGGGTGACGGACCAACCCTCCTTTTCCATTTCACGCGCCGTCTGCAGGACCGACAGGTGCTCGACGGCGGAAACCACGAGATGGCTGCCCGGTTTCGCCAGCCCTCGCAGCGCCCAAGCGTTTGACTCGGTGCCGCCGGCGGTGAAGAAGATCTCCTCCGGCCGAGAGCCAGTGAGCGCGGCTACCTGCCCGCGGGCCCGCTTCAGCAGGCGGGCGGCGGTTTGGCCGCCGGCATGGAGGCTGGAGGGGTTGCCGCAGGAACCGAGGGCCTCCTCAATCGCCGCGCGGACCGGCGCGGAGAGGGGACGTCCGTTCAGGTGATCCAGGTGGGTTCGTACCATGCTTCATTATATCAAGTGGGAACAGTGTGAGTGGGCACGAGAGGATTTGGCGCCTCGAGAGGATTTGGCGCCCTACGCTCCTTCGCCGTCTCGGCTCAGTCGCTACGGGTCGGCCACTCGCCCAGCCAAAGGATTGCAACGGCTCCTGTTCGTCGCCGTCGCCTGAATTGGCCGCTTTGCGGCCAGGCCGGGCTCACTTCAAATCCTCTCGTGTCCTGAGTCTTGAAAATCGGCTAGGGGGTGTTTTCCAACAAGGATGGGTGCGAGAAATAGTGTTGGTGGGCACGAGAGGATTTGAACCTCCAAGCCTTGCGGCACATGCCCCTCAAGCATGCGCGTATGCCAGTTCCGCCACGTGCCCCAGATTTTCAGTATAATACGTGCATGGCGTACCACCAAACGAAAGGAATTTCTCCAATGATGAACCTTCGCCTGATCGTCGCTTCCCTGCTTCTGTCCTTCCCTATATTGGCCCGTGCGGAAACCGTCGAGCTGGTCACCTACTACCCGGCGCCGGGCGGGGGAAACGTGGAGACGGACCGGCTGCACGCCGATGCCGGAACAATCGGTGACGACTACTCCCTGACTGTCCCGGCTGCCCTTGACAATGGGACCTTGCTGGTGTGGGACCGGATGGGAGTGGGGCTCGGGCAGAACCTGCCGGCGGGTCCGCTGCACGTGGTGGGAAGGAACAACGTGGTGGAATCAGTGGTTTTCATGCCGGGCACCGGCGCCGGGGTGGGCATCCGGATGGGGATCGGGACGACGAATCCGGCCACCGAGCTCGAGACCGCTTCCATCTCCACGGCTCAACCAAGAGGGATTCTCTCCTCGCAATTCAATAACGGGACCCACGCGGCACAGTTCATCGGCGCGAAAGCGCGTGGCACCCCCACCCTGCCGGCTGCCGTAGTCAACGGGGATAATCTGGCGGGATTCATCCCGGCCGCGTACGACGGAACCAGCTTCCAGCAGACCGGGTGGCTGGGCTGGGTGGCCAACGGAACGGTGGCCACGGGATCGGTGCCGAGCGATTTCGTGCTTCATACCGGCTCCAACAACCAGGGAGCGGAACGGCTGCGGGTGACTTCCGGCGGCAATGTGGGGGTCGGCAACGGCTACGCGCCGGGCACCGCGGTTCCCGCCGGCACAGCCGATGGGAACCTGGACGTCAATGATGTTTTTCTCCGGTCCGTCAACGGCTGGGCCTCCCAACTCAACGCCGCGTGCAAGAGGTACGCAACCACCAGTCAAGCGCTTGTACACAACACAAACACCCCGGTGATTTTCGGAAATGATCCGAGGAATTTCAGTTCCGGCGGAATGACTAGTAATGCAAGCAGCGAGATCATTATCCCGGCAGATGGAGTTTATGAAGTGACTGTTGCTTTCGGTTGGACCAGTGGCGTCGGAACGACTATTTGGGCTACCATCATGAAAAACGGCCAAGCCCCGGCAAACATCCTCGCCTGGTACACAACGTGGGTGGATGGGGCTTGGGGTGGAGTGCTCCAGGGATCAGAATATTTCCAGTTCAACGCGGGTGACAGAATCAGCATGGGCATGCTGCAAAACACGGGTGGCACGATTAACAGCCAAATCTCCCCTTCCTGGTGCACGCCGCGCATATCAGTCGTCCGGGTGAGGTAGCCGCCGGCCTTGCCCACCCGGGTAGGCGTCGGACACAGCCGCCAGCCGGACTCCTACCGAGCGGGACAGGAAGCGGCCGGAAAAGCCCTGGAGACGATGGGCCATCCGCGGGCCGACCTGATGCTGGTCTTCGCCTCGGTCCGTTTCGACCAGGAATCCCTTCTTCACGGCATCGCCTCCGTCGCCCCCTCCACCTGGATGGCCGGCTGCTCCACGGCCGGCGAGATCCTCTCCGACGGGCCCAGCCGCCGGTCGGTGGCGGTCATGGCGATCCGGTCCGACACGCTGCAGACGGCCACGGGGATGGGATCGCGCATCAGTTTCAACCCGCGGCTGGCCGGCCAGGAGGTCGCCGGCCAGCTGCTGCGGGCCAAGATCCCCAACCCGCACGGCATGCTCATCTTCCCTGACGGCTTGACCGGCAACGCCGCGGAACTGATCCGGGGGATCCAGGACCGGATGGGACTCAGTTTCCCGATCGCGGGCGGGTCGGCCGCTGACGACTTCGGCTTCACCCGCACCTACCAGTATGTCCAGGGGAAGCTCTATTCCAACGCGGTGGCCGGCGTGCTGCTGGCCGGGCCGATCGCGGTCGGCATCGGGGCGCGGCACGGCTGGCGGCCACTGGGGAAACCCCGCCGCGTAACGCGCGGGCTGGCCAACATCGTGCAGGAGCTGGACGGCCACACGGCGGTCAACCTCTATGAGACCTACTTCGGGCGGGCCGCGGACTCGCTGAAGGCCGGCTCCCTCGCCGACATGTCGATCGTCTATCCGCTGGGGATGCCAATCCCCGGCGAGGAGGAGTACCTGCTTCGCAACGTGCTGAAGGTGGACCCCACCACCGGATCGCTGATCTATGCCGGCGAGATCCCGGAGGGGAGCGAGGTCCGGCTGATGATGGGCTCGAAGGAGCGGGCGCTGGACGCGGCCCGAAAAGCCGCGGAGCAGGCGGTCCTCTCGATCGCCCCCCGCACCCCCACCTTCGCGCTCGTCTTCAGCTCCTGCTCCCGCGCCCGCCTGTTCGGCCGGCGGGCCGGCGAGGAGATCGCCGCGATCCGCCGGGTGCTGGGCCAGTCGGTGCCGATCATCGGCTTCTATGACTACGGCGAGCAGGCCCCCTTGAGCGGCGCCGGGTTCCGGGGCTTAAGCTACCTTCACAACGAGACGCTGGTCGTCTGCGCGGTGAGCGCCTCATGACTTTAACGATGAAACTGACGGTGATCGCCAGCCTCCTCCTCGGACTGCTGATCGCCTTCTCGGAGTCGCTGACCATCCGAATCGCCTATGGCCTCTTCGCGGTTCTGGTGGGCTCCTTCCTGATCAGCACGCACGAGGTGCTGCGGCGGCAGATGGTGAATTACCAGAAGGAGGTGGACCGGATCAACCGGATCTGCGACGAGCTGGACCAGAACACCAAGATCATCGTGCAGACGGACCTCGAGCTCACCCGCACGCAGGAGGCGCTGGACAAGAAGCTGGCCGGCCTCTTCGTGCTGCATGAGCTGTCTAAGAAGATCCTGTCGGTCCGGTCGGTGGTGGACCTCTGCCGGCTGGTGACCGACACCGTGGTCACCTCGTTCGGCTACGAGCGTTCCCTGCTGTGCATCCTCCACCCGGACGAGAAATCCAAGCCGCGGGTGGCCGCCCAGGCGGGGTTCGAGCTGGAGCAGGGCCGGCAGATGGAGGTGCCCAAGCTGATCGAATGGGTGAGGTTCCCGGTGCTGGCCCGGGGGGAATCGCTGTTCGCGGCGGACATGGACCTGCGCGCCCCCATCCCCGAGGGGATCACGCCGGAGCAGGCCCAGGGGGAAGCGCCCCGGATCATCGGCGCGATGACCGGCCTGCGCTCCTACGCGGTGGTGCCTCTGCTGCTGGAAGGGCGCCCGCAGGGCTTCCTGCTGGCCGGCACGAACCCCCCCTACCCTAAACTGGACGACGGCGACGTGGAGCTGCTCTCGATCCTGGCCAGCGAGATCGGCGTCGCCATCGAGAACCTGCAGCTGTACGAGGCCCTCAAGATCTCGCACGACGAATTGGAGGGGCGGGTCAAGCTGCGCACCGCCCAGCTGGCCAAGGCCAATGAGGAGCTGATCCGGCTGAACCAGGTGAAATCGGACTTCGTCTCGGCGGTCTCCCACGAGCTGCGCACGCCGCTGACCTCGATCAAGGGGTACACCTCGCTGGTGCGGGCCGGCAAGCTGGGGCCGGTCAACAAGGAGCAGGGGGAGCGGCTGGAGAAGATCAACCGGCACACCGACTTCCTGACGAACCTCATCTCCGAGCTGCTGGACATCGCCCGCATCGAGTCCGGCCGGGTCAGCATGACGATCCGCCCAGTGGCGCTGGAACGGCTGCTGGAGAGCGTCGTGGACCTGCTGGGGCCCCAGATCAAGGAGAAGAACCTAGAGATCGACCTGCGGGTGCCCCCGAAGCTGCCGGCGGTCGAAGCGGACGAGAACCAGATCCAGCGGGTCTTCACCAACCTGCTCTCCAATGCGATCCGCTTCACGCCGGAGAAAGGGACGATTTCCATCCGGGCGACCGCCACCCATACCACACTTAACGTGGAGGTGAAGGACACCGGCATCGGCATGCCGCCGGAGGACGTCTCGATGCTGTTCACGGAATTCTTCCGGGCGGACAACCCGATCAACCGGGAACGGAAAGGGACCGGATTGGGATTGGTGCTGGTGAAGCGGATCATTGAGGCGCACGGCGGGCGCATCGGCGTCCGGTCGGAGGTGGGCGAGGGAACCACCTTCTTCTTCAACCTGCCCTGGAAACACAATGCCTAAAGAACGCATCTTGGTCGTCGACGATGAGCCGGACATCCGGGACGTCCTCCGGCTGACGCTGGAGGCCGAGGGGTACGAGGTGCACGAAGCGGCCGACGGCGAGGAGGGAGTCCGCCAGGTCCAGAAGGTCGGCCCCCATCTGGTCCTGCTGGACTACAAGATGCCGAAGATGGCCGGCCCGGAGGTCTGCAAAGCCCTCAGGAAAGACGTGCTGCTGCAGAGCCTGCCCATCATCATGCTGACCTCCAAGGGGGAAAGCTCCGACAAGGTGGATGGGATCAACGCCGGCGCCGACGATTACGTCACCAAGCCGTTCGACCCGTCGGAGCTGCTGGCCCGCGTGCGGATGATCCTGCGGCGCACGGCCCGCTCACTGGACGCGAACCCCCTGACCAAGCTGCCCGGCAACGTCTCCATCATCGAGGAGATCCAGGCGCGGCTGGATTCGGGCAAGCCAGCCGCTTTCTGCTACGTGGACCTGGACAACTTCAAGGCCTTCAACGACAAGTACGGCTTCGAGCGCGGCGACGAAGGGCTGAAGATGACCGCGCGGATCCTGCTGATCGCAATGCGGGAGACCGGCACGCCGGGCGACTTCCTGGGCCACATCGGCGGGGATGACTTCGTGCTGATCACAAGCCCAAAAACCGTGGAACCCCTCTGCCAGAAGATCGTCACGGAGCTCGCCCGGACCGCCGCCTCGCTCTACGACGAGAAGGATTTAAGGCGAGGATACATCGAGTCGAAAGACCGGGATGGGAAAACGAGGAATTTCCCGCTGCTGACGATCTCGATCGGCGTGGTCACCAACGAGCAGCGGCCGATCAAGCACGTCGCCGAGGTGTCGGAGCTGGGGGCCGAGCTCAAGCATTGGGCCAAGACCCACGGCGGCAACCGCTGGGTCAAGGACCGGCGGAGCGAAGAGGAAAAGAGTTAGGCGTTCTGCTCCATACCGGCGGCTGCAAGAAAATCGGTGACCGCCTCTTCCGTCGCTATCCCCTCTGGAACTCCGAGATCCAGCAACAGTTGCCGGACCATTCCCTGCAGGGCCTTGAGCCCCTGGCGCTCGAACGGAAAACTGAAGAGCCGCTCCTCTCCGGGCTTCTCCCCCGAAGAAGAGATGAAGTCAACGAACTCATCCATGATCGGATCGGCATCGGCCGCGTGGCCCACCACGAAGACGTTCCGCACCGCACGCAAGCGCCGCACCAGCGCGATCATCTCCGAGACCCTCTGCGGATAAGAAACCCGCTCCGAAGGAAGGACCTCAAGCCGGTCCCGCAGAGAGGTCCCCGCGAGCATCTCCAAAACCGTGGCCATACCCTCCACTTGAAAAGCGCTCGGCCCGATCACGACGCGAACGGGGCTGTCCCGCCTGGCCGCCCGGGCAAAACGGGCCGCGGGGTCCTCCGCGACAATGAACGTCCGAAGGTTTGGCTTTTTCGGTTCTGTTTTCAACAGGACCATAGCAACCGGGAGATAAGCGGGCGCGGGGATCGGCGCCGGCTTCGCGGAGGAATCTTTGCTTCCGATCCCCGGCTGGAGAAGCTTGTAGGGCGAGGCCCGATGGGAGTTCGCTTCGATCTCTTTCCCTGTCACCGGACGCCCCCACCCTTCCATGTGGAGGACCCCGCCGATCACGGCCTGATTCAAGGCCTCCCCCACCGGAATCCCCATCTGCAGTAAGCGCAGGAAGATGCCCAGAACGATGTCCCGCTCTCCGGTCACGTAGGTCAACTCCAGGGCGGGTGAAGGAATGGCGGTGAACCAGCCGGAAGGAGTGACGAGAATCTCCCCTGCCGTCTTCAGGGAGACGATGAGCCGCTCGACGCCGTATCGGATTCGGATCTTCTCCGCCAATTCGGCCACCTCTTCCTTGGGCCGGTAAAGGAGGCCTTCTTCAGTAAATTCGTCCGGCTTGGAGCTCACCAGCCGGGCGAAAGACTCCAAATCCAGATGAAAGGTATCCGGCTGCGCGGCCAAAATCTCGCCGAAGGTCTTTTTGTCCCAGGAACTGCTGGCCGCCACCGCGACCTGCCAGCCACGCTTCTTGGCCTCCCGGACCAGTGAGGAGAGGATTTTCGCGATCCGGAGAGGCTCCTCCTCCGCGTCGTCCACCCTCACCAGGTGCTCGCCGATCACCAAGGTCCCTGTTTTTTCACCGTAAGCGTCCATTTTTTGGACCACGATGTCCGCCGCCCGCTGAACCTGCGCCGCGGAGAGAACGGGGCTGGAGCTGATCGCCCCGTTGACGCTGACGCGGGTCCGCAGTCCTTCTTTCGGCGCCGGCGTGAGATCCAAATCCCCCGGCTCTTCATAGAAGCCTTTCCGCTTCAAACCGTCGAAGAGCCGCTCCCCGGAGTCGCCGAGTCCCAACGCCACCACGCCAACCTCTCCTCCAACGCGGAGGTTGGCAGCAGCCCGGGCCACCGCGAGGGGCCCGCCTCCTTCGAACAGGTTCCCTTCGAACGGCCGGGCCGGCTGGCCCTCCCGGCGCCGCAGGGTCAGGTCCTCGACCCCGTTGAGGCTGAAAGCGATGATCGGATTCCCGTCCGCCTCGAAAGAACGCCGCGGAAACTCCCCCTCATCGGTTTGCGCCCACTGGGCAAACTTCCGATGGATGGAATGCAGAAAATCGTCTCGCTTCTCCGGCGAGACCCGGCTCAGGATTCCCGCCACCCGCCCCCAGCCGGTTTCCTCCTCCACCCGGGCAAGAAATTCCTGGAAAGAAACTACATCTTCGGCTTTCTCCAATTGCTCGGACATCCTCTGCACCCAGGAGTCCGTCTCCTTCTGATCAACCGGCGGGAGATCTTGGAGAGGCCACCGGATCCCGAGAACCTCGAAGCTCTTCTTTAACCGGGCGGTCAGCGTCCCATCCTGGTCCTCAAAAACCTGGGCCGAAGAGATGTCGACGATCCCCCCGGAAGGATCCACGTCAATGGCCGCCTCCACAATCCGCTCCCCGGGCCGCACATCGGGCTGGTCGAGGTTATAAGGAAATTCGAACTTATCCATCTGCGCGCGGTTGAACAGGTAGAAACGGCCGCCCCAGAACCGGATCCAATAGGGCTGATCGGCGACGGGAACCCGTCCGTGAAGCGTCTCGCCGAGGTTCGCCTGCGGCGGAGTCCAGCCGATCACCACCGGCTGGCCCGTGGGGGAGACCCACAGTTTGTATTTCTTGGCTCCCGGCGGGAGCCGGAGCTTCGAGCCATTGGACTGGAGCGGGTGGATACGGAACCACCCCTCCTCTTTTAAGCGATGCCAGCGCTTGTCCCAGAGGATCCCCACGGCCACCCTATAGTCTCCGATGAATTCCTGCCGGGCCGGCACCCACCCCTTAAACCGGATGAGGCCGCCGCCCGCGTCGATCGGTTCCATCTCGACCTCCCAGCTGCTTCCATTCGCGGAGATCCTCGCCATCACTTTCAAACCCTTCTCTTTCAGGATCTCCCTCACCCGCTGAAAGGTCCCGCGAGGCACGATACCCCTCTCGTCATGGAGATAAACAGCGCCCCAAGGAGGAATCCCCGGCAGCCGGAAGAGATCCGGAACCATCTGATTCAGGTTCCAAAGAGAAGCATAAATCTCCACCCCGGCCTCCCCATCTTCGGGAGAGACAAAGGCCACCGTCCCCAACTGGCCCCGGATGGAGGGATACACATTCCCTCCATCCGCCCAGATGTAATCCAAGACCGCTGGCCGGTCCATCCGCACCGGCGCCGGGAAAACCGCCTCCTGCTCCACCCCGGCGGCGGCCACCTCGAACTCCAGCACGACCACCCCGACGGGGGGCATCTTCAGCATGAGCAGGTTTTGCTCGACTCTCCCTTGCAGGGGTTCGGTATCGGCCGGCGCCGGCCAGACCAAACTCGGCTTCTCCAGCGCCTCTGCCAAAGCTTTCAGCTCTTTTTCTGGAAGATTCAATTTGTCCAATTCCACCGCGACATCGGCGCGCGGGTCGGAGGCCGAGCGGTTCACGCTTAAGACCACCACGGCTCTGCGGTTCCCCGCCGACCGGTAAGAAACGAAGACATGGGCGCTGGCGGTCGGGTACCGGATCTCCTCCGGAAGCCAGAACGCGGTATTGTCCGCCCGGAGGCGGAAAAGCTGGGAATGAAGCCCCCGCAAGCGCTGTGCCCGCTCGCTTTGATCGGCGAAGGGATCGTAGCGATCCGGCGCCGGCGCCTCCGGATGATAACCGTAGTTCCACTGTTTATCGTATTTCTTGGTGTGCCCGGTGACCAGCCGCTTTTCCGGGTCCCCGTTGATCTGCCCGATTTCAAGCGACGGGATGCCGGGGAGGCCCAGGATCTGAAGAACCGCCAGGACCCCGAGGAACTCTTCTTTTTTACCCCTCAGGTCCTGCTCCACATAAAAAGCCGCGGGTTCGACCTCCTCGTCGTGGTTCTGCAGGAAGGTCACGACCCGCTGGAGCATCCCGGGGGCTTTTTCTTCCACTTCCGCGAATTTCCCGGCCAAATCAGCGGGCTGCTTACCGCCCTTCACAAAATCCAGCAGGAGCTCGATATAAGGCCAATAGGGCTGCGCGAAAGAAGCCCCGCGCTCGTTTATAAAGGGGCCGTCTTTGCCCCACAGGGCTTCGTCCCCGAAAATCACGCCGGGGTTCTTGGCCCGGACGCGCCTCTTGATCCCCTCCAGCCAGTCCGGGTCCCCCACCGAAGCCAGCACCTGCTCAATGGAGTGGGTGGTATCCGTGTAGAACCCGCTGATTCCCCGGTCGGCCCATTTTCCAAGGATCTGCTCCCAGCGCGGCGCCAGCCGATCGCGGGCGATCTTGCTCCACAGGTTGAACGCGACCGTGGGTCCGAAACCCTCCTGGACCTCCGCGGAATGGACGTCCCCCTCCGGAAGATCCTTGTTCCCCGGGAAGACATTGCCCCTCAAAAACCGCACCGGCCGGCCCAGGAGGTTGACCAGGATGGTTTTCGTTTCGAGGAATTCGCCCGGCTCCTTCACCTGGTAAAACAACCGGGGGTCTTCCGCGATCCAGTGATTCTGATCGGAAGCATGCCCTGGCACCCAGGGCATGATGAAGCGGAAACCCCTCTCTTTCCCCTCCTGGAGCAGCCGGTCCAGCGCCTCGTCGCCGCCCAGATTGGGATCGGCGATTTCATAGTTATCAATCTCGAAGGCAGAGTGGCCGGGGTGAATCCCCTGGAGGACAATCACCTTCACGCCGGCCTCCTCCAGCTCGGTCAACCGGCGCCGGATCGCGTCAAAACTTCCCCACGCCTTGGCGTTGATCGTGGTCATCCCCCGGCGGAACAGCCAATCCGGATGATAGATGAGCTCGCCCGAGGGGTTGTGCGGATGGCGGAGGAGGGTTGTTTCCTCCCAATCAAGGTCCCCTTTCAGGCGGTACCGGAACCGGTAGCGCAGATGGCCTTTCTGGGCCAGCAGATCCCGCGCCTGCTCCGGGAGCGTCACCCAGACCTTGAAATTTTCTCCGCCGGGGCCGTGTTTGTCCGGGTCCAACCGGACAAGGTCTCTTCCCAGCGGGAACGGCTTCGGCTCACCTTCCACCACCCACTCCAATTCCAACAAATCCAGGAACTTCTTGTCCGGGACCGTGGGGGCCCAGAGGTGCATGCTCACCTCGGCGGGGCGCGTCTGCCCTTCGATCACCTGGGTCACGGGCGGCAAATCCCCGGCCCACCGGATCGGGGAGCCGGTTTCCAGCGGAGCCGCCTCCTCTTCGCTTCTTAAGCTGACCCGGACATCCTCCTCTTCGGAAGATCCGTTCTCGATCAGGGTGGAGGCGGAAAAGAGGGTCCGGTCCCAGCGCGCGCCCGGAGTGACCCGCCCGACCCGGCGGTCCACGACCAGGGCCATCTCAGTCCCCTCCTTGGTCCCCCAGTAGGAGAGGCCGCGGATCAGGGAGAGGCCGGCTTCGGGACTGCTCTCCGCGAAAAGGACCCGGCGGGTTCCTTTCTTTTCGACGGAGATCTCTAAGCGGCGCTCCCTCTTCCGGTCCGCGGACCAGACGGTCCCTTCCTGGATCAGCAGGCGGCTTCTCTTGCCGGGGTTTTCCATCTGGATCGTGAGGGTGTCCCCCATCCTGAAAAAGAGGACCCGCCCGTCAGTAGATATGTACGCGTCGGTCGCTCGAGACAATCCGGGGACCAGCAGCTTCTCGCCGCGATGGAGCTTCCGAATTTGCTGGAGGGGACCGTAGCCCACTCCCCTCTCCAGGATCTCCGCGGCGCTCTCCGGGCTGAACGTGAAGGGCTCCCATCTCGGGTCCGGTGGGGGGGCCAGGATGAGCCCGGTACTCTCCCGGAAGAGCGGCTTCTCGTACTGCACGTAGCGGTCGAGTCCAACATCCACTTCCCCGACCCGCTCGGCGCCCGGAAGACGGTCGTAGAAGGCCTGGGAGGGTTCGTTCTTCACCGGCGTCCCCCAAAACAGCAGATGGAACCGCGCGGCCGTCCCCGCGTCGGAGACGGCCTGCATGAGCCGGTCGCCCAAACCCTGGCGGCGGAACGCCTGATCCACAAGGATCCAATCCAGGTACAAGGTGGATGGGGATCTGCCATGCCGCGGGCCGGCAACGGCCAAACCGACGATCTTCCGATCGGAAACCCGGCGCGCCACAAAGCTGTAGCGGGAATCCCGCGCCTCCGGGCCTAAAAACTCCACCTTCGGACTGGGAGAAACATACTCGCCGAACTGGTCCAGCAAACTTTGTATTTGGGACCGGTCGACGCCGTTCGACAAAACAGAGTCTTCAAAGGGCTCCAGCGCGAACTCCTCCATACCGGCGCGGCGGACGCTCTGAGAGCCCTCCTCATCCTGCAGCACCCTTAGGGCGAAGGCGGAAGGGGGACAGCTAAAAGAAGTGATTACTATTGGCAGGATAAGCAGACAAAAAAAACGGTGAAACTTATACATCCCCCTCCCCAAAACAGATGCGTGGTTCTGTTAAAAGTTCATTTCACAACCCGTCATTTCGAGGCCGAAGGCCGAGAAATCTCATCTTTAAAAACGAGATCTCTCGCCACTCCGTGGCTCGAGATGACGGTTTTGAACTGTGCTCTAGGTTTTTTGGGCCGGGGCGCCGGCCGCCGCTTCCAGCTTGACCACTTCTTTCTTAGGCGCCACCTTCCAGAACAGGGCAATCGCCCGGTCCCAATCGGAAAGAAGCTCCTCGGCCTTCCTGCTGCCGGTCAGCTCCGCGTGGCGCGTGATCAAGGATTTGAGAACGTTCTTGTCCTCCGAGTCCTCCAGACGGGCCATCTCCACCAAAGAGGGGTTGAGGAATTCGGAGAACTCCCCTTCCGGGTCCAGGATGTAGGCCACGCCGCCGGTCATGCCGGCGCCGAAGTTCCGGCCGGTGGGGCCCAGCACCGTCACCATCCCGCCGGTCATGTACTCGCAGCCGTGGTCTCCGATCCCCTCGACGACGGCCCGGCCGCCGGAGTTCCGGACGCAGAACCGCTCGCCGGCCCGACCGGCCACGTAGAGGGTGCCGCCGGTGGCGCCGTACATCACGGTGTTCCCGACCAAGACGAGATGGTCGGCATTGGCCGGCACGCGCGGATTCGCGCGGACAGAGATTTCACCGCCGTGCATCCCCTTACCCACGTAGTCGTTGGCATCGCCGGTAAGCAACAGGCGGACGCCGGAGATCAGGAAGGCCCCGAAAGACTGCCCTGCCGATCCGGAGAGCTGGACCTCGATGGAAGCGACGGAAGGAAGCCCCGCGTCGCCGTAGCGGGTCGCGATCTCGTAGGAGAGGCGAGTGCCGACGGAGCGCTGGTGGTTCTTCACCGGGAAGCGCAGCGTGACCCGCCCCCGGCCCTCCAACGCCGGTTTCGCCTCCGCCAGGATCTGCTCATCCAATGGCTGATCTCCTTCCCGGTCGTTGCGCGCGACCAGAGAGCGGCGGGGCCGAGCACCGGACGGGTCCGGGTTGGCCAGCAGCGCGGACCAGTCAATGGTGGCCCACTTCGGGTGCTGCTGGGCTTTGGCCTTCACTTTCACCAGGTCAATGCGGCCGATCAGCTCGTCGAGAGAGCGGTAGCCCATCTGCGCCATCAGCCGGCGCACCTCTTCCGCCACGAAGGTGAAAAAGTTGACCACCAGGTCCGGAGGGCTCTTGAACTTCAAGCGAAGCTTTGGGTCCTGCGTCGCGACGCCGACCGGGCAGGTGTTGAGGTGGCACTGGCGCACCATGCAGCAGCCGGCCCCCACGAGGGCCGCGGTGCCGAAGTTGAAGGACTCCGCGCCGAAGAGGGCCGCCATCAGGATGTCCCGGCCGCTCTTCATGCCGCCGTCGGTCCGGACAACGATCCGGCCCCGCAGGTCGTTCATCACGAGGACCTGCTGCGTCTCGGCCACCCCGAGCTCCCAGGGGGATCCGGCGTTCTTGATGGAGGAGATGGGGCTCGCCCCGGTGCCGCCGTCGTGGCCTGCGATGTGGACCACGTCGGCGTAGCCCTTGGCGACACCGGCGGCGATCGTGCCCACGCCGGCCTCGGCCACCAGTTTCACGCAGACCGTCGCCTTGGAGTTGGCCTGCTTTAAGTCGTAGATCAGCTGCGCCAGGTCCTCGATCGAGTAGATGTCGTGATGCGGCGGCGGCGAGATGAGCGTCACCCCCGGCACCGAGTGGCGCACGCGGGCGATGTCCTCGCTCACCTTGTGGCCCGGCAGCTGGCCCCCCTCGCCCGGCTTGGAGCCCTGCGCGATCTTGATCTCCAGCTCCCGCGCGGAGGCCAGGTACTCCGGCGTCACACCGAATCGGCCGGAGGCCACCTGCTTGATTGCGCTGCAGGCGGAATCCCCGTTCGGGTACGGCTTCAACCGGGCCGGGTCTTCCCCGCCCTCGCCGGAGTTGGACTTGCCGCCGATCCGGTTCATCGCGACGCCCAAGCACTCGTGCGTCTCTTTCGAGAGGGCGCCGTAGGACATGCCGGCCGTGCAGAAGCGTTTGCGGATCCCTTCCACCGGCTCCACCTCTTCAATGGGAATCGGCTTCCGGTCGGAGGAGAATTCCAGCAGGTCCCTCAAGGCGACCGGCTCACGGGTGTTTACCAAGTCGGCGTACTTTTGGTAATCCTCCCAGCGGCCGGAGTGGACCGCCTCGTGGATCGCGTCGAGCACCGGCGGGTTGAAGGCGTGCAGCTCCCCGTCACGCCGGTAGCGGTAGAACCCGCCGGG
>CAYJTM010000017.1:0-17323 GCA_964373055.1 uncultured Planctomycetia bacterium
CGGGCCGGAGCACCTCCACCGCCGGAAACCCGGCCGGGCGGAGCTTATCCTCCACACCGGCCTGGGTGGTCCCCTCGACGCCGGCGCGCAGGGTCCTTCGGCTAAGCTCAGGACAGGCTCCGGCCGGCGGAGGCAGAAGCAGGCAGATAGAGAGGAACCCGGCAAGGATCTTCATCGGATTAAGATAAGTTTACTTTAGAATTTCAGAGATAGCGGCGGGGAATTGAGGGGGAGAGGCCGACCAGGATCTCGTAGGGGATCGTTCGGGCGGCCCTAGCCAACTCCTCGGCGGTCACCTGCTCCCCGCCCTGCCGGCCGATCAGCACCACCTCATCGCCGACCTGGACGCCGGGGATGTCGGTGACGTCGCACATGAGGTCCTCCATTGTGATCCGGCCGATCACCGGCGCCCGCCGGCCGCGCACCAAAAGCTGCGCCTTGTTGGAGAGGGCCCGCGTGTAGCCGTGGGCGTAGCCGACCGGCACCGTGGCGACGACACTGCGGCGTTGGGCTTTCCAGGTGCCGCCGTAGCTGACGGTCTGCTCCGGCTGAAGGACTTTCAAGAAGCGGAGGCGGCTCTTGAGGGACAAGGCCGGGCGGATCTCAATCGGCTGGGCATCCTTCACCGGCGACGCGCCATAGACCAGCAGGCCGGTCCGGACCAGGTCCCAATGGGAACCGGGAAACTTCAGCATCCCAACGCTATTGGCCGCGTGCCGGACGCCGACCGGCAGACGGGCCTTCTCCAGCCGCTGGATGAGCTGCGAGAAACCTTCAAGCTGCTGCTCGGTGGCCGGCACATTCTGGCCGGCGCTGCTCAAGTGGGTAAAGATCCCCTGATGCAGGAGGCCCGGCAACTCCACGAGCCGGCGGAACAAAGAGACCGCCTCCTCATGCCAGACGCCGTAGCGGCCCATGCCGGTGTCCACTTTGAGATGGATCGCCACCGGCTTCTCCTGCAGCGAGGCCTCGCGGCTCAAGGCCTTGGCGGAGGCCAAGTCGCCGATCGCCTGGGTGAGGCCGTGCCCCACCACCAGCGGCGCCTCCTCCGGAAGCGGTTGGCCCAGCACCATAAGCTTGCCCGACACGCCGGCCTGGCGCAGCGCCACCGCCTCCGCCACGCTGGCCACCGCCAGGTGGTCGGTGCCGGCCTCCATCAGCGCCCGCGCCACCGGCAGCAGCCCATGCCCGTAGGCGTTCGCCTTCACCACGGTGAGGACCTTCACCTGGGGGGAAACGAACCGGCGGACCTGCCGGAAGTTCTGCTGGATCGCCTGGAGGTCCACCTCGATCCAGACCGGCGGGGAAACGGCGCCTTCGGTCGCGAGTGTCGGGTCGGGGGTTAGGGTTTTACTTTCCAATGATGTCGCTTTCCTGAGAGTAGAGATATTGTGGCACAAGGCGGTGAGGGTCGTCCACTAGGGCCTCCGGCCAGCGGGCGGCCGCGATTCCACAGAGCAGGTCGGCCCGAGGCACCCAGAGTTCCGGCGCCGCCTGCTGGACTCCCGCCGAAGAGAGGGAGGCGACCAGCTCCGCGTAGCGCTTCAGCCCGTCCCCCATCAGGAGGGCCGGTTCGGGGAAACGGCGCAGCGCCTCCTCCGGGCGGAGCAGCTCATCCGGGGCGGTGCGCCGCAGCTTCCCCATCCCGTCCGGCGCAAAGCAAGCCATGTAGACGTTCCCCTTCCTCGCGTCCACAAAGGGGACCACCGGCTGCCCGCTGTCCTGTGCGTTGCAAGCCATCACCTCCAGCGAGGAGACCGGCAGGACCGGTTTCTTGAGCGCCCAGGCCAAGGTCTTGACCGTCATCACGCCGATCCGAAGGCCGGTGAAGGAGCCCGGCCCGATGGAGATCGCGAACCCGTCGAGCGACTCCAACTCCAGAGCCGCCTCTTTCAGCGTGGCCTGAACCATGTCGGTCAGCATCAGGGAGGAAAGCCCCTGGCTATCCATCTGCTGGTAAGAGAGGATTTTTAGACCGTCCGCTACGGTCACTGAAAAAAATGGGGAGGAGGTTTCCACACCGAGGATTTTCACTTGAAGAAGATCCTTCCCTGATAAATCGGGCCGCGCGGGACCGCCGTCAGCACGCGGGTCTCGGGGTCCGGCGCCTCGAACCGGATCTCCAGATACTGCTCCGGCAGGACGCCCGGCACCTTGTTGGCCCACTCGATGAGAGTCACGCCGGCGGCCTCGTAGCATTCCTCCAGGCCGACGCCGGCCGCCGAGGCCAAATTCTCCAGCCGGAAGAGGTCGGCATGGTAGAGCGGCATCCGGCCGGTGGTGTACTGGCGGACCAGCACAAAGGAAGGGCTGACCACCGAGTTGTCGGGAATGCCCAGGCCCCGCGCCAGCCCCCGAACGAAGGTGGTCTTTCCGGCGCCGATCTCGCCGATCAATGTCACCACGTCGCCGGGTTTAAGCTCGCGGGCGAGCTTCTCTCCCAGTTGCTCGGTTTCCTCAGCGGAACGGGAGGTTGCCTGCATTTTAGAAATGGCGGAAGCCGGAGATGTCGCGCGGGGCCGGCATCCCGCGCGGCGTGATCAACGCGACCGCGGGTTTTCCCTTTTTGGGGATCACCCTACCGACCTGGCGCAAACCGCGGCCCGAAAGCTTTTCCGCGTCCCGCGGAGCGGCCGCGATCAACAGCTCGAAATCTTCCCCGTCGTTCAGCGCCTGCTCCAAAGAACAGCCGGCGTTGCGGGGGACCCGGGCCGGTTCCAAAACAGCGGAAACACCGCTTGCTTCGCATAACTTCAGCAGGTCCGGCCCGAGCCCATCGGAAAGGTCCATCATCGCGTGGAGTGTTACCCGGGCGGTGAGAGCGCGGGCCTCCTCCACGCGGGGCCGGAACCGCAGGTGCCGCCCGCTCTTGAGGGAGCCGCCCAGCCGGCCGGTGACCCACAGCCCGTCCCCGGGCCGGGCACCCGAGCGGTAAACCACGCGGTCCTTCTCCACTTCCCCGAGGATCGCCACGTCCACCACCACCACGGGCGCCCGGCTGGTGTCGCCGCCGACTAAGTCCACTCCATACGCGCCCGCGCACCGGCGCAAACCCCGGTAGAGCCCATCCACGAAAGAGACCGGGGTGGCCCGGGGCAACCCAAGGGAGACCACCGCCTGCCGCGGCAGGCCGCCCATGGCCGCCACGTCGCTCACGTTCACCGCCAAGGCCTTCCAGCCCACTTGGATCCCCGGCGCATCCCTAGTGAAATGGACCCCCTGCACCAGCATGTCGGAGGCGAACAGCCGAAGCATCCGGCCGGAACCTTTGAGCACCGCGCAGTCATCGCCGATCCCCCGGATCACCTGCGGGCCCGTCCGGATCGTCCGGGCGATCCGCCGGATCAGGCCCTCCTCTCCCAGGTCGCGCAATTTCATGATTGCACCAGCCCCTTGACCACCGAGGCCACGAACAGCATGCCTCCGTTGTGGAAGATGTGGATGGCGATCGGCGCCGTGAGGGACCCTGTCCGCTCATAGACCCACCCGAACAGGAGCCCAAGGCCGAGGATCGGGAAAAAGGCCACCGCGTCCATGTGCAGCAGCGCGAAGAAAAGGGCCGAGAGCAGCAATCCGGCCGGGACGCCGACTTGTCCCCTCAGCCAGCCGTAAAACAAGCCTCGGAAGAAGATCTCCTCCGCCACCGGGCCGGCCACCACCGCCAGCAGCAGCAGGATCCGCACCACGGCGGTCCGCTCCTCGGAGAGGTACAGGGTGAAGACCGGCTGCGGCATCGGCTCGATCTTGAGTAGGTTGAGGACCATCGCGACCGCTATCAGGATCCCGAACAGCAGCGGCAGCGCGAGCAGGTAGGAGCGGAACGCGAACCGGATGAACGCGGGGATCCGGGCGGGATTCCATCGGGCGCCGCGGCCGCGGAAAAGCAGCCAGCCGGCGCAGGCCGCGGCCACGCCGTCCACCAGCAGCGTGTCGGCCAAGGCCCCCACCCGGCGGTCCAGCCAGCCGGGATGGAACAAGCGGAACAGGACCCCTTGGAACAGGATGGAACACTGGATCGCCAGCAGGACGCCCAGGATGATCCGGAAGATCTGGCGGAACCCCCACGCGGCCGGCGGCGGGCTGCCGAGCGGCGGCTCCGGCCCCTTGCCAAACAGCAGGCGCGTCAGCAGCCGGCCCCATTGATAGAAAACCCCCGCGCCGATCAGCGCGATCCCGAATAGGGCCAGCTGGAACCGCCACCAGAGGGAAGGGTTTTTACGGAGTTTCGCCTCCAGCGCGGGCCGGTCCGTCTCCATCGTCCGATGGAGCTGGCCGCGGGCCTTCTCTTGCTGCTCCTGCCAGGAGGTCTTGCCCGCGCCCGGAGCGGAGGGGGCGGGGATCAAGGCGATCTGCGCGCCCCAGACCAGCGCCAGGGCGGCCAACAAGAAGAGTTCGGTTCTTTTCACCCGACGTCGTCGTAGCCGCGCACCCGGTAGCCGACTTTCAGCTCCTCGACGGCCACCCGGCGGCATTGCTCCACATCCACACCCGGCATCGCCACCACGGTGGCCACCACCTTGAGCCCCGCGTCGCGGCACTGCCGGATGAACTCCTTGATCGAATCGTAGGTCTCCAGCCCGTAGACCGGCCGGCAGATCTCCACGTACTTTTGCGCGTCGGGTGTGTTCAAGCTCACCGACACCTCATCCACCACCCCTTTGAGGTCCGCGGCGATCGGCCGCTTGTGGATCAGGTTGCCGTGCCCGTTGGTGTTGAGCCGGATCCAGCGGGCCCCCTTCTCCTTCAGCCGCCGCCCCACCTCCGTCAGCACCTTGAGCCGGATCGCCGGCTCGCCGTAGCCGCAGAAAACAATCTCCTCGTAGCCGGAGGGGTCCCCCGCGTCGGCCAAAACCTCTTCGGCCGAGGGGTCGCTCGCCATCCGCAGGTGGTGCCCCTTCACGAAGGGAGAGGTCCCCTCCCCTTTCCAGAACTGCTCGTCGCTCAGCGCGCAGAAGACGCAGCGGTCGGTGCAGGCGTTGGTGAGGTTCAGGTACAGGGAGTTCCGGATCCGGTAGGCGATCTTCCCCCGTTTCGGGGCCGGGCCGATCCCGAACAGATGGTAGGCGTTGACCGAGGTGACCCTCGTCACATCCTCGGGCGTCAGGTCCTTCATCCTCGCCCAGGTTTCCACCAATTCATCGAGGTAAGCCGGCTCGTTTCTCTTCCCGCGGCGGCCCTGCGGCGCCAGGAAGGGGGCGTCGGTTTCCATCACCACCCGCTCCAGCGGGACCTCTTTGGCCACGGCCCGGAGCGGCCCCGCGTTGGAGAAGGTCAGGTTCCCGGCGAAGGAGAGGTACAGGCCCAGATCCATCGCCTCTCGCGCGGCGGCCAGGTCGCCGGAGAAGCAGTGCATCAATCCGCGGATGGGGGGCTTCAAGGTTTCCTTGAGGATGTCGAACAGGTCCCGGTAGGCGTCTCGGCAGTGCAGGATTACCGGCTTGCCCAGCTCGCGCGCGAGCCGCAGCAGTTTCCGGAGCGCTTCCTTCTGGAGTTCGCGCGGGCAGAGCTCCCGATAATAATCCAGGCCGATCTCCCCGACCGCCACCGCTTTCTCATCGGCGGCCAGCCGCTCCAGCTCGGCCAAACTCTCATCGTTCAGCTCCCGCGCGTCATGCGGATGAATCCCAAGCGCCGCGTAGACCTGGGGGTATTTCCGGGCGGTCTCCACTACGGTCCGGTTGGAGGCAAGATTCGTGGCGGGGTCCAGCAGCGCCGCCATCCCCGCGTCGACCGCCCGCTTGATCACCTGCTCCCGGTCGGCGTCAAACTCCGCCCGGTGCAGGTGGCAATGGGTGTCCACCCATCCTTCCACCCTCACGCCGCCTTCTTGACTGAGCGGACCCGCTCGATCACCGGCGGGATCCTCCGGAGCGCTTCCTCGATCTCCTCGGCGGTGGTGGCCCACCCGAGCGAGAAGCGGATCGATCCGGCGATCCGCTCGGGAGAGAGCCCCATCGCCGCCAGCACGTGGGATGGCTCCGTTGAGCCGGAGGCGCAAGCCGATCCGGTCGAGACCGAGATGCCGGCCAGGTCCAGCGCCATCAGCAGGGTCTCTCCCTGGCATCCGGCGAAACTTAAGTTCAATGTCCCGGGCAGCCGCCGGTCCGGGTGGCCGTTGAGCTCGAGGTCGGGCATGCTCTCCCGCAACCCCCGCTCCAGCCGGTCCCTCAAAGTTTTCATCCGCTCCATCCCGCCGCCCTCCCGCTCCGTGAGCGCGGCTTCCGCCGCGGCCCCCATCGCCGCGATCCCGGCCACCCCTTCGGTTCCGGCCCGAAGCCCATGCTCATGCGGCCCGCCCCGCAGCACCGGCTCTATGCTGACCCCCTGCCGCGCGTACAAAGCACCCGCCCCTTTCAAGCCCCCCAGTTTATGGCCGGAGATCGAGATGAGGTCCACCGGCATCCGGGCGGCGTTCAGTTCCAGCTTCCCGAATGACTGCACGGCGTCGGTGTGGAACAGGACTTGCCTTTCGCGGGCGATCCGGCCGGCTTCCTCTATGGGCTGGATCGTGCCGACCTCATTGTTGGCGTGCATCACGGAGACCAGGATGGTTTTCGGCGTGATCAATTTTTCCAGCCCGTTCAGATCCACCACGCCCCGGGAATCCACCGGCAGCAGCGAGAGGCGGAACCCTTCCCGCGCCAGATGCTCGGCCGGATGCAGCACCGCGTGGTGCTCGACGGCGGAAACGATCAGGTGGTCCCCTTTGCCGCGCAGCGCGCGGGCGGCGCCGGTCAGCCCCAAGTTGTCCGCCTCGGTTCCACCGGAGGTGAAGATCAGCCGTCCTTTCGGGTCGCCGAGGGCCCGCAGCAGCATGCCGCGGACCTCCTCCACCGCTTCCCGGACCCGGCGGCCGTGCGAGTGCAGACTGGAAGGATTGCCAAAAACATCACCGAGGAACGGCTGGGCCGCCCGGTGGACCTCCGGCCGGACCGGCTGAGTCGCGTTGCAATCAAGATAAATGGATTTCATGCGTATAGTATACTACTACCGTGTTACTCGACTGGATCTCCCCGGGGATCAGCTTCGTAGTCGCTGCGGCAGCGCTGGCGGTCGGCATCTTCGCATCCCGGCAGGCCCGGAACCGGCTCGATGAGTTGGAACAGTTGAAGGGTCAGATGCTGGAATGGAACCGCCGGCTGGAAGGCAAGGTGTCGGAGCGGACCCAAGACCTGGAGTTGGCCCACCGGCGCCTTCAGGAAACCTACCTGGAAACCGTCACCTCACTCGTCGAAGCCCTCACCGCCAAGGACACTTACCTGTTCGGCCACTCCCACAGCGTGGCCACCTACGCCCGGGCGATCGGCGAGGAGATGGGCTTTTCACGGGATCGGCTGGACCGGCTCGCCCAGGGATGCGAACTGCACGACGTGGGCAAGATCGCGGTGCCCGACACGATCCTGATGAAGCCGGGCCCGCTCAACAAGGAAGAGTTTGAGATCGTGAAACAGCATCCGCTCTGGGGCGCCCGGATCCTGGAACCGCTCACCTTCATGAAGGATATCGGCGAGATGGTCCACCAGGAGCACGAGCGGTGGGACGGGACCGGCTACCCGCAGGGCTTGAAGGGGGATCAGATCCGGCTGGAGGCGCGCGTTATCGCCGTAGCCGACGCGCTGGACGCGATGATCTCCGACCGGCCTTACCGCCAGAGCATCGGCCTGGAACGGGCGTCTCAGGAGCTGCGGCGCTGCGCCGGAACCCAATTCGACGGCATCGTGGTGGAGGCCTGCCTGCGGGCGGTCCAGACCGGAAAGATCGTGCCCCTTTCCCATGAGCAGATCCACTCCGCCTTGAGAACCGCCTCCCACTCGCAACGGCTCTCCGCCTGACAGGCTTAAAACTCTTTTTTAAACGCCCACCGCGCGGACCGCCGCGTAGTGGCAGATGCTTCCCCCCAGAACGAACAGATGCCATACCGCGTGCGCGAAACGCTTCTTCTTGAAGAAAAAGACCGGGACGCCGGCGCTGTAGAGCACGCCCCCCGCGACCAGCCAAAAGGGCCCGCCCGCCGGAAGCTTCTCCATCAAAGGGCCAAAGCCGGCCAGGATCAGCCAACCCATCACCAGGTAGGACAAGCTTGAGAAGACCTGGAGCTTCTCCGCGGGAAACAGCAGCGTCACCAGAATACCCGCCAACGCCAGTCCCCAGATCACGCCGAACAAGCTCCAACCGAACGGGCTCCTTAACGTAACCAAGGTGAACGGGGTGTAAGTGCCCGCGATCAGCAGGTAAATAGCGGATTGGTCGACCATCTCGAACAGACGCTTGAGGCGCGGAGAGCGGACCGCGTGATAGATAGCGGAGGCCGCGTACAGCAGGATCAGCGTCGCCCCGTAGATGCTGAAGCTGACCACCTGCCAGGCATCCCCGTGAAGGGCGACCGGCGTGACCAGGGCCGCCAGCCCCACGACGCTTAAAAGGAGGCCCAGCCCGCAAATCAGGGTGTTGGCGGCTTCTTCGTCTTTCATGGAAATATTATATATGCTCCCGGGCCCCACGGATCCCGTTGGATCGAGTACACTTAGACCGGCGGGAGGACTAGAGCAGGTTGACGCGCTTCCGCCAGATTGAGGTGATACGAAGATGGTGTACGGCAAGTAGACGGGCGGGGGTTCCTAGCAGTTCCCCGCCCGTTTTAATTTTCCCCTACCCCCGCTCTATAATGAAGTCGTGCTCTTACTTTTAGACCTTTCCGGCGCGTTGACGGCAGCATTCCTGACACTCCTGGCCGTCCTAAAATTCTCCGAAGTGGCCCCGGCACTGGAAGGCCCCTGCCGCGTCGGCCTCCTCGCCTCCGGCCTGGGATGGATCTGCCTGGTCCTCTGGGACTCCTCCCGCTCCCCCGTTGCCCTGTGGGCGTACCCGCCCCTTCTATTCTTGGCCCTGTTCGGCCCCCGGCTGTTGAAAACCCTGCGGCGAGGGATAGAGGATTGGAAAATAAGGAGGCAAGGCAACTGGCGCTGCCCTTCCTGCGGAAAGGAGAATGAAGCGATCTCTCCGGTCTGCTACTACTGCCAATCCTGGCGCAAGAAATCCTAGGTGATCTCGGCTTGCTTCAGCCGGCTCGAGAGCCCCCGAACAATCTTCACCGCCACCCGACAGCTCCCGTCGCTCATCTGCTCCACCCCCGGCCTCTTCGTCCGCGGAACCACCTTAATTGGGATTCTCAACCTGTCCCCTCAGTACCCGGTACCGATTCACGTAGATTCGAATTCATTGTATCCGGAGAAGTAGCTAGTTTGTGGGTACCATCTATGAAAAAGGCTTCCCCGTAAAGTAATTTATCTGTTTTCCTACCCCCCAAGTTCGTTAGAGAGTTTTGCTAACCATCTATTCGTGCTTAAAGGCACATGAGCTCAGATTCATTTCCAAACGTGCCGGGTCCAACGGATCAGACCCGGTCTTCACGAAAACGATAGAATACGATCTCTTGCCTAAGCGGGGTGGACTGCCAGGGCCAATCCTCATGTGTCAGATCGCTCATCTGTTTTGCTGTCCAGGACTCGAAGCGGCGAGCAATGTTATGTAAATGCTCGACCTCTTCGGACGCAAAGATCGATAGGTTGGGAGATTTTATTCCAATACATCTCTCTTGACCATACTGGCCAAGCTTCACCCGTTCAATCTTGACAGCTCCTATTTTCTCCAAGCGCTTGAGCGTTTCCTCTCCGTGCTTGGGGACAGGGCCGAAAGGCATGGCAACGTAGGAATCTCCGGTAATAGAAACCCCCTTTTGCTGAATCCATTCGTAGTCAGAATAGTAGAGAAGCTTCATCAATTTTGTCTTGCCTAGATAAGTGTTATTTACCTGTTCCGCAAAGAACAGAATGGCTGTTTCCTGTCGTTTCGCATCGTATCCTTTGCTGCCGGGAGTTCTGAACGTTTCTAAATTCAAAGAGACATCCAACAGCCGGGCGACTTTAGATAAGAGCTCAGCGCTTGCGTTTTGATATTCCGAATTCTCGTACTTGTGTACCATCGGCTGAGAAACGCTTAGCTTCCCGGCTAAATCACTTTGGGTCATCTCGGACGCGATCCTGGCCCTCACCAAATAAGGGCCCACCTCCGAGAGATGCTTCGGGCGCAATGGTTCTAAACCTTTTTTCTTTAATTCATCATACGCGCGCACCTGTTCTTTGAATTCTTCCAGGTGACGGCGCAGGACCTTCGTGAAAGCTGCCGATTTTTCTTCCCCGCGCTCAGACTGAATCTTCCGGGTCTGAGTTTCAATCCCCTCGATTCGCTTCAAGGTCTTCTGGCGCTGGTCTTCGCTCTTGATCATGAACATGGCGTCACCCCCTTAACTTCAGCTTCAGAAGCCCCTTGGCCTGGGGCGGTTCACCCTTCGTATGACCAAACAACTCCTCGAAATAACTCCGAGACCCTTCATTATTCATATCCGTCGCGGCCGGGAAAACATCCATCCGGTACTGACCCTTCCACCGTTCCCACTCCCCGGCAACATCCCGATACAGGTCCGAGGTCGATTCGGCCAATACAAAACCATCCACGTCGTCCGGTGACGGTTTTTCAGTCACGAAACTGCCATCCACGTACAGTTCCGAGACCCCCATCTTCACGAGTTCTTTGGCAACAGGTTTCAAGCCATCCTCGATCAAAGAGCGTCTCTTAGCGCTGAAAGCGAGCGTTACTTCCACCTCTCCCATCGTCGCAGGATGGATTCCAGGCGGCAGTAAGCCATAGGTGTTGAACTTTGGGATCGCCATATATTCATATAACCTACAGTTATAAGGTTACTTCGAGAAAGACCCTTTGTCAAGGGAGAGGCGACCATGCTTCGACAGGCTCAGCACGAACGGAATTTTATTGAAGCCGGGGAAAGAGGGGCTGGCCTTTGGAGATCGCCTGGCCCGCGGGGATATGCTCCTTGAGCGCCGCGGGCAGGTGCTGGGCGCCGAGGTCGGTGGCGAAGCCGAGCTGTTTCCAGGTGGATTCGGCGGTGCCGGGCAGGAAGGGCCAGAGCAGCAGGGCGATCGCGCGGACCGTGTCGGAGAGCTGATAGAGGAAGGACTCCAACTCTTGCCGCTTCCCTTCTTTGGCCAGCGTCCAGGGGGCCCGTTCTTCCACCAATTTGTTCGCGCGGGTGATCAGCTCCCAGAGGGCCTTGAGGGCGTCGCCGGGCGCCAGGTTGGATAGGCCGGTCCAGACCCCCTTCTCCGCTTGGGCCGCTAGATCCACTAACCCCGCGTCCGGCTTTCCTGGCGGGATCTTTCCGCCGGTGTGCTTTTCGATCATCGTCAAGGTCCGGTAAACCAGGTTGCCCAGGTCGTTCGCCAGGTCGGAGTTGATCCGCTTGGTGAGAGCTTCCTCGGAGAAGATGCCGTCGTCGCCGAAGGGGACGTCCCTCAGCATGAAGTAGCGAACCGCGTCCAGGCCGTAGGCCTCCACCACCGCCTGCGGATCCACGATGTTCCCCTTCGACTTGGAGATCTTCTCTCCCCTAATCAGCCACCAGCCGTGCGCGAAGACCATCTTCGGCGGCTGCATGCCCAGCGCGTGCAGGATGATCGGCCAGTAGAGCCCGTGGTGCCGGATGATGTCCTTGCCGACGAGGTGCAGGGGCCCGCCGCTCTCTTGCCAGTAGCGGCGGAACTTCTCGTTGTCCGGCCACTCCAGGGCGCTGATGTAATTGAGCAGGGCGTCGAACCAGACGTAGGTGGTGTGGTTCGGGCTGAAGGGGACCGGGATCCCCCAGGGGACCCGCTCTTTCGGGCGGGTGACGCAGAGGGCCGGCAGCTCATCGGTGAGCATCCCGAGCACCTCGTTGCGGCGGGACTCCGGGCAGATGAAGTCCGGGTTCTTCTGAATGTATTCCTTGAGCCAGGCCCGGTGCTTCTCGAGCGGAAGAAAATAATCCTCCTCCTCCACCTGGGAGACCGGCCGCTGGCACTGCGGGCAGACCGCCTTGGCGGTCTCCACCTCCCTCAGCCCGAAGCTGGTCTCGCAGGGAACGCAGTACCAGAATTTGTATTTACCCAGCTCCAGCTGGTCTTTAAGCTTCTCGAGGACCTTCTGGACGATCACCTGGTGGGCCGGGTCGCTCGTCCGGATGAACTTGTCGTAGGAGATGTTGAGCAATTTCCAGAGGGAGTGGAAGGTGTCGGAGTTGCGGTCCACGAACTCCTTCGGGGAGATCCCCTGCCCCTGCGCCGCTTGCGAGATCTTCTCTCCGTGCTCGTCGGTGCCGGTCAGCAGGAAGACCATCTCCCCCCGCTGGCGGTGGGCGCGGGCCAGCGTGTCGGCCACGACGGTGGTGTAGGCGTGGCCGATGTGCGGCTTCGCGTTGACGTAGTAAAGCGGCGTCGTGAGATAGAACGGCTTAGCCATTGAAAAGCAGCACCGACAGGGCCGATTTGACGAGGGCGTTCTTCCGCACCGCGTCCTGCACGCGGTAGGCCCGGTCCACCTGGTTGAAGATCGGCGCGAGGTCTCCGGGAGATTGCTTCGTCGCTGCGCTCCTCGCAATGACGAGCTTTTTCAGTTCCTCGAGGCGATCCTGGTGGATGACTAAACTGGGATCTCCTCCCATTGAAAGCACCAGGAGGTCGCGGCACCAGCTGGCGTACCACTCCACGTATTCCTCGATCTCCTTGCGGGAGGTCTTCGGCGGAAAGGGGTTCTCCAGGTCTTTCCTCTTGCGCGCCTCCAGGATCTGGTCCAACGCGGCGTTGCGCTTGGCCAGCCGGCCGGTCCGGTGGAACTGCAGCGCCATCCCGAGCCGGCCCCCGGAGGAGATCGCCAGCATCCGGGCGGCGGCGGGATCCAAGCCCTCTTTTTGGAGGGCGGAGGCGGTCCGCTCGATCCCCTGCGGGGAGCAGCGGACCTTGTGGCAGCGGGAGAGCAGGGTCGCCGGCAGCCGGTGCTCCGCCGTCGAGATCAGCAGGAAGATGCTGCGGGCCGGCGGCTCTTCCAGGATCTTCAGGCAGGCGTGCGTGGATTCCTCGGTGAGGTTCTCGGCCGGGTCCAGGATCACCGCTTTCCGCTTGCCGCCGTAGGGGGTGAGCATCATCCATTGCTCCATCGCCCGGACCTGCTCGATGAGGATCTCCCCCTTCTCCGGGTCGGGCGTGACGATCAGCAGGTCGTGCTCTTCGCAGCCGGCCGCACGGGCGAACTCCTCCGAAAGCCTCCGCTTGCCAATCCCCTCCGGCCCGGTGAACAGGTAGGAATGGGCCAGCCGATCCCGCTCGATCTGCCCCTTGAGCAGGCGGACCGCCGCTTCATGCCCGATCAGGTCATCGAAGGACACTTTGCACTGCCTTTCTCACCGCTTCCTGAACCTCCGCCATCGGCCGGTCCGCCCGGATCAGCCGGATCCGTTTCTTGTTTATTTTCGCCAAGTGAAGATAACCGCGCCGCACCTTCTCGTGGAACGACACCGGCTTCGCCTCCATCCGGTTGGGCCGCCGCACGCGGGAAAGCCCCTGCCGGGCCGGGAGATCCAGCAGGATCGTCCGGTCCGGCTGAAGGCCGCTGGTGGCGATTTCCCCTAGATGTTCCACGAGTTTCCGGTCCATGCCGCCGGCGAACCCCTGGTAGACCCAGGTGGAATCCTGGAACCGGTCCAGGATCACCACCTTGCCGGCTTTCAGTGCCGGTCGGATCACCTCGCTCACCAGCACCGCGCGGCTGGCCTCGTAGAGCAGAAGCTCCACCGCCGCGTCCATTGAGCCGGGTTTCGAATCGAGCAGGATCCGGCGCAGCTTGCCGCCGATCACCGTGCCGCCCGGCTCCCGCGTGTGGAGCACGCGGCGGCCGCGCCGCTTGAGCCACGTCGCCAGCAACTTGGCGTGCGTGGATTTGCCGGCTCCTTCCGGCCCCTCAAAGGTGATGAACACTCCCTTAGACACGCTTGCGCACCACGGTTTTTCCGGTGGTGTCCTCGACGACGTAGCCCATTTCGGTGAGTTGCTTCCGGATCTTGTCCGAGGTCGCGAAATCCTTCTTCCGTCTTGCTTCATCCCGCTCGGCGATCAGTTTTTCAGCCGCGGGATCGGTCTTCTCGGCTGACTGAAAAAAACCCAGCACCTTCCCCATCTCCCGCAGCTTGCCGGAGGCGCCCGGATGCCCGGCCAACCGATGGAGGCAGGCCAGGGCGCGCGGAGTGTTCAAGTCATCCTCCATCGCCTCCCGGAACTCCGCTTCAATCTCTGCCGTCCCGGCTCCGTCCGCGCCGGCCCTTTGGCTGTGCGCGATGAATCCGGTCCAGCGCTCATAGGCGTGGGCCGCTTCGTCGAGGCGCTCCCAGGTGAAGTCCAGCGGCGAGCGGTAATGGGCGCTCAGGAAAAACATCCTCAGCACATCGGCGGGGTGCTTCTTCAAGGCCTCCTCGATCGTCACGAAGTTGCCGAGGGACTTGGACATCTTCTGCCCGTTCACGGTGAGGAGCCCGTTGTGCAGCCAAGTCCGGGCGAACGGCTTGCCCGCCCCGATCGCCTGCGCCAATTCATTCTCGTGGTGCGGGAAGACCAGGTCCTGCCCGCCGCCGTGGATGTCGAAGGCCTCTCCGAGCAGGTCCGTGGACATGGTGGTGCATTCAGTGTGCCAGCCGGGGCGGCCCTCTCCCCAGGGGCTGGGCCAGCTCGGCTCCTCCGGCTTGGCCTTCTTCCACAGCGCGAAATCGAGCGGGTCTTTCTTGCCCTGCCCGGCGTCCACGTGGGCGTTCTCCATCATCTGGTCCGGCTTCTGCCGCGAGAGCTTGCCGTACTCGCCCAGTTTACGCACGGAAAAGTAGACGCCGTCCACCGCCGGGTAGGCCATGCCGCGCGCGATCAGCTCCTGGATGAAGGCGATCATCTTGGGGATGAACTCGGTCGCCTTCGGCTCCGATTCCGGCGGCAAGAGGCCCAGCCGGGCGAAGTCCTGCTGGAACCGCCTGGTGTAAAAAGAAGCCACCGCCTGGGTGGCCTCCTTTAAACCTGATGGGGTCAGACCCCAAGGGGTCTGACCCCGTTGCCGCGCGCGGTCAATGATCTTGTCGTCCACGTCGGTGATGTTGCGGACGTGACGGACTTTGAGTCCCTGCGCCTCCAAAAACCGCCGCAGCGTGTCGAAGACCACGGCGCCGCGGGCGTGGCCGATGTGGCAGTCGTCGTAGACGGTGACGCCGCAGACGTACATGGTGACTTCGGAAGGATTAAGCGGACGGAATTCGGCCTTCTTGCCGGTAAGAGTGTTGGTGAAGTAAATCGGCATGACCTTACTCCTGGCGGAGCTTCTCCCCGTTCTGCCGGATAACGCGGCCCGGCACCCCGACCACCACCGAGTTGGCCGGAACCTCCCGGATCACCACGGCGTTGGCGCCGATCTGCGCGTTCTTGCCGATGGTGATGCTGCCAAGCACCTTGGCCCCCGCGCCGATCACCGCGTTGTCGCGGACGGTCGGGTGGCGCTTGCCCTTCTCCTTGCCGGTGCCGCCGAGTGTCACCCCCTGGAACAGCGTGACGTTGTCGCCGATCTCGGCGGTCTCGCCGATGACCACCCCCATGCCGTGATCAATGAAGAGCCCCTTGCCGATCTTGGCGCCGGGATGGATCTCGATGCCGGTCGCGGCGCGGGCCCCCTGCGAGATCAGCCGGGCCAGGAACCTAAAACCCGGTAGCCCCGCCCGGTGCAGAGCGTGGGAGACCCGGTGGAAGGCGACCGCCGAGACGCTGGGATAAAGCAGCAGCACCTCCCACCCGGAGCGGGCGGCGGGGTCCCGATCCAGCGCGGCCCGGACCTCGGACTTCATCGCCCAGCGCAGCCAAAGCGCCGTGAGAATCGCGGCACTCAACCCGTAAATCAGGGACTCTCTCATTCCTTCTCCAAAAGGACCACCACGTAGCAAGCCATCGCTTCCCCTTCTCCGATCGGCCCCAGCTTCTCCATTGTCTTGGCCTTCACGTTGATCCGGTCATCCTTTACCCGGAGCATCTGCGCGATGGAGCGCTGGATCGCCATCCGGTGGGGGCCGAGCTTCGGCTCCTCCGCTAGGATCACGGCATCCACGTTTTCCACACGCAGGGACTTCCGCCCGGCCAGCTCCGTCGCCTTCTCAAGGAAGATTTGGCTGGAGGCCCCTTTCCACTTGGGGTCGCTGTCGGGGAAATAGGAGCCGATGTCCCCCGCCCCGACCGCCCCCAGCAGGGCGTCGCAGAGGGCGTGCAGCAGCACGTCCCCATCCGAATGGCCCAGCAGTCCCTTGGTGGAGGGGATCTTCACTCCGCCCAATAAAAGGGAGCGGCCTTCCACTAACCGGTGGATGTCAAAACCGATGCCTATACGCATAGACAGGACGTCATTGCGAGGCTGGCGCAGCCAGCCGTGGCAATCTTGCCTTTAAAATCGAGATTGCTTCGTCGCATTCGCTCCTCGCAATGACACACGCAACAACGCCCGCGCCACAATAAGGTCTTCCGGCGTGGTCACTTTGATGTTCCGCTCGGAGCCGGGGACGATCTTCACGCGCTTGCCCATCGCTTCCACCAGCGCGGCGTCATCGGTCGCCACAAACCCATTGGCCTGCTTGTGCGCTTTTTCCAGGAGCTTGCGCTCAAAAACCTGCGGCGTCTGGACCGCCCAGAGCCTACTCCGGTCAAGCGTCTTCTCAACCCAGCCGCCCCTCGCCTGCTTGATGGTGGGCGCCACCGGCACCGCGGCGATGGCCGCCTTCGCGCGGCGGGCGGCCTTGACAGTGGCTTCGATAAGCTGCGGGGTCACCAGCGGGCGGGCGGCGTCATGCACCAGCACCCACTTGGCGCGGGCCGGCAGCGCCTTCAGGCCGGCGGCGACCGAGGCCATCCGGGAATCCCCGCCCGGCACCACGGCCGACACCTTGGCCGCCCGTTCGCGGCGGGCCAGCTGCCGGGCGGCGGCCAAGTCCTTCCAATGGGCGACGACCACGATCTCGCCGACCGACGGCGACCGCTCAAGGGCCCTCAAGACCCAGCCGAGCATCGGCCGGCCGGCCAGCAAGACAAAGGATTTCCGCACCCTGGACTTGAGGCGCTTGCCGACCCCGCCGGCAACGACCACGGCGGCGACACTCACCCCTGCCTGCCCGCCGGCCTCCAGTTCGGCCGGTGCTGCTCCTCCCCTTCCGGCTTGGCGAAGATCATCCGGCCGGCGGCGGTCTGCAGGACGCTGGTCACCATCACCTTCACGGTCTGGCCGATCAGGTTGCGTCCCTGCTCGACCACCACCATCGTTCCGTCGTCCAGGTAGGCCACGCCCTGGTTGTACTCCTTGCCCTCTTTAATCACCCGGGCCTCCATCACCTCGCCCGGCAGCACCACCGGCTTCAAGGCGTTGGCCAGCT
>CAYJTM010000018.1:0-17030 GCA_964373055.1 uncultured Planctomycetia bacterium
GAGCTGACCTCCATAAAATCCTGATCATCGGCTCCGGCCCGATCATCATCGGGCAAGCCTGCGAGTTCGACTATTCCGGCACCCAAGCCTGCAAGGCGCTGCGGGAGGAGGGCTACTCGGTGGTGCTGGTCAACTCCAACCCCGCCACCATCATGACCGACCCGGAATTCGCCTCACGCACCTACATCGAGCCGGTGACCGCCGAGGCGGTGGAGAAGATCATCGCGCGGGAGAAGCCCGACGCCCTTCTGCCGACGCTGGGCGGGCAAACGGGCCTAAACGTCGCGATGCAGCTGTCGGAATCGGGCGTGCTGGAGAAATACGGCGTGGAGATGATCGGCGCCAACGCCGAGGCGATCCGGAAGGCCGAAGCACGGGAACTGTTCAAGCAGACGGTGCTGGCGCACGGCCTGGACGTGCCCCGCAGCGGAGTGGCCCATACGCTTGACGAGGCCAAGCAGGTAGCCGAGCAGATCGGCTTCCCGGCGGTGATCCGCCCCGCCTTCACGCTGGGCGGGACCGGCGGCGGCATCGCCTACAACTGGGACGAGTTCCAACGGATCGCGGAGGCGGGCCTCTCCTTAAGCATGTCCTCCGAGGTGCTGATCGAGGAGTCGATCGAGGGCTGGAAGGAGTTTGAGCTGGAGGTGATGCGGGACCGCAAGGACAACGTGGTCATCGTCTGCTCGATCGAGAACCTGGACCCGATGGGGGTTCACACCGGCGACTCGATCACGGTGGCCCCCGTGCAGACGCTGACCGACCGGGAATATCAGGAGATGCGCAACGAGGCGATCACAGTAATCCGGGCGATCGGCGTCGAAACCGGGGGCTCCAACATCCAGTTCGCCGTGCACCCGGAAACCGGACGGCGGGTCGTGATCGAGATGAACCCGCGCGTTTCCCGCTCCTCGGCGCTGGCTTCTAAGGCGACCGGTTTCCCGATCGCAAAGATCGCGGCGAAGCTAGCGGTCGGCTACACGCTGGATGAGCTCCCCAACGACATCACGCGAAAAACGCCGGCCTGCTTCGAGCCGGCGCTGGACTACTGCGTCGTGAAGATCCCCCGCTGGGCCTTCGAGAAATTCCCGGGGGCCGACCCTACCTTGACCGTCCAGATGAAATCGGTCGGCGAGGTGATGGCGATCGGGCGAACGTTTAAGGAAGCGCTTCAAAAGGGCCTGCGCTCGCTGGAGATCGGCCGGGCGGGGCTGGGCGCCGACGGCAAAGACGTCCCCCTGCCGGAAGAGGAAATGCGGAGGAAGCTGCGGACCCCCAATGCGGACCGGATCTTCGTGCTGCGGCAAGCGTTTGCCGCCGGCATGACGGAAGAGGAGATCCAGCGGCTCACCCGGATCGACCCCTGGTTCCTGCGAGAGATCCGGCAGATCGTGGATCTGGAACAGGAGCTAAAGGGATCCAAGCCGGACAAAGAGATACTGCTCAAGGCCAAGCAATACGGGTTCAGCGACCGGCAATTGGGCTTCCTCTGGAACAAGGGCGAGCAAGAGATCCGGAAGCTGCGCTTGTCCTGGGGGATCAAGCCGGTTTTCTACATGGTGGACACCTGCGCCGGGGAATTCGAGGCGGTCACCCCTTACTACTATTCAACGTATGAGCGCCTCCCTGAAGTCATTGCGAGCCCCGAAGGGGCGAAGCAATCCCCTGGCGCCAGGGAGATTGCTTCGGCTTCGCCTCGCAATGACGTGAAAAAGATCATGATCCTCGGCGGAGGCCCGAACCGGATCGGCCAGGGGATCGAGTTCGACTACTGCTGCGTGCGGGCGGTCTTCGCGCTGCGGGAGGCCGGCTACAAGACGATTATGGTCAACTCCAACCCGGAGACCGTCTCCACCGATTACGACACCTCCGATGTCCTTTATTTCGAGCCGCTCACGCTGGAGGATGTGCTGAACATCGTGGAGCAGGAGAAGCCGGAGGGGGTGATCATCCAGCTGGGGGGACAGACACCCCTGAACCTGGCGCTGGCGCTGGAGAAAGCGGGGGTGCCGATCATCGGCACCGCGCCGGAGGCGACCGACCGGGCGGAGGACCGGAAAAAGTTCAGCCAACTGATCGATAAGCTGGGGCTCAAGCAGCCTCCCAACGGGACCGCGATGGAAACCGAGGAGGCGGTGGCGGTGGCCCGGAAACTCACCTTCCCGGTGCTGGTGCGGCCCTCCTACGTGCTGGGCGGGCGGGCCATGGAGATCGTCTACGACGAGGAGGGCCTGCGGGCCTACATGGCGAAAGAGGTCCGGGTGGTCCCCGAGCACCCGATCCTGGTGGACAAGTTCCTGGAGGACGCGATCGAGGTGGATGTGGACGTGGTGGCCGACGGGAAGACCGCGGTGATCGGAGGCATCCTGGAGCACGTGGAGGAGGCGGGTGTCCATTCAGGGGACGCAGCGATGGTGCTTCCGCCCCACACGCTCGGCCCCGACGTGATCGAGCAGATCCGCCGCGCCAGCCACCGCTTGGCCCAGGAGCTGAACGTGAAGGGGCTGATGAACATCCAGTTCGCGGTGAAGGGCGCTGAAGTTTACGTGCTGGAGGTGAATCCCCGCGCCTCCCGGACCGTGCCGTTCGTCTCCAAGGCGATCGGCGTCCCGTTGGTGAGCATCGCAGCCAAGGTGATGACCGGCTCCAGCTTAAAGGAATTGGGCTTCACACGGGAGGTGCCGGTCCCATTCACCTGCGTCAAGGAATCGGTCTTCCCGTTCAGCCGGTTCTTCGGCGTGGACATCATCTTGGGGCCCGAGATGAGATCCACCGGCGAGGTAATGGGGATCGATGCTTCCTTCGGGCTGGCCTTCGCCAAGGCGCAGATTGCCACCTACCAAAAGGTCCCTCTGGAAGGGACGGTCTTTGTGAGTGTCAAGGACCGGGACAAGCCAGCCGCACTGCCGATTGCCCGCCGTCTGCAGAGCATGGGCTTCAAGCTGGTCTCCACGCGGGGGACCGCTGCGTTCCTGCGCAAGGAGGGGCTGGAGGTCGGCGAGGTGATGAAAATCTACGAGGGCCGGCCGGACGTGCTGGATTTCCTGCGCAACTCGAAGGTGGACCTGATCATCAACACACCGGCCGGCAAGGCCACGAAGGAGGACGAAACCCGGATCCGGTCGCTGGCCGTCGCGCGGGGGATCCCCTGCGTCACCACGATCCAGGGCGCCGGCGCCCTGGTGACCGGCATCGCGGCGCTTCGGGAGCGGGGCTACGACGTCTGCTCGCTGCAGGAGTGGAACCAGAAGCTCCAACCCGACTTGCCGGAGAAACGGAAAAAGGTAAAGGTGTGATGGTCCAAGAGAAGGGAAAGATCCTGCTCCATCGGAAGATCGCCCGGGACCATTACCGGATGCGGCTGAAATCGCCCTCCGTCGCCCGGCAGGCGATGCCGGGGCAGTTCATCCACCTGCGCTGCGGGGAGGAGAGCGTGACTTACCCGCTGCTGCGCCGGCCGATCAGTCTCCTGGACGTGGACCGGGGCCGCGGGACGCTGGATATCGCGTACAAGGTGGTGGGGCTCGGCACCCGGACGCTGGCGGAGCTGCCGGAAGGGGGCAAGGCCGACTTCATCGGGCCGCTGGGGGAGCCGTTCACGGCCCCTCCAAAGGGCAAACAGGCCGTTTTGATCGGGGGCGGGGTCGGGATCCCGCCGTTGGTCTTCCTGGCGAAGCGGCTGCTCCAAAAGAAAATCCAGGTGGCCGCGTTCCTCGGCGCTCGCACGAAGGAGTGGGTGATCTGCCGGGAGGATTTCCGGAAACTGGGGGTGCCGGTCCGCGCCGCGACGGATGACGGGACGCTGGGATGTCAAGGAAGCGTGGTGGATTTGCTGTCCAAGCATCCGGTCATGCTGAGCTTGTCGAAGTATGACCGACCTCCGTTCGTCCTTCGACGGGCTCAGGACGAACGGAACCTCATCTTCTACATCTGCGGGCCGACCGGCATGATGGCGGCCGCCGCGGCGCTGGCCCGCCGGCGAGGGATCCCGGCGCAGGTCTCCTTGGAGGAGCGGATGGGCTGCGCGATGGGCTGCTGCATGGGCTGCGTCGTGGAGGTCAACACCGAGCCCCCCGGCAGCCACGCCCGTTTCCAGCGGGTCTGCACTGAAGGCCCGGTTTTTGCCTCCGAAGCGATCATCTGGAGGTAATAGATGAATACCCGATTTCTTCAGGGAAGGAGACTGCGATTAGACCGTGCCATCCCAGTTCTTCTTATAGGTGCCGGAGTTCTTTGTGGAAGCAAAATGGTTTTGGCAAGCGAACCGGAAATGGAAACCTTTACCGTTTCCGATCGCGCCGTCAACGTCGTTTACCCTAAAGGCTGGCGAGCGGCGGAACTTCGGGAACAACACCCCTATGCTGTGGCATTTGTTCCGGCTGAGGATAAAACCGGAACCGGGGGGATCAACATCAGGGTTCTTAAGTATTATCACGCTTCCGCCTCACTGGATCTGCCGGCGCCATCTCCCGGGATGAAGACGCCGGAGCAACTCCTAGACAAATACAGCTCGAGATTTATCGAAGGGACCAAAGGGAAAGTTCTCAAACAAGAAACCGCCTCTATTCGAAATGCAGAAGGACAGTTGCTGGAGATGGAAATTGCGGATGATTCAGGCGCGTCTATCCGAGCGCTCATGCTCATCGCGGTAAAGGAAGACGTTCTAGCGGTTTTGGGCTGCCAGGCTCCGGCAGGCAGGTTCGAGAATTACCGCGGTGCATTTGAGGCCGCCATCCGGAAGTCCGAAATTTTCTCTGTGGATCCAAACGTCTCGGATAACAAAGCCTTGGATGAGGAGACTGAAAATATTTGGATGACAGCGCAAGGGGCACTTCAGACGAGAATGCCCAGCGCGGTGATTCAAAGTCTTAATCACGCGGTGCGGATTAATCCCGCGCACGCGGCTATCCATGTTATCTACGGGAATCTCCTGTGGCAATCGTCGCAGGGAGCATCAAAAGAAGGTCGCGACATGATGGTGCAGGACGCCGAAGAACATTTGCTGCTAGCGAGGAATATTCTCGATGTGTACATCGCTTCCGATCCCGGAATGAACCCCTTCATGTCCCGAACCTATTTTCTTCTTGCAGAGATTGCCGAGAAAGAACGAGGAGATTTGGAGTATGCCAAGATGTTCTATAAGGCAGCTCTAAAATACAGCCCGGATGACACAGAGGCGCAAGAGGCTCTCAAGCGCTACGGGGGCACGTAATATATTGACGGACGTAGACTTGAGGGTGCGGGTTGGAAAGCTCCGCCTCCAGAACCCTGTCTTGGTGGCCTCTGGGTGTTTCGGTTATGGGGAGGAGTATCACCGGCTGTACGATGTCAGCCGGCTGGGCGGGATCATCACGAAATCCATTTCACTCAAGCCCCGTTCCGGCAACCCGGCCCCCCGCATTTACGAAACCCCCTCCGGCATGATCAACGCGATCGGTCTGCAGAACGTCGGCCTGGAGGCCTTCATCCAAAAGAAGATGCCGTTCCTTCGGAAGCTCAAGGGCCCGAGGATCATCGTCAACATCGTCGGGGAGCGGATCAGCGAGTACGTGGAGCTGGCCGCCCGGCTCGACGACGTGCCGGGCATTGACGCCCTGGAACTGAACCTCTCCTGCCCGAACTGCGAGCGGGGCGGGATCGAGTTCGGCGTTACACCAAAGCTCACCGAGGAGGTGGTCAGAAAGGTCCGGCGCCGGACCCGCCGGGCGGTCATCGCCAAGCTCTCGCCGAACGTGACCGACGCGGCGCAGATCGCCCGGGCGGCCGTGGAGGGAGGGGCCGACGCCCTCTCCCTCATCAACACGCTGCTGGCGATCGCGGTCGACTCCCGCAACTGGAAGCCAAGGATCGCCACGGTGACCGGGGGATTGAGCGGCCCGGCGGTGAAGCCGGTAGCGCTGAGGATGGTCTGGCAGGTACGGCGGGCGCTGCCGAAGACCCCGATCATCGGCCTGGGCGGCATCATGACCGCCGAGGACGCGGCGGAGTTCCTGCTCTGCGGCGCGAACGCCGTCCAGCTGGGCACCGTCAACTACGTCAACCCGAAAGCCCCGCTGGAAGTGATCGAGGGGCTGAAGAGATACCTTTCAGAGCACAAGCTGCGGTGCCCTTCGGAGCTGACCGGCCGGCTGCAGGTGCCGGAACGGCTGCGGGGGGTCCCGCAGGTGGTGTCAGGGTGAAGCTAAAACCTGAAGAGCGCCTCATCGTGGCGCTGGACGTGGACAAAACGGAGGACGCGGTCCGCCTGGTCAAGCAGCTGGCGCCGCTGGGGGTCACGCATTTCAAGGTGGGGCTGAACCTCTTCACTCAGGCCGGGCCGGAGGCGGTGGAGCAAGTGCATCAGGCGGGCGGGAAGGTGTTCCTCGACCTGAAATTCCACGATATTCCGAACACAGTGGCCGGAGCGGTCCGGGCCGCGGCCGGGCTCAAGGTCTGGATGGCGAACGTGCATATCCAGGGAGGGAGTGCTATGATGCGGGCGGCTTCCGCAGCCGCCCAAGAAAGTGGCCTGCTGCTCATCGGTGTGACGGTGCTCACCTCGATGGCGGAGAAGGACCTGGCGGAACTGGGGGTGCGCAATACGGTGGGAACCCAAGTCCTTTCCCTGGCGAAATTGGCTTGCTCCGCCGGTTTGAACGGGGTGGTTGCCTCCGCCCAAGAGGCCGCGGGGATCCGCGGGGCCTGCGGGGAAAACTTCCTCATCGTGACGCCCGGCATTCGCCCTCAAGGCAAGGAAACGCACGACCAGCAGCGGACGGCCGGGCCGTTGGAGGCGCTCCGGGCCGGCGCCGATTATCTGGTGGTCGGCAGGCTGATCCTGGAAGCGTCGGATCCCGCGGCCGCCGCGGGCCGGATTTTAGAAGAGTGTTCGCGAGCGTGATGGGAAAATCAATATTGATCGTGGATGATGAAGCGGCGGTCACCTTCGCGCTGGAAGGGTTCTTCAAGCAAAAAGGGCATGAGGTGCTCAAGGCCTTCTATGGGGACCAGGCGCTGGAACAGATCGAACAGAAGCGGCCCTCGGTGGTGATCCTGGATCTGCAGATGCCCGGCATTAACGGTATCGCTGTTTTGGAAAAGATCCGGACCCACTATCCGGAGACCAAGGTGCTGGTGATCACCGGCTTCTCGGACCAATACCAGGAGCAGCTGGGCCGGCTCAAGGTGGGCAAGGTCTGGACCAAACCGGTTTCACTGATGGACCTGACCCGGGAGGTGGAGGCTCTTCTCGAAGGAAAATCCAAACTCGGGGCTTCCTCTTCCGCCGGGCCCGGGAAAGAGGGGATCCGGCTCCTGTTTGTGGAAGGCAGCCAGGAGGCGTACGAGCAGTTCCTGAAGCCGTACTTCGAATCGGAGGAGCGCCCGCTGCGCTGCTCAACCGCCCTCGCGCGGGATCCGGAGGAGGCGCTGCGGATGGCGGAGGAGTTCAAACCGCAGCTGGTCATCCTGGACGGCAGCCGGATGCCGGTCGGCGTGGACGCCGGCAGTCTGGCCGCCCGGTTGACCGGCATCCCGGAACGTCCGGCCGAGGTGATCCTCACCGAGATCCCATCCGCCGACTATCGAGTCGGGGCGGGGCCGGTTGAGCGTCTTGAGCGGCTGGCGGAAGCGGTTTGTCAAGCTGCCCGAAAACACCGATGGATGCCCCATGCGCCCCAGTGAGGTGATGCGTCTGTTCCAGGGCTGCGGGGCCTTTTTGGAAGGGCACTTCCTCCTCTCAAGCGGGCTGCACAGCCGGGAATATCTCCAATGCGCGATGATCCTGCAGCACCCGACGCTGGCGGCGCGCGCCTGCCAGGCCCTGGCGCAGCGGTTCCTGAGCGACGAGGTGACCTGCGTGGCCGGCCCGGCGATGGGCGGAATCCTGGTGGCCTACGAGACCGCCCGGCAGCTCGGCGTCCGCTCGGTGTTTTCCGAGCGGCAGGATGGGAAACTCCAGATTCGGCGCGGGTTCCACGTGGGCCCGAAGGATCAAGTGCTTGTGGTGGAGGATGTGGTCACCACTGGCGGATCGGTCCAGGAACTGATTGACCTGATCCGAGGAACCGGCGCCAGCGTCGCCGGCGTGGGGGCCCTGGTGGACCGCTCGAACGGGTGGGCCTCCTTCGACGTGAAGTACCACGCGCTGCTGAGCCTGGACCTGAAAACATTCCAGGCGGATGTCTGCCCCCTCTGTAAGGAGGGGGTGCCGATCACGCGCCCCGGGAGCCGGACCACCGTCCCCTAACTCAGCCCTCGCAGCATCGCGATCACGTTCAGCGAATAGAGAAGGTTCCCGGTTCCATGCACCGCGATGCTGGGCCACAGCGACCCGCCTTCCTCGTAAATCCACGCCAGCACGATCCCGCTCCAGAAAACCGACACAAACCCGACCAAACCGTAGCCGTGCGCCAGAGAGAAGAGCCCGGCGCTGGCGAGTGCCGCCGCCGCGCGGCTGAACCGGCCCCGCAGCGTGCCGTAAAGGAATCCCCGAAAGACCACCTCCTCGAAGAAAGGCCCCACCAGGACAATCCCCGCCAGGCTCAGCCCCAGCGCGGAGGCCGAACCGAACACCAGCTCCTCATCGAAGTTTTCCGCCCAATGGTTGGGCAGGCGAAGGAAAGAGCCGGCCATTCCGATGAGCCAACCCCCCAGCGAATCGGCCCCCAGCGCCAGCGCTGCCAGCAGCGCCAGCTTCCACCACCCCTTGGCCGGCGGGCTCAGCCCCAATTCTTCGCGCAGCCGGAACCCCTTCGGGCAGAGCAGGCGCCTGGCCAGGAAAAGAATCGGCAAAGGCCAGAGCGTGTAAGAGAGGAGCATCCCGGCCGGAGAGGAGATGGTCGGAAGGAAGGCCAAGAGACAAGCCAGCAGGATCCCCAGCGCGCACCCGCGCGCCAGCACCGCCATCCCGGCCCCGGCCGGCCAAGGAGGAGGGATTGAGACCGGGCCCGTTCTCCAGAACCCGGCCGGCCGCTTGAACGTCATGGCAAGAACCCCAGCGGACAGGAAGAGGATACTCAAGTCCAGCACGGTCAGGAGACGGTACCGCTGGAGCAGCCGCCGGGAAACCTGCCGGCCCTCTTGCCGGACCGCGTCCGCCCGCGCGGTCTCCCCGCTCTTGCGAGAAAGCTTTTCCTCAAGCCGGTCACGGAACCCGCTCGGCGGCAGCAGCTCCCGGAGCAGGCCGTTCCAATGCAGGGGTGCCGGGTCCGAGAAATAAGCGGCTCGCAGCAGCAGTGCGTAAACCGGGACTGGGTACGGGGCGTGGGCCAGCCAATTTCGGGTCTGCTTGTCCAGGGTTTCCAGTTGGCCGAATTCCCCCAGCAGCACGCTCGCGTGCGTCATGATTGCCGGAAGGTTGAGCAGGATCGCCTGATCTTTCGAGCGGACCAGCTCCCGGTGCCACTCGAATAACTGGGAGAGCTCTTCCGGCGAGCCCAGAGAGGGGTCTAAACCTGAGTGCAGGCGGCGTTCCCAGGGAGAGATCTCCCGCATCCCTTCCCGCAGCTGCATTGTCCGCTCCGCTACCCGGGTGAGTCCTCTCTCCGGAGCGGAGAGGCCCAGGATCGGGGAAAGGAAGAGGGAGGTCAGCATCATGAAAGCGATGCCGAGGAACAGGACGATCCCGCTCAAGACCGTCGGCCAAGCTCTCAGCCGGACCGGCCTTAAGCCGGCCATCAGCCGGCGGACTTGGGAGTCAACCTGATCCCGGATTCTTCGGACCTCTTCCGGCGGCCGGCTCTTGGGATCCGGGATATCCCAGGCGATCCGTCGTTTGGCCCGCGCGGCCGGGCAGGCGTCCCCGCAGCCCATGCCGACGACCAGGTCAAACATCTCCCGCGGGAGATCGGACAGGCCTTTCGGCACCCGGTCGGAAATCTCAAGACCGGCCTCTCGCATCGTTTCCGCTACGATGGGATGAATTTTGGAAAGAGGGCGGGAACCGGCGCTGAAGACCTCCACGCCTGACGGGGCGTGTTGCCGGGCGAAGGCCTCCGCCATTTGGGAGCGCCCGGCATTCTCAACGCAGAGGAAGAGGATTCGAAACAAGAAGTGACCTAAGGCATTCCGTTCAGAGATTGTTGTAGTCCTGAGATCCAGCCGTGCACTTGGTTTCGAACTGATATGCGTCGCACATAAAGATGGAATGTGCCGTAGGGAAGTCGACGAGGAGGGCGCTTTCCCTGGCTGCTTCGACTGACGATATGTTGTGAGCGCATGAATTGAGAACACGGGATACCCGCGACCCTCGACCAGAATCGTTTAGCCGATTGCTCAGAAATATTTGGATGAAGGTGAATCTGAGCGGAGAAAACATCAAGGGGAACCCGACAAACTTCCCTGAAAAACCGCATCATGAGCCGGACCATAAAAGGGTCGGTGTTGCTGAACTGAAGACGCCAGCGGTTCCCTTTGCCGCCTTCGGCCCAATACAGCGCCGTCCCGATTAACCGCAGCTCTCTTTGACTCAGGTTTCCGATTTGGAGCGAGGAAACAAAAATCTCCCGCTGAGTTCTTTGGCGGGTTTTCTTCGCGCGTAGTTTATTGTAGCGGATAATATTTTCGGACCACACCTGCTGGTTCTTGGTCATGAGGTGCTGTCGCTGGGTTGCAGAGAGACGGATATTCCGGAACCAGCCCGAAAGAGTACTTTTAGGGATGTTGAGCAAACGGCGGATCTCATTATAGCTCCTGCCGTCTCGTCGCAAGCGTACAGCTTCAGCCCTATCGTTTCTGGCCATAGGCGAAAGTGGTGCCGAGGGACAGACTTGCACTGTCGACACCACGCTTTTCAGGCGTGTGCTCTACTACCTGAGCTACCTCGGCAGGAGACCCATTCTAGCATGAGGCCTATTTCGTCGGGGATTTGCAGATGAGGACGCGGCAGGGGGCGTTGCGCACGACGTATTCGGTGGTGGCCCCCAGCCACGCGGAGGCGCCGCGCCGGTAAGAGGTGCCCATCACGATCACGTCGGATTTCTTCTCCTTCGCCAGGTCTAGGATCGCCTGGCCGGCGGAGCGGGCCTGCAGCAGGTGTGTGGTCACCACCGCCTCGAACTCCCGGCCGATCGCCTGAGCCCGCTTCAGGGCCGCGTCGGCCTCCGCCAGACGGTCCGGCAAGAAGGTGTCCAGCGGCAGGGCCGGCGGAACCTCGATCACATACAGTGCGGTCACCGCGGCCCCCCGCCTCTTCGCCATCTCGCAGGCGAACTGCAGGTTCTCCGTGTCCGTCCCGCCCAGCGTCGGCACGAGGATCTTTCGGGTGGAGACGGCGGTGAATTCCGGCACCTTCACCCGCTCGATCTCCACATGGGCGGTCGGAGCGATCCGCTGCTTCTGGCGGTACGCCAGGTAACAGACGAGGCCGATGGCCATCCAGGCGAAGCCCAAGTTCCGGCCGGCCGGCTTGGTGATGACGACGTCAATCCAGACGCCAACGGTGGCCAGCAGGCCGACGATCGCAGACACGGGGAGATGGTATTTCCCGACCGGCAGGTTGAACGGGATCCGGAATGGCCGGTCCAAATCCGGCTTGCGGATCCGCAACCCCAGCAAGGAAAGATGCGCCAAGCTGAATGCCAGCATCGCCCCAAAGTTGTACAGGTCGGCGATGAACGTCAGCCGCTTGGCGACCAGGATGACCAGGGCGGCCAGCCCCGCGAACAGGCTCAGCGAGACGTACGGCGTGCGGAATCGGGGATGAAGCTTGTAGAAAATCCTGGGAACTTGATAGTACTCTCCCATGGCGAATGTCAGCCGGGAAGCGCCTATCAGTCCGGCGTTGGCCGCCACGAAGAGGATCATCGCACCCAGAACGCCAACCCAGGGGGCCAGCAAACGGCCCCCCACCGGAAGGGCGGCGGCGATCCCCGCGAGCGGGTCTTGCAGGTACTGGGTGGCCAGCACCTTAGGGTGCATGGCCGAAAGGGCGATCGTGGAGATGCCGAAATACATGACGAACAGGGCCACCATGGTCAGCAGCATGGCGCGCGGGACCGTGCGGCCCGGATTGCGCGCCTCCCCTCCCAGCTGGGAGATGGACTCGATCCCGATGTAGGCCACCATCGCCATCGAGACCCCCTTCCAGAACTGCGGCCAGGTCGGAGACCAGTCCACCCCAGCAACGCCGATCCGCATCTGGTGCGCGATTTGCGCGATGTGGGGGATGTTCAGCAGGAACAACCCCCCGATCAGGATGATGGCCAGCTGTGTGGCGATGCCGAAGATGCACAACAGCAGGGAGATCCGGGTGGACTCCCGGATACCGAAGATGTTCAAGGCCAGCAGCACCCCCAACACCATCAGCGTGAAGGGCACGTTGGCCATCCCCTTGAGCGCGGGGATGAAATAAGCTAGGTAGGGGCCCACCGTGAAAGCCGAGATGGCGATCGTCACGATGTAGTCGAGCAGCAGCGCCCATCCGGCGATGAAGGAGACCAGGTCATTGAAGGCATGCCGGGCGAAGCTGGCCGATCCTCCGGCTTCCGGAAGGGCGGAGGACATCTCCGCGTAGGTGAGCGTGGTGCAGAAGAAGGCGATGCCGGCCAGCGCCAGCGCCAGCGGCGTGGCCCCGAGCGCGTAGAAGGCCGTGATGCCGAGCGCGTAGTAGAGTGAGGAGCCGACGTCGCTGTAGCCAATCGCGAACAGATCCCGGACCCTCAGCACGCGCATCAGCCCCTCCTTGTCCATCTGGACAATGTGGTGCCGCGCCTGCCCCTCGTCCGATAGGTCGAATTCCCGTTCGCTGGCCATAACTTTTTAGCTAAAAAGCCCCTCGGATCACTCCGAAGGGCCAAGAATTATTTTACCACAAGAACCCGCCCTACATTCAGCCCTGGCCCCACAGTTTCAGCAGCAGCATCAGCCCGATCCCGCTGCCGATCGCCAGCAGCTGGATCGCGGCTTGGCCCGGTTGCCGCTCTTTGTGGAGCTCCGGAACGAGGTCCGATCCGGCGATGTAGATGAACCCGCCGGCCGTCAGGGGGAGGATCGCGTCGGAAAAAGGGGTGAGCCAGCTGCCGACCAGCAGCGAGGTGACCGCGCCGGCAATGGCCAGGGAGGCTGTCAGGGCGTTCATCCACAGCGCCTGGGCGCGGGTGAACCCGGCATGGAGCAGCACGCCGAAATCCCCGATCTCCTGGGGGACCTCGTGGAAGCAAACGGCGATGGTTGTCCCGATCCCGATCGGGATGCTGACCAAGTAACTGGCGCCGATCAGGATCCCATCCATGAAGTTGTGGAGACCGTCGGCGACCAGGTTGAGGTAGCCCACCGGGTGGAGCGGATGCGTGTGCTCGTCCGCGTGGTCATGGCGCCAGAGCAGGAACTTTTCCAGGACGAAGAAGATCCCGATCCCCGCCAGGCAGTAGAGGGAGGTTGCCAGGGGCGAGGCGGACCGCTCAAAGGACTCCGGAAGCAGGTGGATGAAGGTGTCCCCGAACATCGCCCCGACCGCGAGGCCGACCATAACGAACACGAGCGGCTGCACCTTCTGGCGGTTGAAGACCAGCGCGAGGAGGACCCCGGAAAAGGAAAGCAGGCTGACGGCGCAAACGCTGGCGAGAGCCCAGCCCCAAGCGGGCCACCCCGGTGTGATCATCGCAACCGATTCTAACAGGTTCGCGAAGGAGTTTCGAGCTTGCAGGTTATGTCGCCGGTCGGAAAGCTTTCCTGAGTTTTTGATGGAGGTAATACAGGGATCTGACCAGCAGATACTCGATCGGGGATCGGCACGCCCTGAAGGAGGCATAGAAATTATTATACGGGAACGTGCCCTTGGATAAGCTGCTGAAGCCCCCTCCCGCTTGGCCCGCTAGATTCTTGCTTGTCGCAAAAACCTGCCGCCCAAACTCCCTGTATAATATGCCGTAGGACCGAGCTGACGACTGGCCCTTTTGTATGCAGTAGTCCAGGGAGACCTGGGCCGGCGCGTAACACGCCCTTCGGATGATCACGCAATGATTGCACGCGTTATCCGTCATGGGGAGCAGCCGCGTTTTTTCCAGTGGAGATTCGATGATAAGCAGCTGGGACCGGCGGTATAACGTGAGCACATCCCATTTACCGCCCTTAACCTCCGGCTCCACCTCATTCCACAGCTGGTTAAAATTTTTTCTGAACAAAATGTCGCTTTCCATGATCACCACGCTCTCCCAACCCTTTTCCTCGGCATGATGAATCACCGTTTTGATCGCGTCGGCAAGGCTTAAAAACCCGGCGGGATTATAAGCATTCGCGTAAGGGACCAATCGAGGGTCATTCGGTTCGACCCGCTTCGCCTCAATCAGGGTGATCTTCTCAACTCCAATTCGGGCAAGTTCTGCTTCGAAACGTTCTCTTCGATGGCCGTCGATATGAGGAGCGTAAATCACGCAGTAGGCGTCGAATGAATCGCCGAAGCTCATTTTAGGGGTGTCTTTCGTTATGGGTTCAGATCAAATATTGTTTGAGGTGTTTTTTATAAAATTCAAACATCCGACGAATGCCTTCTTCCAGATCAATCTGAGGAGCCCAACCCGTCATCTTTTCAAGCTTCGTTATATCCAGCACGCAATCTCCCGTTTCGATACGTTCATACTCCTGGGGCCACGGGATGTGCGTTACTTTTCCGCTGCCGACCACTTTTACGACTGTTTCCACCATTTGTCGGAACTCGTGCGATTTTCCGCTGCCGCAATTGAATATTTCACCATCGGTTTTTTTGGAAGCGGCTACCCGCAAGAAAGCATCGGCAACATCCGTTACGTAGATATAATCCCTCAGTTGTCGCCCGTCTCCAAAGATGCGTATCTCGTTGCCTTCGATCGCGCATCGGATAAACCAACCGGGGAGGGAGTATTTACTATGCTTGATTTGTTGGCGCTCTCCATAGGGATTTGCGATGCGAAGAATGGCGGTCCGGATTCCGTAAGTTCTGTAGTATAGCGACAGATATTGTTCCCCGGCGAGCTTGTGGATTCCATAGAGGTTCAAAGGATGGGAAGGATGATCTTCTGTGACTGGGTTTCTTGAGATTTTTCCTAACACCATTCGAGAGCTTGAAAATAGAATCTTCACAGCGGGATTCACCTTCCGACAGGCTTCTAAAATAATCAAATGGCCTTTGCAGTTGACATCGAGATCTTCCAAGGGAATGTTGCCGCTGTCGATGTAACTGACTTGGGCGGCAAGATGGAAAATGTAATCTTGCCCCTTCACCAGATCTTCTATCAAGGGCCTGTTTCGGATATCATCCTTAACAAGTTTGATGGAACCGGAGAAGCCTTTGATGTTGAACAGATTGCCCCCCTGCAAAGGGTGGAGGGAATCGATCACCGTGACGATTGCGCCACTGCCTGATAGCCGATGGATAATGCTACTGCCGATAAGGCCCAATCCACCGGTAATCAACACCTTTTTTCCGGAGAAATATTCCATGATCTTTTTTAAGTCCATTCAGGTTGAAAGCGGGGCCGACGGGATTTGGCGCCTCGCCCGGCTCGTTTCACTCGCCAGGGTGCTCGGTCGGCCATTCGGCCTCGGTGGAACGCGATGCTCCTGCTCGTCGCATCGCCCTAGACTTTTGGGCTCGGCCTCTCTTCAAATCCCTTCGGTGCCAAGCTGATCCAACAAAAGAACCCCTTCGGGGTTTTTTGTTGGATAAACGGGGCCGACGGGACGATTTTGGAACCGCACCCGACGGGCCCGTAGCCGAGTTTCTCATGCAGTTCCGGGACTGGTGCTTCAGCGGCGAACTGACCCATCTGGCCTACCAGATCCCAACCATCCCACTTCCCACCTAACCGGCCACAGTCTACCACAGCCCACCAGTCCTTTGCGCAGAGCCGCCGGTACAATTACCAAAAAGACCCTTGTCAAACAGGCCCACGGATAGTATACTCTTGAGTAGATAGATCACTCCCAGTGAGAACTATAAGCATATGGATATAGCATGATAGGCCTTGTAGGGATCGAGAAGAAAGGGCGGGAACGGTTGATCGGCCTTCTCAGGAAGGCAGGACCGACCATCTCCGTAAGGGAAGCCTCTGCCATCTTGGGCTTGCCGCCTGTTCAAACAGCCAAGTTCATGGCGCGGTGGGCCAACCAAGGGTGGCTGGTCCGAGTACGGAGAGGACTCTACGCCTCGGTACCACTCCAAGCGCGCAGACCCGAGGATGTTGTCACTGATCCATGGATCGTAGCCGCTCGAGTTTTTGCGCCAGGATATATCGGAGGATGGAGCGCGGCCGAGAATTGGGGACTCACCGAGCAGATTTTCAGGACGGTCGTGGTGATGACCACGCAACCGTGGAGACCGCGCAAACAACGAATTCAGGATACCGAGTTCTGGCTTAGGAAAATTCCTGAACAGCAATTATTCGGAACGAGAGCTGTGTGGCGTGAGGGGGTACAGATTCATCTGTCTGATCCGGCCAAGACCGTTGTTGATATGCTCGATGATCCAGCCGTAGGTGGGGGTGCGCGCACGGTTGAAGATATTCTGAAAGCGTATCTTAGCTCTCAAGAAAAGGATCTCAATCACCTGTTGGATTACGCCAGCCGTATGAAAAATGGTGCTGTGGATAAGCGACTGGGGTACCTTCTTGAGCGTTCGGGTGCTGTAGAAGAACAGGTCCTTTCCAAGATACGCGCTCGCCTGACCCAGGGAAACGCCAAACTGGATCCCACCCTGCCGGCCGCTCGATTGGTAACGCGTTGGCGCCTCTGGGTGCCTGAAAATGGAGGGACATCTCCAGCGTGATCGGCCGTCAGGAAATTATGGAGTTGTCCCGTGAGTTCTCTTTGCGCCCCAATGTTGTGGAGAAAGATTACGCCTTGGGCTGGCTGCTATTCGGGATTGGGCAGCACCCCGAGCTGAAGGACAAGTGGATCTTTAAGGGCGGGACGTGCCTCAAAAAGTGCTACTTCGAAACCTATCGGTTCTCCGAGGATCTGGATTTTACATTGCAGGATCCCGCCCATTTGGACGAGCCGTTTTTGATCCGCGTTTTTAAGGAGGTTGGCGAACGGATCTACGAACGCAGCGGCTTGGAACTCCATCCGGAAACTTT
>CAYJTM010000019.1:0-16467 GCA_964373055.1 uncultured Planctomycetia bacterium
TCCTTTCGCGAGACGTTCCCCGACTTTTCGGGAGGGGGCGGTGACGAAGACGACGCGGGCGGAGCGGGCTTTCAACTCTTGCGGAGGATGACCCAGTAGTCCTTTCCTTCTCCCCGGACGATCACATGGCCTTCACGGGCGAGCCAGCCGACGCTCATGAGCGCCAAGTCCCTGGGCTGTTTGATGCCGGTTTGCAGCTTTGAGAAGCGGACCTCTCCGTTCTTGTCGAGGAAATGCCAGATTTCGCCGGCCACGATGCCGATCTCGGTAATCACCCCGTTAGATACCTTTTTTCATGAGTAGGTTATATTCTCCAACATAACTTTTACCATCCTGTTTTTTTAACGACCTCGGTGAATGTATCTAACGGGGTCATGTTCCTATACTACCGCGTTTCCAGATGCGTTTTCAAGAATCGTCCGGTGTGCGACCGTTCGGCCCGAGCCACCTCCTCCGGGGTCCCGTAGGCGACCAGCTCCCCGCCGCACGCGCCCCCCTCTGGCCCCAAGTCGATCAGGAGATCGGCTGTCTTGAGGACATCCATCTGGTGTTCGATCACCAGCACCGTGTTCCCCTGGTCCACCAGCGCGTGCAGCACCTTGAGCAGCTTCTCCACGTCAGCCAGGTGCAGCCCGGTGGTCGGCTCGTCCAGGATGTAGAGGGTCCTGCCGGTGGCCAGGTGGGACAGCTCGGTGGCCAGCTTCACCCGCTGCGCCTCTCCGCCGGAGAGGGTGGTGGCTGGCTGGCCCACCTCGATGTAGCCGAGCCCCACTTCCACCAGAGTCTGCAGCCGGGAGCGGATCTTCGGGATCGCCTCGAACAGCTGCAGCGCCTCCTCCACGCTCATGCGCAGCACGTCGGAGATCGAGCGGCCCTTGGTGAGGATCTCCAGTGTGGCGTTGTTGAAGCGGCTCCCGGAGCAGACCTCGCAAGCGACGTAGACGGCCGGAAGGAAATGCATCTCCACCTTGATGACCCCTTCCCCTTCGCAGGCCTCGCAGCGGCCCCCCTTCACGTTGAAGCTGAAGCGGCCCGGCTTGTAGCCGCGCGCCTTCGCCTCGGCTGTTTTGGAGAACAGCTCCCGGATCTCCGAGAAGACGCCGGTGTAGGTGGCCGGGTTCGACCGGGGCGTGCGCCCGATCGGGGCCTGGTCGATCACGATCACCTTATCGATCTGCTCGATGCCGGTGATCCGGGCATGCGCGCCCGGTTTCTGCCGCGAGCGGTACAGCTTGCGCGCGAGCGCCCGGTAGAGGATGTCGTCCACCAGAGTGGACTTGCCGGAGCCGGAGACGCCGGTGACGCAGGCAAAGACACCCAGCGGGATCCGCACCGTGATGTTTTTCAGGTTGTGCTCCCGCGCGCCGGCGATCTCCAGGAACGGGCGGTCCCGGTACGGCCGCCGCCGGGACGGCACCGGGATCGCCAGCTCCCCGCGCAGGTATTTGGCCGTCAACGACCGGGGTGATTTCAAGACCTCTTCCAGCGTCCCCGCCGCGACCACTTCCCCGCCGTGCTTTCCGGCGCCGGGGCCTAAGTCCACGATGAAATCGGCCGCTCGGATTGTCCCCTCATCGTGCTCCACGACGATCACCGTGTTGCCCAGGTCCCGCAGCGCCTTCAAGGTCTCGAGCAGCCGCCGCGTGTCCCTCTGGTGCAGGCCGATCGAGGGCTCATCCAGCACGTACAGCACGCCGACCAGCCCCGCGCCGATCTGCGTGGCCAGCCGGATCCGCTGCGCCTCTCCGCCGGAGAGGGTGGAGCTCGCCCGGTCCAGGCTCAGGTAGTCGAGTCCCACATTGACCATGAACTGCAGGCGGGCCCGGATCTCCTTGAGGATCTGGGCGGCGATCAGCAGCTCCTTGCCCGAGAGCTTTAGGGAGCCGAAAAGGTCCAGCCCTTCACTCACTGTCATCCGGATCACCTCCACGATGGAGCGGCCGCTCAGCTTCACGGCCAGGGCCTCGGGTTTCAACCGCGAGCCCTTGCAGGCCGGGCAGGGCTGGACCGACATGAAGCGGGCCGCCTCCTCCTTCACGAACTCGGAGTCGCTTTCCCGGAAGAGCCGCTCCAGGTTGGGGATCACCCCTTCGAACGGCCGCCCCCAGACCTTCACCTGCGGCGCGCCGTACAAGATCTTCTTCCGGATCCCTTCCGCCAACTGCTTGAACGGTGTGGCCAGGTTGATCCCCACCTGGTCGGCGAACTCCCGGATCAGCGCACGATGGTACATCAAATATCCCCGGCCGCCGCGGCGCCAAGGCTCCAGCGCTCCCTCGGAGATCGATTTGGAAGGGTCCGGCACCACCAGATCCCGGTCCACTTCCGGTTTGGTGCCCAAACCGTGGCAGGAGGGGCAGGCGCCGTAGGGGCTGTTGAATGAAAAGAGGCGGGGCTCCATCTCCGGCAGACTGATCCCGCAGGCGGGACAGCCGTACCGCTCGCTGAAAAGGGTCTCCTTGGAGGCCGCGACGGCTACAACGATCCCCTTGCCGGCCTTGAGGGCCGTCTCGATCGAATCGGTCAGCCGCTGCCGGAACTTCGGCTCCGCCTGCAGCCGGTCTACCACCACCTCGATCGTGTGGGCCCGTTTCTTGTCGAGCGGGATGGGGGAAGCCAGCTCCCGGATCGCGCCGTCCACTCGGGCCCGGACGAACCCTTCCTTCTGCACCTGCCGCAGCAGCTCCTGGTATTCCCCTTTCCTGCCTCGCACCAGCGGCGCGAGGATTACCATCGCTTGCCCCGCGCAGCCCTTCAGGATCTGGTCGACGATCTCCTGCGCCGATTGCCGCCGGATCAGGCGCCCGCATTGGGTGCAGGTCGGTGTGCCGACCCGGGCGAACAGCAGCCGAAGGTAATCGTAGACCTCCGTTTGCGTGGCGACGATCGATCGGGGGTTTCCGCCGGCGGTTCGCTGCTCGATTGCGATGGCCGGCGAGAGCCCCTCGATCTGCTCCACGTTGGGTTTCTGAAGCTGCTCCAGGAACTGCCGGGCGTAGGCGGAGAGACTCTCCACGTAGCGGCGCTGCCCCTCGGCGTAGAGGGTGTCGAACGCCAGCGAGGATTTTCCGGAGCCGGAGAGCCCCGTGAAGACGACAAGGGCGTTGCGAGGGATGGTGAGGTTCACCCCCTTCAAGTTGTGCTCGCGGGCCCCGCGGATGATGATGGGTGATGGTTTCATAAAAGAAGCGGTACCGGGTACCCGAAGGTACCCGGTACCATGGTTCAAAACAAACGGCCTTAAACCGGCTTAGCGCCTCTTGCCGGCCCGGGCCATCTTGGCTGCGGAAACGTCTCCCTGCTTGTCGATGAAATACAGGTAGCCGGGTTTGCGCTTCACACCGACCTTCATGACCTTCTTCGGCGAACCGCCCTTCTTACCGCCGCGAGCCATCTTGGCCCTCGAGACGTCACCTTGCTTATCGAGGTAGTAGAGATAGCCCTTCTCGCGCTTGATGCCTGCCTTTGCGACTTTTTGTGACATTCTGTTATATCACCCCCTTTCTGTTTAAGATTTACGTTCCGACCTTTAGAGGATTCAATATCTGTCTTAGCGTGGCCACCGCTGAGCGGACCGCCAGCAGGCTGCTCTTCGGATTCGCCGGCGATGGCCGGTTCTCCGTCCGGGCCGTGAGCCGTCCGAAATCCCCCACCGCTTCCACCTCATGGATGTTCGTCCGGATCCCCGGGTCCGCGATGATCTTCACGCGGGTCCGGGCGGCGCCCACGCCGGCCAGCGCCAGCGTGGCGGCCACGTTGATGTTCTGCGGGAACTCTTTCGCCGCCTGCCGGGCCGAACCCTGGAAGACTACCATCGGTTTGCGCAGCTTGTCGAGGCGGATCTTCCGGCGGAGGATTCCCGGCGCTCCCGCCAGCGACCGCGGCGGCTTGCGGGTGGTCAGCGTCACGGAGCGAAGATGTCCCGATGCCGCCGCCTTGATCCCGTCCAGGCCGGCCAGCGCCCCGCTGGGCAGGTAGAGAGGGATCCCTTTTCTCACCGCCTCCCGCAGCCGGCCGGGCCGGCTCAACAGTCCTCCGGTGGAAAGGATGAGGGCCGCGCGGCGCCGCCGGATCAGGACCGGCAGCAAATCGGCGGCGGCTTTTCCGGAGGCGGCTTCGATCAGGAGGTCGCAGCGGCGCGTGAGCGTGTCGAGAGGGAGAACCGGGACGGAAGGACGGAGAGAACGGCTAAGCCGGCGGGCCTGGGCGGGTCGCGCATCGTGTACTCCGATCAAGCGGGCTCTCCCCCTAAAATCTTTCTGGATCTGGCGGGCCAACTGGGACCCGATGTTGCCGCATCCCACGAGGCCGATTTTCACCGTCTGCCGGCCAGCTTTTTTAATGGACGGCAGCTGCTTCGCGGATCTTGTTCGAGCGGTCGACGAAAACAACCTTCGGCTTGGTTGACCGGGCCTGCTCCTCTTCCATCATCGCGTAGGAGATGATGATCACGCAGTCGCCGACCTGCGCCCACCGGGCGGCGGCCCCGTTCATGCAGACGGTCCCGGAGCCGGCCGGCCCCTCCACGCAGTAGGTCTCGATGCGGCTGCCGTTGTTCAGGTTCACGATGTGCACCTGCTCGCCGGACAGCAGGTCCGCGGCCCGCATCAGGGTCCGGTCAATGGTGATCGAACCCTCGTACTGGAGGTTCGCCTCCGTGACGGTGGCCTGGTGGATCTTTGATTTCATCATTGAGCGAAGCATCAACGAACCTCCATGCAGTCAATCAGCCGGGTTTTTCCGACCCGGACCGCCAGCAGCAGCATCGCCGGCCGTTTCACCCGCCGCATCGGCTCCAGCGTTTCCGGATCCACGATGGCGAGATATTCGACGCGCGCTCCGGGCACTTTCTGAATGAGGGCGCGCATCCGTCGGGAGATCTCATTTCCTCGACGGAGATGCCATTCTATCAACCGTTTTCCTTCCTGTAAAGATTCAAAGAGAAGATTCGCGGCCCGGCGCTCGTCGGGGGAGAGGTGGGCGTTGCGGGAGCTCATCGCCAGACCCCCCGGCTCCCGGACCGTGGGCAACACCCTCAGGCGAATATCGAAGCCCAGATCCCGGATCATCTGCCCGACCACGCGGGTCTGCTGGGCGTCCTTCTGACCGAAGTAGGCGATCTCCGGCTGCACCAGGTTGAACAGCTTCGCCACGACGGTGGTGACTCCGAGGAAATGTCCCGGCCGGAGCTTCCCTTCCCACTGGCGTGTCAGCTGGGTGACTTCCACGAAGGTCTGGAATCCGGGCGGGTAGATCTCCGCCGCGGGGGGAACAAAGAGGAGATCGCAGCCGGCCACGGCGGCCAGCCGGGAATCCCGCGCCAGCGTGCGGGGATAAGACCGCAAGTCGGCCCGGTTGTTAAACTGGATCGGGTTGACGAAGATGCTGACGACAACCAGGTCCGTTTCCTTCCTCGCCCGCCGTATTAAAGAGAGGTGCCCCTCATGCAGCGCCCCCATCGTGGGGACGAATCCGACTCGTTTCCCTCGCCCCTTGGTCCGGCGGATGATCCGCCGCAGGTCAGCGATTCGGCGGACGATTTGTAATTTCATTGAGTGGGATCATCACAAAGTCTCTCTCCTTCATCCGGGGATGCGGCAGCGTCAGCTCCGGCGTCTCCAGAACGAGGTCATCGTAAGTGAGCAAATCCAAATCAATCGCGCGGGGGCCCCAGCGCTCATGCTCGGCGGGCCGGCCCATCTCCTGCTCGATCTTTCGGAGCCGCCTCAGCAGATTCAGCGGTTCCAGCTCCGTCTCAAGCCCTGCGGCGGCGTTGAGAAATTTCCCTTGCGGCGGACCGCCGACTGGGTCGGTTTCGTGGAAAGAGGAGATTTTGACGACGCGGCTTTTCGGCAGCTTGCCGATTTTTTCGAGAGCCAGCCGCAGCGCCCGTTCCCGGTCGCCCAGGTTGGATCCTAGCGCGATGTACGCCGTGGCCATATCGCCAGGCGCTCGATTCGCCGGGCCGCTTCCTTTACCCGCTGCGTCGGTATGCTTAAGCTGAACCGGATGTACCCTTCCCCGCAATCGCCGAACCCGACGCCGGGGGTGGCGATGACCGCTTGTCTGCGCAGAAGCTCAGCGGCGACCTCTTTCGATTTCCGCCCTTTCGGGATCGGGGCCCAGAGATAGAAGGTGGCCTTAGGCGGCGTCACCGGCCAGCCGGCTTTCCGGAGGGAGCGGATCATCAGCTCCCTCCGCGCCTCGTAGATCTTGATCATCCGTTTGAGATGGGAGCCGGAATCCTTGAAGGCCGCCACGCCGGCCATCTGGATCGCCTGGAAGATCCCCGAATCGATGTTGGACTTCACCTTGGCCAGGGCCGAGACCATCTCCTTGTTCCCGCAGACCCAGCCGATCCGCCAGCCGGTCATGTTGTAGCTCTTGGAGAGGGAATGGAACTCGATCCCGATCTCCTTGGCGCCCGGGACCTGCAGGAAGCTCGGGTGCCGCAGCCCGTCGTAGGTCAGCTCCGAGTAGGCGGCGTCGTGGCAGACCGGCACGCCGGTTTTCTGGCCGAACCGGACCAGATCCCGGAAGAAAGAGAGGTCCGCCGTCGCAGCGGTCGGGTTGTTCGGGTAATTCAGGAAGAGGAGCTTCGCCCCCTTGGCTTGGCTTGCCAGCTTCCCCATGTCCGGCAGGAAATCATTCTCCGCCAACAGCGGCACAGCCATCGGCCGCCCCCCGGCTAGGATCGTGCCGGTCCGGTACGGGGGGTAGCAAGGGTCGGGGATCAGCACCCGGTCGCCCGGGTTCACGTAGGCCAGCGGCAGGTGGGCGATCCCCTCCTTCGACCCGATCAACGGAAGGACCTCCGTGGCCGGGTCCAGCGTAACGCCAAACCGTTTCTTGGTCCAGCGGGCGATCTCCACGCGCAAGACCATGAGCCCGCGGTTGCTGGGGTACTGGTGGTTGCCGGGGTCCCTGAGGGCTTTGACCGCCGCTTTCAGGACGAACTCCGGCGTGGGCATGTCCGGGTCGCCCACCCCCATGTCGATCACATCCCTGCCCCGCTTAACCAACTCCTCCTTCATCCGGTCAATCTCGACAAACAGGTAGGGGGGCAGCCGCGTGAGCCGCTTCGCGATCGGGGTCATCCTTTTTTCCCTTTCGCTTTTTCGATGGCGGTCACGAAATCGTCCATGCCGTACCAGCCCGGTTTCTTCCAGAGCTTTTGGAAATTGGCGGCCACCAGCAGGGCCCCCTGTGCGAAGACCCGCCGGTCGGTCGCCTCGTGCATCAGCGTGAGGTTCTCGGAGGGGGCCCGGAAAATGACCGAGTGCACGCCGATCACCTCCCCTTCCCGTTTGGCCTCGATCTCCTCATCCCGGATCAGCCAGCCGGTTGATTTCAGGAGCTCTTCCGCCAGCGCTTTGGCAGTGCCGCTGGGCTTGTCCAGCTTCTTCGTGTGGTGGATCTCGGAAATGCTCACCGTGACCTTCTCCGCCACGCCGAAATCGAACAGCAGCTTCGAAAGCGAAGAGAGGGTGCGGCGCAGGATCACAATGCCGATCGACATGTTTGGGGACCAGAAGAGGGGGATCTTGCGAGACAGTCGGCGCAACTCGTCTTGTTGGCTCTTCGTGAAGCCGGTGGTGCCGATCACCATCGGGACTTTGGCCGCCGCTGCGGTTCGCGCGTTGGCCAGCGTGGCCTCCGGCACGGTAAACTCGATCAGCAGATCGGCGCCGCGCAGAGCCGCGGCCAGGTTGTCCGTGACCTTCACGCGGGGGTCGGCCGGAAGCGGTTTCCCGGTTTGAGGGTGCCCGGCCTGCTCGACGGCTCCGGCCAGCGTGAACTGGGCCGGGTTCTTCACCGCTTCCTCCGCGAGGAGGGTCCCCATCCGGCCGCAGCATCCGGTGATCACCAGGCGGGTCATATCAGGCGGTAGGAGCGTAGGACTTCTTTGAGCCGAGCCAGATTGGCCGGGCTCAGGGCGCACATCGGCAGGCGCAGGCTGGCCTCCGGGAGCATCCTCATCAGCCCCATTGCGGTCTTCACCGGGATCGGGTTGGTCTCGATGAACATCGCCTTGGTGATCGCCAGCAGCCGGTAATGGATCTTTCGGGCCTCCTCCATCCTGCCCTTGCGGAAGGCCGCCACCATTTGCGCCACCTCTTTGGGCAGGATGTTCGCCACCACCGAGATGACGCCGCTGCCGCCGATCGCCAGGACCGGCAGCGTCAGGGCGTCGTCGCCGGAGATCAGGGCGAACTTGTCGCCGGTGACCGCCTTGATGCGGGACATCTGCTCCAGGTTGCCGCTCGATTCCTTGACGCCGGTGATGTTCCGGATCTTGGCCAGCCGGGCGAAGGTTTCCGGCTCGATGTTGACGCCGGTGCGGGAGGCGATGTTGTAGAGGAGGATCGGGATGTTCACGGACTCGGCCACCGCCCGGAAATGCTGCACCAGCCCTTCCTGCGTCGGTTTGTTGTAGTAAGGAGAGATGAGCAGCGCCCCGTCGGCCCCGGCCCGCTGCGCGTGGCGCGTGAAGCGCAGCGCTTCCTGCGTGTTGTTGGAGCCGGTTCCGGCGATCACCGCCACCCGGCCGCGGGCGGTTTGGATCACCATCTCGATCACCTGCTCATGCTCTTCGTGTGAGAGGGTGGCCGACTCCCCCGTGGTGCCGCAGGGGACTACGCCCGAGGTGCCGGATTTGACGTGAAACTCCACCAGCTTCTGCAGTGTGGCAACGTCCACCTCCCCGTCCCGGAACGGGGTGATGAGGGCCACCATCGAGCCCTTCAGCCAGCTGTGCGGGGCTCCTTTCACCAGGGCACCCCTCCCTCGAACAGGATCCGGGCTGGCCCTTCCAGATAAAGATCTTCCCAGGGACGCCGGCCTTGCCGGAACCCGACCCGTAGGGATTCCCCGCCGGCGGTCTTCACCTGGACCGGCGGCGTGAGCCGCCCCAGCGCGGCCCCGATCAGGACCGCGGCGACGGCCCCCGTTCCGCAAGCGAGCGTCTCCCCTTCCACGCCCCGCTCGAAGGTACGGAGGGCGATCCGGTGCGGCGATTCAATCCGCATCAAGTTCACGTTGGTCCCGGCCGGCTTGAAGGCCTTGTGGCGCCGGATCACCGGCCCCAGGCAAGCGAGATCCGCCTTTTCCAGATGAGAAGTGAGAAGCACCGCGTGGGGCACCCCGCTGTTGACCGCGTGCACCTGGTATTTTTTCCCGGAGTGGCTCAAGCGCAGGCCCAGCCGGAGATTCTTCGGCCGGCTCAGATAGAGGCGTACCCGGCCTCCGGACATGATTTGCGCCCGTATGACTCCGGCCCGGGTGTCCACCGAGAGGTTCTTCTTCCCTCCGTTTTGCGTGTGCAGGTACCAGACCAGGCAGCGCAGCCCGTTGCCGCACATCTGGGCCTCGCTGCCGTCGGAGTTGAAGATCCGCATCCGGGCGTCGGCCCTGCGGGAGGGCAGCGTCAACAGCAGGCCGTCCGCGCCGATCCCCCTCTGCCGGTCGCACCAGGTTTTGGCGAACCGGGAAAGGTTTCCGGGGAACGGTTTGCGTCGGCGGTCCAGCAGGATGAAGTCGTTTCCGGTGCCGGCCATCTTGACGAACGGAATGGTCGTCATCGCGAGGCCGTTGCGAGGCGAAGCCGAAGCAAACTCGGAGCCCCCTCGCTTCGCTCGGGGCAGGCTCCGGGGCCGCGGCGATCTCGGTTTTGTTTTCATGAGAGGTACCGGGGGATCTTCTCCCCGCGGCCCAGGTCCTTGTACGTTTCCCGCGTCCGGACCACGGTCCAGTTCTCCCCGTTCACCATCACCTCGGCGGGCCTAGGCCGCGCGTTGTAGTTGCTGGCCATCACGTAGCCGTAGGCCCCGGCGCTCATCACCGCCAGCAGGTCCCCCGCTTTGAGCGCCGGCATCCTCCGGTTCTTGCCCAGGAAGTCGCCGCTTTCGCAGACGGGCCCCACGATGTCGGTCGTAAAGGTTTTCGCGCGGGGTTTCGGCTGCAGGACCGGCTGGATGGCGTGGTAGGCGCCGTACAAACTGGGGCGGATCAGGTCGTTCATCCCCGCGTCCACAATGGCGAAGCGATGGCCATGGCTCTCTTTCAGGTAAAGGACGCGTGTCAGCAGAATGCCGCTGTTGCCCGCGATGTAGCGTCCTGGCTCCAGGATAACCTTCACCCGGCTCCTTTTCAAGAGCGGCAGCACCGCCCGCGCGTAGTCACGCGGCGTCTGCGGCTCTTCCTTGTTGTAGATGATCCCCAGCCCGCCGCCAATGTTCAGCGTGTTCATCGGGATTCCCTTCCGCCGGGCGGAGGCCACCACTCCCAGCCCTTTCCGGATCGCCTCCCGGAAGGGCCGCGCCTCTAAAATTTGGGAGCCGATGTGGACGTGCAGCCCGCCGAAAACCAGCCACGGATATTTCCTCCGGCTTGCCAGCAGCCGCCGGACCGTCTTCAAATCCATGCCGAACTTGCTGGCCTTGTGCCCCGTGGTGATGAAGGCGTGCGTGTGAGGGTCCACGTCCGGGTTCAGCCGCAAGCTCACCTGTTGCTTGCGTTTCAGCCGGGCGCAGACGGCATTGATCTGCCCCAGCTCCTGCTCCGACTCCACATTGAAGAAGAGAATGCCGGCCTTCACCGCCGCCTCGATCTCCTCCACGGTTTTTCCAACGGAGGCATAAACGATCTTCTTGGGGTCGGCCCCTGCCTGCAGCGCCTTGCGCAGCTCGCCGCCTGAGACCACGTCAAACCCGGCGCCGGCCTTCGCCAGCGTCCGCAGGACCGCGAGGTTCCCGTTCGCCTTCATGGCGTAGCAGACCAGCGCCTCCACCGAAGAGAAGGCCTTCTCGATCTGCCGGTAATGGTCCAGCAGCGTCTTGTAGCTGTAAACGTAAAGAGGTGTCCCCGCCTTCCGGACGATTTCCGTGACCGGAACCTCTTCGCAGTGCAGCTGGCTGTTGATGTAATGGAAGCGGTGCATGGACTCCTAACCTTTCAGAAGGGATTTCCAGCGGCGGATCTGCCGGGACACTTCCGCGGGGTTCGTGCTGCCGGGGGAGCGTTTGAGGGAGACGGAGACGGACGGGTTGAACAGCTTCAGGATGTCTCGGCCGAACGCCGGTGAGAAGCGCCGGAATGTTTCCAGCGGAAGCTGGCTTAACTGCTTTCCTGCCCGGTCGGCGTGGGTCAGGAGCCGGCCTACCGTTTGGTGCGCCTGCGTGAACGGCAACCCTTTCCGGACCAGGTATTCGGCCAGGTCGGTCGCGTAGAGAGAGTCGTCTTGAAGCTGCGCCGCCAGCGCCTTCCGGTTCCAGCGCAGGCCGGTGGTTCCGGCGGAAAGGGTCTCCACCATTCCCTCCGCCCGGTCGAGGGCGCCGAAGAGGATCTCCTTGTCCAGCTGGAGGTCCCGCTGGTAGCCGGAGGGCAGCCCCTTGAGCAGAGTGAGGAAAGAGGTCTGGTCGCCGATCAGCTTGGCGGAGTTGGCCCGGATCAGCTCCAGGAAATCGGGGTTTTGTTTCTGCGGCATCATCGAGCTGCCGGTCAGCAGTCCTTCATCGAAAGAGAGGAAGCCGAATTCCGCAGTGGACCAGAGGATCCACTCCTCCGCGAGCCGGGAGAGATGGGTGCCAAGCAGAGCCAGCGCGGAAAGGATCTCCACGGCGAAGTCCCGGTCGGTCACGGCGTCCACTGAGTTTTGCTTGATGCCGGCGAAGCCGAGCTCTTTGGCCACCGCCGCCCGGTTGATATTCAACGAGGTGCCGGTGAGGGCTCCGGAGCCGAGCGGCAGCTCCGCGAGGGTCCGCCGCCGCGCCGCCGCCAGCCGTTCCCTGTCCCGCTGGAACATCTCCAGGTAGCTGAGCAAAATGTGGGCCACCAGCACCGGTTGCGCGTGCCGCCAATGGGTGTATCCCGGCATCGTAAGGGCGCCCGCCGATTTCGCCTGCGCCAACAGCTTCTTCTGAACGGAGAGGATGGACCGCTCGATCGTTTCGATCCGCCGAGCGGAGTAGAGCCGGAAGGAGGTGACCACCTGGTCGTTCCGGGAGCGGGCGGTGTGCAGCCGTCCGGCCGCGGCCCCCGCTCTTTTCTCAACAAGAGTTTGAATTGCCGAATGGATGTCTTCGGCGTTCGGGTCCCACCGCAGCTTCCCCCGCTCCGCTTCCTTGAGCAGCGAGGTCAAAACCTTGACGAGCCGGGCGGCGTCTTTCCGCGGGATGATTCGCGATTTTCCCAGCATCCGGGCATGGGCGATGGAGCCGAGCAGATCCTCGCGCGCCATCCGCTGGTCCACGTTCAGGGAATGGGTGAACCGCTCAACGGTCCGGGAGGTGGCCTTGGAGAAGCGCCCTCCCCAAAGTTTGTTAGGCAACGCCGGAGTCCTCATGGAGATTGCTTCGTCGGCCCTGCGGGCCTTCTCGCAATGACGTTTTGTTCACACCTTTTTGACGTACGGCAGCCCGAAGAGGGCGATGAATCCGGCGGCCGCTTTCTGGTCGAAGGCGTCCTCGCCGCCGTAAGTGGCCCACGCCTTCGCGTAGCGTGAATACGGAGACCGTCGCGCGATTGGGGTGCAAGTTCCCCGGTACAGCTTGACCTTCACGGTGCCGGTGACCCGGGCCTGGCTGCTCTCGACGAAGGCGTCCAGGGCGGTTTTCAGGGGGGTGAACCAGAGCCCATCGTAGATCATCCGGGCGTACCGGGGGGCCACGCTCTCCTTGAAGGAGAGCATCTCCCGGTCGAGCGTCAGCTGTTCCAGCTCCCGGTGGGCGGCGTGCAGGATCGTGGCGCCGGGCGCTTCGTAGAGCTCCCGCGATTTGATGCCGACCAACCGGTCTTCGATGAGGTCGGTCCGTCCCACGCCGTGCTCGGCGCCGGTCCGGTTCAACTGGCGGATCAGTTCCACGAGGGGCATGGAGCGGCCGTTGATCGCCACCGGCACTCCCCGCTCGAAATCAATGCTCACGATCTGCGCTTTTGCTTTGGCCTTCGCCGGATCTTTGGTCCACCGGTAGGCTTCCGCCGGCGGTTCCACCCAGGGGTCCTCCAGCGGGCCGCTCTCGATCGCGATCCCCCAGAGATTTTGGTCCAGAGAGTAGAGGGAATCCTTCTTGGGAGGGAGCGGCATCTTCCGTCCTAAAGCGTACTCCACTTCCTCTTGCCGGGATTTCATCTCCCATTCCCGCACGGGGGCCAGGATCTTGAGCCGTGGGTTCAGGATCCGCAGAGAGACTTCAAGCCGGACCTGGTCGTTCCCTTTCCCGGTGCAGCCGTGCGCGACGGCAGTCGCTTTCTCGCGGGAGCATGTCTCGGCCAGGGCCTTGGCGATCAGCGGCCGGCTCAGGGCGGTGGCCAGCAGGTATTTCCCCTCGTAGACGGCGCCGGCCTTCAGGGCCGGCAGGATGTACTCCCGCGCGAAGGGGGCCCGAAGATCCTGCACGATCACCTTCTCAGCGCCGCAGGCAATGGCCCGCTTCTTCACCGGGCCGAAGTCCTCCCCCTGCCCGACGTCGCAGCAGAAGGCGACCACCTTCCAGCCCCGTTCGGAGAGCCACCGGATGCAGACGGAGGTGTCCAATCCTCCGGAGTAAGCCAGGACAACTCGTTCAGCGGTTTGGGTTTTCATTTTTCGAGAAGGTTCAAGAGGATCGCTTTCTGCACGTGAAGCCGATTCTCCGCTTGATCATAAACGATCGACTGTTTGCTGTCCATGACCTCATCGGTGACCTCTTCGCCCCGGTGGGCCGGCAGGCAGTGCATGAAGAGGGCCTCCCGGCCGGCCGCTTTCATCAGCGCGGAGGCCACCTGGAACCCCTTGAAGGCCTTCAGCCGCCGCTGCTTCTCCTGTTCCTGCCCCATGCTGGTCCAGACATCGGTGTAGACGACGGCGGCTCCCCGCACCGCCCGCAGCGGGTCCTGCGTGATCTCGATCCTCGCCCCTGACTTCTTCGCCTGCTGAGCCGCCCAGCGGGTGACCGCCGGGTCCGGCAGGTATCCTTTGGGTGCCGCGATCGTCAGATGGACGCCCAGCAGCGCGCAGCCCTCCATCAGGGAATGGCAGACGTTGTTGCCGTCCCCGATATAAGCGATCTTCACCCCCTGCAGGCGGCCCTTCTTCTCCTGCACGGTGAAGAGGTCGGCCAGTCCCTGGCAGGGGTGGCTCGTGTCGGACAACCCGTTGATGACCGGGATCTCCGAGAAGCGGGCCATCTCCTCCACCTCCGAGTGGCCGAAGGTCCGGGCGACGATCCCATCCAGATAGCGGGAGAGGACCCGGGCCACATCTTTCGGTTGCTCCCGCTTGCCGCCCTGGAGCTCCACCGGCCCGATGTAGAGCGAGGTGCCCCCCAACTGTGCCATGCCGACCTCAAAGGAAACCCGGGTCCGGACCGAGGGCTTCTGGAACAGGAGGCCCAGCGTCTTCCCCGCCAATGGCCGAGGCGGCACCGCCCATGCTGCCGAGGAAGTGCCGCGACGCGGGTGCGTCGCGGCCGGCCGTGATGAGGTTTTCTGCTGTTTGAGCTCCGCCGTGGTTCGGAAGAGCTGGAGGATCTCCCCGCGATCCAGCTCCTGCAAAGTGACCAAGTGCTTGGGTTTTGTTGTCATTGCGAGCCCCGAAGGGGCGAAGCAATCCCCTTGCGCGCCGGGGAGATTGCTTCGTCCTGCTTCGGCTCCGCCTCGCAGTCCTCGCAATGACGTAAAACGTCATCCAATATTCTTAATCCCATATCAAGCTCTTTCCTTGTGACCGTGAGGGCCGGGTACATCCGCAGCACCCTCTCCTGCGTGCAGTTGAACAGCAAGCCCCGCTTCAGGGCTTCCTTCACCACCGGGGCGCCCGGCCGGTTCAGCTCGATCCCGAGCATCAGCCCCAGGCCCCGGACCTCCCGGATCAGCTCCGGGTATTTCTTCTTCAACTGCAGGAATTTCTTGAGCAGGTATTCCCCTTGCTTTCGCCCGTTTTCCAGGACGCCCCCCTTGCGCAGTGTTTCGATCGTGGCCAGCCCCGCCGCGCAGACCAGCGGGTTGCCGCCGAAGGTGGTGGCGTGGCTTGCCTTCTCCCAGATGTCGGAGATCTTGAGGTTGGCGATCAGGATCCCGATCGGCAGCCCGCCGGCGGCCGGCTTGGCCAGCAGCAGGATGTCCGGGACCGCCCCGCCGTAATGCTGGTAGCAGAACATCTTGCCGGTCCGCCCCATGCCGGAGGAGATCTCATCGAAGATCAGCAGCAGGTTCAGCCGGTCGCAGAGCTTCCTTAAGCCCTCGAGGTATTCCTTGGAGGCGACATGGATGCCCCCTTCCCCCTGCAGCGGCTCCACCATCACGGCCGCCGTCTCCGGCCGGATCGCCTCCTCCACCGCCTTCAGGTCGTTGAATGGGAGGTGCCGGAACCCGGCCGGGACCGGCTCAAAGCTTTTCTTATGTTTCGGCTGGCCGGTGGCGGCCATCGCCCCCAGCGTCCGGCCGTGGAACGACCGCTCCATCGTGAGAATTTCCCACCGGCTGGGGTTGCCGAACTTCCGGACCAGCTTGATCGCCGCTTCCACCGATTCCGCGCCGCTGTTGGAGTAGAAACATTTTCCGGGAAAACTGCTCTTGATCAGCGCTTCCGAGAGCCGGGCCTGCGGTTCGTTGTAGAAGGTGTTCGGCACGTGGATCAGCTTCTTGACCTGCTGCTGCACCGCCTTGACCACGGCCGGGTGGCAGTGGCCGAGGGCGTTGGTCCCCCAGCCCGGGAAAAGATCCAAGTACTTCTTCCCTTCCGCGTCCCAGACCCAGGAGCCCTTCGCCCGCAGCGCGGCGATCCCCAGCCGGTTGTAGACCGGGATCGCGTACTTGTCGTAGAGAGAAGCGATTTTGCGCGTGTTCATCTAAACCTCATTCGGTACGACGTACCTAGACGGCCTTAGGTACGTCGTACCGGTCATCGGACGATTTCCGTTCCTACCCCTAAGTCGGTGAAGATCTCCAGCAGCAGCCCGTGCGGCACCCTTACGTCCACCATGTGGGTCTTTCGGACGCCGCCCTTGAGCGCGCTGATGCAGGCCTTCGTTTTCGGGATCATGCCGCCGGCGATGACCCCCTTGCGGATGAGGTTCATCGCCTTGCTCACCGTCACGTGCGAGAGCAGGCTTCCGGGACTGTTCCGCTTGAGCAGGATCCCCGGCACGTCGGTCACCAGGACGAACTTCTCCGCCTTAAGCGTCGCCGCCAGCGCCGAGGCGGCCTCGTCGGCGTTCACGTTGTACGGCTGGTTGTCCCAGCCGGCCCCGACCGGGATCACCACCGGGATCACGCTGAGCGAAAGGAGCCGCTGCACCGGCCCAGTGTTGACGCCGGTCACCATGCCCACGAACCCCAGGTCGGCGCCGGGGATCGAATATCTCTCCGCCCGGATCAGCCCGTTCTCCCAGCCGGACAGGCCCTGCGCCCGGGCCCCGAGAGACCGGATCTCCGCCACCAGCTTCTTGTTCACTTGGGCTAACGCCTTGACGACCAGCCGCAGCGTGG
>CAYJTM010000020.1:0-16056 GCA_964373055.1 uncultured Planctomycetia bacterium
CCGCGGTGGCCGACAACCCCGCCGTCGTCGGCCGGACCCTCGCGCAGACCCTCCAAAAGCTTCAAGTTCAGGTTTAGCTCTCTCTTGCGGTATACTGTCCTCAAATAGGAGGGACAGCCGCTTGAACCACACACGCATACTCCTCCGGGTCGCTCTCTCGTTGCCCCTCTTTCTTCCCGCATCCTCCGCCTTCGCTGAAACCATCGAGCTGGTGACCTACTACCCGGCGACGTTCAGCGGGACGGCGGAGCGGTTCCATTCGGAGGGGATAACCGTTGGAGACGATCCGTACTCCTTAACGAATCCCTCCTACGATCTGGGCGGTATTCTGCTGGTGTCGGACTCCGTGGGGATCGGTCCGGTGTTCGGCACGGCACCCCCGGCGGGAGTCCTGCACGTAGTGGGGGCGGCCAACCAGGGGGACCGGGTTCTGTTCATGCCGGGCGCGGGCGGCACGCTGAACGTGGGGATCGGCATCGCCGCGCCGGTTTTCCCGCTGCAGGTGGTTCGGGACCAGAACTCGACGGTGGCGGCGGGGGCGTTCAGCAACCCCAACGCGGGCAACCAGGCGGTGACCGACCTGCGGGTGGGGCAGGACGTGGAGACGAACAACGGGCAGTACGGAGCGCTGAACTATTACGGCAGCGGGGTGCCGGCCGGTTTCCAGGGGTATGGCAACCCGAACCAGGTCTCGCTGGTGGCGGCGTCGGGGGCGGTGAACGGGCTGAGCATCGCCACCAACGCGAACGCCCCGATCAAGTTCCTGACCAACACCGACGGGGCGAACAACGAGCGGATGCGGATCACCGGGGCCGGCAACGTCGGGATCGGAAACACCTACGCGCCGGGCGCGGCCGTGCCCAACGGGGCCCCCTCCGGCAACCTGGACGTGAACGACATCTGGCTGCGCAACGGGAACCGCTGGGCCAGCCAGGGAGGGGGTGGGACGAATGTCGTGTTTAGGCAGGGAGACGGCGTTCAGTCAGGGACCAATAACGCCATCAATGAAACCTCCACGCTCACCATTACGCTTCCGGCGGGCACATGGGTTTTGCAAGCGCACGTCCAAATTCATCAAAGCAGCGCGCGCCCCCTTTCTCTTAGAATCAACGGGGCTGAAGTTCAGAGCACGGACGACAGCGGCACCGAACTGGAGATTATTACACTGTTTGGTATCCGACAGGTGGTGACGGTCGGGGCGGCGACTGTGGTTCCGGTTACGCTTGTAGCGACAAGCAACTTCGGCCTGAGAGATCAACGGCCGGTCAATTTCATGCTGATCGCGACACAGGTTGGCTAGGGTTCTCGGAGTTATTTCGTCTGGCCGGTGAAGGTGAAGTTTTTTTGAGAAGGCCTCCAGCACCGACTGAGTGAAGCGCAGGTTCTTGACCGCCCCCGCCACCCTCCCCTTCTCCACTAAAAAGGTCCCGTCCCTTGTTAAGCCCGTCATCAACGCCTCCTGAGTGTTCAGCAGGCCGCTGACGTAATGGAAGCGGGTGATCCATAGCCCTTTCCCCATTCTTTTGAGCATCTCCGCGCGCGGCGTCTGGCCGGCGGCCACGAAGAGGTTGCTGGCCAGCGGGCCCTCGAACTCGTCGTACGCCAGCGCGTGGCCGGTGGATTTCCGGTGGTGCAACCGCGCGTACTGGCTGTCGTAAACAAGCCCGGCCGCCTTGCCCTCCCGGATGAGGTCCACCCGCTGCTTGGGCACCCCTTCCAGGTCGAAGGGAACGGCTAGGCCCCGGGGGTCGGACCCGTCATCGGCCGGACCCTCGCGCAGACCCTCCGGAAGCGGATCCAGGTCTAAAACCTGGTTTCCACGGTATACTGTCCCCAAATAGGAGGGACAGCCCTATGCCCTGTTCGCGCGTGCTCCGCTGGTTCGCTCTCTCGCTCTTCCTCACAGTTCTCTCACCGTCCGCTTTCGCGGAAACCATCGAGTTGGTCACCTACTACCCCGCGCCGGGACAGGGCGACAATCTAAACGTGCAAAGCCTGACGGTAGGGCCCGGTTACGCCGGGGTGACCCCGGCGCCCGGGACCGCCCTCATTGAGGACCGGCTAGGGATTGGGGATGTCTTCACAGCGGCGAACCCGCCACTCGGGTCCCTGCACGTGGTGGGGCCGGCCGGGCCCGGGCCTGCCGGCGACGATCGAGTCTTGTTCATGCCGGGGGCGGGCGGGACGATGAGAGTGGGGATCGGGACGGAAAACCCTCAGTGTGAAGGAATAGGGACGCTTCTAGAAGCGTCCCTATTTATTTGACAATGGGTTTGCATATAATTAAAATAAATTGACTTAGGAGGATAAGAAATGGCTCGTGGTGCGCGACAGCTCCCAGAAGAAGGCCTTTTCCATGTCTTGGCCAGGGGGAATAATAGGGAGGAGATTTTTCACCGTCCGATAGATTACCTCGCCTACTTGAATCTTTTTTGGAAAGTAGCTGCAGAGTTTTCTGTAAGTCTGCATCATTATTGCCTGATGCCTAATCACGTCCACTTATTGGTCTCCGCCGGGCCGCCGAGGACGGCACTTTCGGATTTGATGCGTCGGGTCCAGCTATCCTACGCGATTTATTATCGATCTCATTACGATTACGTGGGACACCTTTGGCAGGGTCGGTTCAAGAGTTTATGGGTTGAATCCGACAAAGCGTTCTTTCTCTGCGCTGCCTACATAGAGCTTAATCCGGTTGCTGCGAGAATGGTAGAGAGTCCTGCAGACTACCCATTTTCGAGTTACAGCCACTATGCGTCCGGGACAGCCCAAACACAGCTTAGCCACCACGCCCTTTATCAACAGCTGGGTGGTACGGAAGAGCGACGACAGGGGGCCTATCGGGCGGTCGTTGCTGAACGCCAATCTCATCGAGATGATGATCAGCTTTCAGTCGGTTTTCCGATAGGCGTTGCAGGTCGGCCCATCAAAAGAGGGGAAAATAGGGACGTTTCTAGAAACGTCCCTATTTCGTCTGGCCGGTGAAGGTGAAGTTTTTGATCAGCAGGGCGGGCGTGACGACGGCGGAGAAACCTTGCGCCGGATCGGCGATCAGGTGCTGCTCCCGCGAGACGGCCAGCACGTTGGAGAGGGCCTCCAAGACCGACTGAGTGAAGCGCAGGTTTTTCACCGCCCCCGCCACCTTCCCCTTCTCCACCAAAAAGGTTCCATCCCGCGTTAACCCCGTCATCAACGCCTCCCGAGTGTTCAGCAGGCCGCTGACGTAATGGAAGCGGGTGATCCAGAGGCCTTTACCCATCCGCTGGAGCATTTCCGCGCGCGGGGTATCCCCGGCGCGGAGGAAGAGGTTGGAGGCCAGAGGCCCTTCGAATTCGTCGTAGGGCAGCGCGTGGCCGGTGGAAGGACGGTGGTACATCTTGCCGTACTGGCTGTCGTAGACGATCCCCTCGGCTTTGCCCTGTGTCACGAGGTCCACCCGCTGTTTGGGGATCCCCTCCAGGTCGAACGGCACCGCCAGCCCCCTCGGGTCTGAGCCGTCGTCGTAGAGCGAGGTATCCTTCCCCATGATCCGGTCCCCGATCCGGCCGGCCATGAAGCTGGTCCGCTCGTGCACCTGCTTGGCGCCGAAGCCGATAAACCCAAGCCATTCCACCAACTCCGCCACCGCCTCCGGTTCCAGAAAGACGTCATATTTCCCGAGGGACAGCGGCTTGGGGTCCTTGGCTCCCCGGCAGGAATCCCAGGCCCGCTTGAGCAGATCCTCCGTCTCCAGCGTGTTGATGTCGCGGAAGGCCTGCGCCGCGAAGCCGGAGCTCCCGCCCCGGGCCGCCACCAGCCGTAAGCCCCCCACCGAGAAGGGCTGGTACTGGGCCAGCCCCCCTGATCCGACCACGGCCAGCTCACTCTCGCCGGTCACGAAAGAGCCGGCCAGCTCCAGGCCCGCCTTCCCGGAGCGGGTCCAGAGGGAACGGATCAGCTGGACGGCGTCGGGGAGAGGGCGGTGGACGGTTTCCGGGAAGTAAGTGGTGAGCTTCGGCGTGGGGAGCTCCGGGGCCGCCGCGCTGAAGGCGGGGACGCTTGCTTTTCCGGAGAGCCGCGCGATGGCGATCGCCGCTTCGACCGCTTTCTCAAGGGAAGTTTGCTGGAGAGAAGAGGTGGTGGCCACGCCGGCCCGCCCCCCGCAGGCCACCTTCACCCAGACCGTGATCTCCTCCTCGTGCAGGTTCTGGTGGATCCGGCCGTTCGCGAAGCGCAGGGTGGTCCGCCCCTCCCTCTGCACGGCCAGCAGCGTCTGGTCCGCCGGCGACCCGGCGGCCGCCTTCTTCAGAGCGGAGAGAAGCCGGGCTTCACCGAGCAGCATGAGCTCCCACCTGCACTTTCTCGAAGCGGGCCGGGGAGGTTCCGTGCCCGACATGCATGATCTGGACCGGCTCCCCCTTGGCGCAATTGGGGACGCCGTGAAGTTTCCATTCCTCCGGCCCGGCGATGCCGCTGCAGGAGCCCCAGAACTCCGGCGTGATGCCGGTGTAGACCGGGTTCTTCAGCACTTGGCCGACTTTGCCGTTCTTGATCTCCCAGGCGATCTCGGTGCCGAATTGGAAATTGAGGCGCAGGTCGTCAATGGACCAGCTCTTGTTGGTGGCCATCAGGATGCCGCGCTGGGTATCCCCGATCAAGTCCTGCAGCGTCCCTTCGCCCGGCTCCAGGTTGACGTTGGTCATCCGGACGATCGGGACCGAGTTCCACCCGTCGGCCCGCATGGCGCCGGAAGAGGTCCGCCCGATCGCCGCCGCCGACTCCCGGGAGCTTAAGTATTCCACGAACATCCCTTCACGGATGATCGGCACCCGCCGCGCGGGCACCCCCTCGTCGTCCCAGCCGAAGGTCCCGCAGCCGAACGGGGTCGTGGCGTCGGCCGTGATGTTGACCCGCTTCGACCCGTAGCGGAACTTGCCCAGCCGGTCCGGCGTGAGGAAGCTGCCGCCCGCGAAAGAAAGCTCGAGGCCCAGCGCCCGGTCCAGCTCCGCCGGGTGCCCGCAGGACTCATGCAGCTGCATGATCAGCTGGTCCGGCATCAGGATCACCGTCGCGGGGCCGGTGGGACATTCCTTCGCCCGCAGGAGGGCCACCGCCTCTTTCCGGAGGCGTGCCGCTTCACCGATAAAGTCCAGCCCCTTCACGTACTCGTAGCCGGCCTGGGCCAGGCAGGAGCCGTTGGAGGAGGGGAAGGAGCGCTTCTGGACCTCATGGTCCAGGGCGGCCGTGGCCTCCATCGTCCCGCCCGATTCGGTGATCTGCTGCTCGACGAAAGCCCCCTCGGTGGAGACGAACAGCTTGTCGGTCCGAAAGAACTCGAGCTGGGCGGTGGCGGTCTTGATATGAGAGTGGTCTTTCAGGACCTGGGCCGCCCATAGGAGGTAGTCGAGTTTCTTCTGCATCTCGACCCGGAACGGGTCCACCTCCACCGGGCTGCGGTATTGCCCGCGCGCCGGGGGGAGCGGCTGGAACTTGACCTTGGACCGCGCGTCCAGCGCCACCGCCCGGGCCATCTCGATCGCCTTGCCGGCCGTGTGCTTCAAGCCCTCGCCGTCCACGCGGCAGGAGGAGGCGTGTCCCCAGGCGCCCTGGTGGAGCACCCGGATGGAGACCCCTTCCGTGGTGGAGTGGCTCACATGCTGGACCTGCAGGTTCTGCACCACCAGCTCCTCGTGGGTTTCCTCGACCCAGCGCAGGTCGGCGTAGTCCACGCCGCGCCGCTTGAGCAGCTTGCAGGTTTCGGTCAGGAGGTGCCGGATCTTCGGGGGAACCATGGGGCTCCTATTATATAATCACGCCATGTCCCGGTATACGCCGTTGCGGGCGATGGAGGAGATCAACGCCGCCTTCCTGCGCATCCCGAAAGAGGAGGTCCGGCGGATGCTGGAGCGCCGGGACCCCCTCTCCCTCAAGCACGGGATGTCCATGTACACCTCCAAGGGCAAAGCCCGCGTGATCGACGTGCAGATGCGGCCCTGGCTGATGGACTCCGCGCAGAAGAGGTTCTTCCACCGGGCTTGCCGGCTGCTGCGCAGGGCGCTGGCCCGCGTGATGCCGCTCTACCTGGCCGACCCGGCCGTGCGGCGGGTCCTCCCGCTCGAGCCGCAGGAACATGAGTGGCTGCTGCAGGCCAACGCCGGCGGGGTGCAGCGGCCGCAGGCGGTGCTGGACCGGCTGGACTCCACCGCCACCTTCGCCTGCTCCGACTGGCGGGACAATTTCTGGTTCCTGGAACCGAATTCGGTCGGGATCGGCGGGGTCCATTACATCCAGGCCACCTGCGAGCTGACCAAGGACTGGGTGCTCCCCTCCCTCCGCCGCGCCCTCCCCGATCTCACCTTTGTGTACCCGGACGACATCCGGGAGATCCTGTTCAACTTGATGGTCCGACACGCCAGGGCGATCGGCCGGCGCCTGCGGCGCGTGGCGCTGCTGGAGGACCAGTCGGTCAACGAGGGAACGGACGAGTTTTCCGCTGTGGCCCGGCAATTCAACCGGTGGGGTGTCCAGGCGGTGACCGCCGACCCGCGGGACGTCGCCGCGCGCGGCGGCGAGCTGCGGGTTAAAGGGAAGCCGGTGGACCTCTTCTACCGGGACACCGAGATCACCGAGATGTTCGAGATGGCCGGCAAGCGGCCCCGGCTGCTCGATGGGATGCGGGAGGCCTTCATCCGGAACCAGGTGGTCTCCTCGATCGCCGGGGAGTTCGACCACAAGTCGGCCTGGGAGCTGTTCACCAACCCGGAGTTCTCCCGCCACTTCACACTGCGGCAGAAAAACCTCTTCCGCAAACATGTCCTCTGGACCCGCCTGCTCTGGCAGCGCAAGACCACCGACCGGCAGGGCCGGACGATGGACCTGTTCCCCTACGCCCGGCGCAACCGGGAAACTTTAGTGGTGAAACCGAACCGGATGTACGGAGGCGAGGGGGTCTATTTCGGGCACCAGATGACGCAGAAGGTCTGGGAACAACAGCTGGACCGGGCGGCCCGGAAGCCGGGCACCCACGTGGTCCAGCAGGCGACGCAGGTCAGGGCGGAGCTCTTCCCGGTCGCCAGCCGGGACGGGAAGGTCCGGTTAGAGCCGTTCTACGCGGTGACCGGGTTCGCCGCGACGCGCGACGGCATCGCGGTGCTCGGCCGCTCCTCCAAGGAATCGGTCGTCAACGTCTCCCGTCAAGGGGGTTTGATCGCCATCTGGTCCCTCGGCTGATCGTCAACCAGGGGAGGGTTTGAGGTTGACAATTCCGGCCCCCGACCGGATAGTGGGTAAAATCGGTACCTGGTACCGAATCAAAGGAGGTTTGACGATGCGAGAGATCCATGAAGTGGCCGGGCGGATCCTGCAGGGCGGGGAGATCCGGTTCGAAGAGGCGGAACGGTTCATCGAGCTGGACGGCTGGCCCGACGTTTTGGAGCTGGCCTCCGAGGCGACCCGGATCCGGGAGAAGTTCACCGGCAAGGAGGTGGACCTCTGCGCCCTCGTCAACGCCAAGTCCGGCCAGTGCGCCGAGGACTGCAAATTCTGCTCGCAGTCCGGCCACTACGTCACCGATGTCTCGAACTATGCCCTGATGGACGCGGAGCAGATTGTGGAGCGGGCCAAGCAGGCGAAAGAGTTCGGCGCCAAGCGGTTCTGCATCGTCACCGCCACCCGCGGGCTCTCCGACAATGACCTGCCGGTCCTCTGCGAGGCGGTCCGCCGCGTGAAGGAGGAGGTGGGCATCCTGCCGGAGTGCTCCCTTGGCTTCGTGACCGATGAGCAGCTGGAGAAACTGAAAGCGGCCGGCATGACCCGCTACAACCACAACCTCGAAACCTCCGAGAGCCATTTCCCCGAGATCTGCACCACTCACACCTACCAGGACCGGCTCAACACCCTGCGTCAGCTGCGCAAGCACGGGCTGGAGATCTGCAGCGGCGGCATCCTCGGCCTCGGCGAGTCCCGCAAGGAGCGTCTGGAGCTGGCCTTCGCGCTGGCGGAGATGGAGGTGGAGTGCGCGCCGATCAACGTGCTGAACCCCCGTCCCGGCACGCCGCTGGAGGCCCAGACGCCGCCTGACCCCAAGGAGGTGATCAAGACGATCGCCGTTTTCCGGTTCATCCTTCCGAAATCGAAGCTGGAGCTCGGCGGCGGGCGGGAGGTGAACCTGCGGGACTTCCAGTCGCTGGCTTTCCTGGCCGGCGCCAACTCGCTGATTATCGGCGGCTACCTGACCACGCGCGGCCGCCGGCCGGCGCAGGACCTGGAACTGCTGAAAGATCTGGGATTCACGGTTTAAGAAAAGCGTCTTATGGTCGTATAGTCCTATGGTCGTATCGCTCGGGCTATAAGACAATGCGACCATAAGACCATACGACGCCTTTTATGGATATTTCCCTCGCTGGAAAACATATCCTCGTTACCGGTGCCACCGGCGCCATCGGGGGGGCGATCGCGCTCGCCGTCCGGGAGGCCGGGGCTTGGGTGATGGGGTCCTACCTGAAGAACGAGACTCGCGCCGGGGAGATGGAGGCGGCGGGGATCGTGATGGCCCGGGCGGACCTCTCCGACCGGGCGCAGGCGGCGGCTCTTGCGAAACAGGCGCTGGAGAAGGCCGGTTCCTTGGACGCCCTTGTCTACTCGGCCGGCAACACGCGGGACCACACGCTGCTCAAGATGTCCGACCCGGAATGGGACGAGGTGATGCGGCTCCACCTGGATGGGCTGGTGGCCTGCTGCCGGGCGGCGCTGCCGGGCATGCAAGAGCGGCGGCAGGGAAAGATCGTGGCGATCGGCTCCCAGTCCGGCCTCACGGGGCGAGGGGGCCAAGTCAACTACAGCGCCGCGAAGGCGGCGACGGTCGGCTTTATCAAAGCCCTGGCTCGGGAAGCGGGCCGTTTCGGAGTGACGGCCAACGTGATCTGCCCCGGCTTCATCGAATCGGGGATGACCCGCTCCGCTCCGCCGGAGGCGTGGGAACGGGCAAAAGCGGCCTCGGCCCTTGGGACGGTCTCCTCCGTGGAAACGGTTGCCTCCTTCACCACGTGGCTCCTGTCGGACCTCTGCTCCGGCGTGACCGGCCAGGTCTTCCAATTGGACAGCCGGATTTTATAAAAGGGGGAGCGTTCGTCCTGAGCTTGTCGAAGCATGAGCGGTAACCATGTCATTTGAATCACTTCAGCAGGAATTAGACGAACTGGAGGCGCAAGGGTTGCGCCGGATCTGCCGCCGGATCGAGGCGGTGGAGGGGGCCCGCATCCGGGTGGAGGGGCGCTGGCTCATTCATCTTTCCTCCAACGGCTACCTGGGACTGTCCCGGCATCCGGCCGTCGTCGCCGCCGCTGAAGAGGCGGCGGCCCGCTACGGGGCCGGCTCCGGATCGGCCCGGCTGATCGGCGGGAACCTGCCGCCGCATGAAGATCTGGAGCAGGAGCTGGCCCGCTTCAAGCAGGCGGAGGACTGCTTGTTGTTTTCCACCGGCTACATGGCGAATCTCGGGATCATCACCGCCCTGACCGGCCCGCAGGACCTGGTGGTCGGCGACCGCTTGAACCACGCCAGCTTGATTGACGCCTGCCGGTTGAGCGGCGCGGCGCTGCGCGTCTACCCGCACGCGGATGCCGGCCGGCTGGAAGAGGTCTTGAAGGAACGGCGCGGCCGTTACCGGCGAGTTCTAGTGATAACCGAAGGACTCTTCTCGATGGACGGGGACCTGCCGCCCCTGCCCGAAATCTCCGAGATCACCTGCCGGCACGATGCCTGGCTGCTGGTGGACGACGCGCACGGCACCGGCGTTTTCGGCAGCGGCGGCCGGGGCGTGCTGGAGCATTTTGGGATGAAGACAGAGGGGATCCTTCAGATGGGCACCCTCTCCAAGGCGCTGGGATCTCAGGGCGGGTATCTTGCCGGCCCGCGGGTGGCGGTCGAGCTGCTGCGCAACCGGGCCCGCTCCTTCATCTACACCACCGCTCCGGCTCCTGCCTGCGCCGCCGCCGCGCTGGCGGCGCTGCAGGTGATCCGGCGGGAGCCGGATCTGCGCCGGCGCTTGTGGGAGAACATCCGCCGGTGGACCTCCGGGCTGGAGGGGTTGGGCTGGGAGCTCATTTCCAAAACCAGCCCGATCGTCCCGGTCCACGTCGGGGAGAACCGGGAAACGATGGCGCTGGCCCGTTCACTGGAGGAGGCCGGCGTGTACGCCCCCGGCATCCGGCCGCCGACGGTCCCGGAAGGGTCCGCCCGGATTCGGACCAGCATCACCTCGCTGCACACGGCGGGAGACCTGGAGGAAGCGTTGGGGGCCTTCAAAAAATGCCTGCAGACTTCCTGAAAGAGAACCTGGAGTTCCTGGACCGGCAGAAGCTGATGGAGCCCAGCCTCAACGCGCAGGTCGGCTTCGATTTCCAAGGGCTGCGCCGAAGTTTCAAGGAGGACCCCACCCACCCCGATTCCAAGTCGGTCGCCGCGTTCGGCCGGATCTGGATCTACGACGTCGCGCTCTCGATCTACGCGGACTTGAAGGCCGGCCGGGTCCGCTCGGCCGGGTACCAGGCCGGGCGGGTGATGCAGCTGGCGATGCAGGAAAGGTCCAAGGGTTTCCACGGGCTGTGGCATTTTTCCTACAACACGCGGGGAGATCCCTTCATTGATCCGCGCGGCCCCGCGGGGGCCAACTGCTGGGCCTTAAACGCCCTCTATTCTTACGGGCTGGAGCACGGCGATGCCACGCTGATTGCCTGGGCGAACCGGGCGGTGGAGGAATATCTGTTCCCCCTGCAGGTGACGGAGCCGGGTGATCCCCGCTACGGCCTGGTCCGGGCCGGGCTGCACAACGCCGACGATCTCGCCCGCGGGGATGAGATGGGATACCGGGTCTATGAGGGAGACCTCAACCGGCGCTACGAGCACGTGATCCTGGAGCACTGCATTGACGCGGCCGGCACGTTCCGCCTGGCCTACCGGTCCACCCGGAAGCATCTCCCCCAGCGGGAAAAATTCCTGGCGGAGCTGATCCGGCGGCATGAGCTGCTGATGGAGGGGGCCCGGCGCTGCTTCTGGCAGCAGGACCACTTCGTTTCGGCGCTGGACCCGCGGGGAACACCGTACACCGGCACCGACGGGCTGCCCAGCGTGGCGGTGGACAACAACACCTGGGCCGCCTATGTCTTCCTGCCGTACGACCTCGACCTGGCCCGGATGGCCGCCCGGTACGTGGAGGAGCAGTTCCTGGTTCGGGTGCCGCTGGCCCAGGTGGAGGACGCCGCCCACCTGCCGGCGCCGGAAGGGCTGGAAGGGCTTTATTACTTTCGTTCCAGCTTTGTGGACCCGTTCGTCCAGGTGCCGGCCGAGCACCGGGCCAAAATGGAGCAGATGTTCCAGCCGGAGGCCGCTTTCGGGTTCGTGCTGTTCCTGCGGGCGCTTGGCCTGGAAACCCGCGCCCGCGAGCTCTATGAGCACACGGTCAAGCTCTTAGGCCTCTACGGCTCCGGCGGCGCCCCGTACGCGAGCGTCAACATCCCGATGGTCTTCTCCACGCTCCATTCCCTCACCACCGCCGCTTCCGGCGTGATCACGGCGGCGATCCTTCAAGGGGCCTCCGCCGACGATTTCATCGGCGTGCTGCCCCCGAAAGAGTTCACCGTCGCTGGGCAAGAACCGTTGATAAGTTGAATGGTTGATAGCCCGCTTATCAACGGTCTTTTTGTCACCGGCACCGATACCGGGGTCGGGAAAACGGTGGTCACCGCGGCGCTGGCGGCCGCTTTCCGCCGGCGCGGATTGAGCGTCGGCGTGATGAAGCCGGTGGCGACCGGCTGCAAAATGGGTGCCAGGATTAATCCTGGCACCCCAAGCCGGCTCGTCTCCGAAGACGCCCGGTTGCTGATGCGCGCCGCCGGCTGCGATGATCCGGAAGAGCTGGTCTGCCCCTACCGCTTTGAGCCGCCGGTCGCCCCGTGGGTGGCGCAAAATGTCATTGCGAGGAGCGCAGCGACGAAGCAATCTCCCTGGAAGCGCAAGGAGATTGCTTCGCTCCCGTTGGTCGCTCGCAATGACGAAATTTTGCTTGACCGGATTGAAGAGGTGTTTCGCACCCTTGCTTCCCGGCACGACGTCATGCTTGTGGAAGGGATCGGGGGATTGCTCGTTCCTCTAAACGGGCGGCACACGGTGGCGGACCTAGCCCGGCGGCTGAATCTTCCGCTGCTGGTGGTGGCGCGGGCCGGCTTGGGGACGATCAACCACACTCTGCTGACGCTGGAATCGGCCCGGGCTCAGGGGTTGGAAGTGGCGGGGATGGTGCTCAATGGGAGAAGCGGCCGGCCATCATTGGCGGAGCGGACCAACCCACGGGTCATCCAAAAACTCGGCAGCGCGCCCCTCTTCGGGGCGGTGCCCCGGCTTTCTTCCCCCACACCGGAACTAATCGCGCCGCACCTTAAAACGAGCGCCTTGCTGAAGCGGATCCGATCCCGGCCGCTGCACCGGAAAGCCCGCCGCGCCCGCTTGAGCCGGCTGGACCGCTCCCGGCTCTGGCACCCTTTCACGCAGATGGCAGACTGGGAAAAAGAGGAACCGCTGGTGGCGGAATCCGGCGACGGCGTTTACCTCACCGACACAGGGGGCCGCCGCTACCTGGACGGCGTCTCCTCCCTCTGGGTGAACCTGCACGGACACCGCCACCCGGCGCTGGACCGGGCACTCAGGGAGCAGGCAGGGAAGCTGGCCCACTCCACACTGCTGGGTTGCTCCAACGTCCCCGCGATCGAGCTGGCCGAGGAGCTGCTGCGGGTGGCGCCGAAGAACCTCTCGCGCGTTTTCTACTCTGACAGCGGCTCGACGGCGGTCGAGATCGCTTTGAAGATGGCCTTCCAGTACTGGCAGCAGAACCCCGCCCCTGACACAGGGGCGGGGCAGGCTTCGCAGCGTCGGCGGTTTGTCCATTTCGTGAATGCCTACCACGGCGACACGGTGGGAGCGGTGAGTGTCGGCGGGATCGACCTGTTCCGCAAGGTGTACGGCCCGCTGCTCTTCAAGGGGTTCAAGCTCCCCGCAGGGGTTTCTCTTAAAACGCTGGAAAAAACGCTGAAAACTCATCACCGGGAAATCGCGGCGGTGGTGGTGGAGCCGCTTGCGCAGGGGGCCGCCGGCATGATCCTCCAGCCGCCCGGCTGGCTCAAAGCGGTGGAGCGGCTCTGCCGGCGCTACGGGACCTTCCTGATCGCCGACGAGGTGGCGGTGGGGTTCGGCCGGACGGGGAAGATGTTCGCCTGCGAGTGGGAGAGGGTGCGGCCGGATTTCCTCTGCCTGGCGAAGGGGATCACCGGCGGCTATTTGCCGTTGGCGGCCACGCTGACAACCGAGAAGGTCTACCGCGGTTTCCTCGGCCCGTATAAATCCCTGCGGACCTTTTTCCACGGCCACAGCTACACCGGAAATCCTCTGGCCTGCGCGGTGGCGCTGGAAAACCTGCGCCTTTTTCGGAGGGAGAGAGTCCTTCAGCGATTGAAGCCGAAGATCCGGCTGTTCCAGCGGGAGCTGGAGAAGTTCAAGGATCTGCAGCATGTCGGCGAGGTCCGGCAGCGGGGGCTCATGGCCGGCATCGAGCTGGTGAAAAACAAACGGACGAAGGAGCCGTATGCTTGGGAGGAGCAGGCGGGGATCCGTGTCTGTCAATTCCTACGCGGCCGGGGCATCCTGCTTCGGCCGCTGGGCAACGTGATCGTGCTGATGCCGCCGCTCTCCATCACGCCGGAACAGATCCGGTTCCTCTGCCGGGAAACGCGCGCGGTGATAGAGGAAATCACGTCATTGCGAGCGACCAACGGGAGCGAAGCAATCTCCTCGCAATGACGAAAGAGGGGTTCATCCATAAACTGTTCGACACGATCACGCCGGGGTACGACTGCTTCAACCGGATCGCGAGTTTGGGGATGGACCGGCCCTGGCGCCGCCGGACGATTAACAGTTTGAAACTCTCACCCGGCATGCGGGTGCTGGACCTGGCCGCCGGCACCGGGGACCTGGCCGTGGAGTCGGTCCTGAAGATGCTGCCGCTGGGCACGGTGGTGGCCTGCGATCTCTCCCACCCGATGCTCCGTTCCGCTTATGAAAAACTTGGCCGCCATCCGGTGGCCGGCTGGCACCTTCGCTACGTGCAGGGGAAAGGGGAACAGCTCCCGTTCCCGCCGGAGAGCTTCAACGCCGCCACGATCGGCTTCGCGCTGCGCAACGTAAGCGATCTAGCCGGCGTCTTCCGGGAGCTCCGCCGGGTGGTCCGACCCGGCGGGCGGATCGCCCTCTTGGAGTTCGGCCGGCCCCGTAACCCGCTGCTGCGCGTCGGCCATTGGTTCTGGTTGACGCTGGTTCTTCCCCCTCTCGGCCTTCTCACCACCGGGAAGATCTGGCCGTTCCTCTACCTTCGCCGCTCCATCCTCGGTTTCATGGACCCCGAAAAAGTCATCTCCCTGCTTCGGGAGACCGGTTTTTCCGATCTCCGGGCGGAGCCTTTCACCGGAAGGGTGGTTCTCCTCTACCAGGCAACCCGGCTTTAAGGTATTCTGTTCCACACTCCTATGGCATTCAAGAATCTCTCCGAATTCATCTCCGAGCTGGACCGGCGGGGCGAGCTTAAACGGATCAAAGCTCCCGCCGATCCCCATCTGGAGATCACCGAGATCGCCGACCGGGTGATGAAAGCCAACGGCCCGGCCCTCTTGTTTGAGCAGCCGAAGGGCTCCTCCGTGCCGCTGGCGATCAATCTCTTCGGTACGAAGCGCCGGATGGAGATGGCGCTGGGCGTGGGCGACCTAAACGAGATCCCCGCCCGGATCGAGAAGCTGATGGAGATCCCGAACCCCACCGGCCTCATCGAGAAGTTGATGCTCCTGCCGAAGCTGGCGGAGATGGCGCAGTTCCCCCCCAAGACCGTCTCCCGCGCCCCGTGCCAAGAAGTGGTCATCAAGGAGAACCCGTCGCTCGACCTGCTGCCGATCCTGCATTGCTGGCCGAAGGATGCCGGCAAGTACATCACGCTGGGAGCCACAATCACCCGCAGCCGAGCCGCACCAGCGGCTCGGCACTTCCTCGGCAGCAAGGACGGTGCCGCCTCGGTCGCAAGCCGGCGCAACGTGGGGCTCTACCGGCTTCAGGTGGTGGACGACAAAACTCTGCTGATGCACTGGCAGCTGCACAAGGACGGCGCGGAGCACTGGCGGGGGTATGCCAAGGGGGAAAAGATGCCGGTGGCGATCGCCATCGGCGGGGACCCGGCTTCCGTCTACGTGGCCAGCGCGCCGCTGCCGCCGGAGATTGACGAGTACCTCTTCGCCGGGTTCCTGCGCAAGGAGCCGGTGGAGCTGGTGAAGGGGGTCACCGTGGACCTGGAGGTGCCGGCGCAGGCGGAGATCATAATCGAAGGGTACGTGCAGGTGGGGGAGCTGCAGACCGAGGGGCCCTTCGGTGACCACACCGGCTACTACTCTCTCCCCGAGCCCTACCCGGTCTTTCATGTCACGGCGATCACGCATCGCCGCAACCCCGTTTATCTCACCACAATCGTCGGCAAGCCGCCGATGGAGGATCTCTGGCTGGGCAAGACGACCGAGCGTTGCTTCCTGCCGCTGATCCGGAAGATAGTGCCGGAGATCCTCGACATGAACTTCCCGGCGGAGGGGATCTTCAACAACGGGGTGATCGTTTCCATCAAAAAAACTTATCCCGGCCAGGCCCGCAAGGTGGCTCACGCCCTTTGGGGATTGGGGCAGCTCATGTTCACCAAGGTGGTCATCCTCGTGGATGAGGGGGTGGACGTCCACAATTTGAGCGAAGTGGCGTGGCTGGCCTTCATGAACATCGACCCGAAGCGGGACTGTTTCTTCGTGGAGGGGCCGGTGGACACCTTGAACCACGCCTCGCCGGAATGGAACTTCGGCTCCAAGATGGGGATCGACGCCACGCGGAAGTTCCCGGAGGAGGGGTGCCCGCGCGGCTGGCCGGAGATGATCGAGATGAGCCCGGAGATCCGGGCCCAAGTCACCCGCCGCTGGGCCGAATTCGGTCTGTGACCGATTACGAAATCTCGGT
>CAYJTM010000021.1:0-15444 GCA_964373055.1 uncultured Planctomycetia bacterium
TCAGCGCCAGCAACTCCTTCTCCATCCGGCAGGCCATCAACGCGCAACTCCAGGATCCCAACAACCGTGTTGAACTCGATGGCCAACAGGTCATTCAGATTTCCCTTGGTGCTGGACCCAACGGACAGAGGCAATATCTCTGGGTCGACCCCACCACAAACGCTCTCGTCGCTTCTCTCCAGGGGCAAGACTACATCCGCTACATGGCTCCTCCCAAGGTGGACCCGACAACTCACACGGCGGGCGCGCCTGATTCGGAAATCACGCGCACCACCGTCAACCCGCTGACCGGCGAGCAACTCACCACCAAGATCCGCTTGGAGGCTGCCGGCGCTGATTGGATCGAAATTCAAGACCGGACTGGTATCGCCTACCGAATTACGCCTAACACCTTCCAACAAGTCGGTCTGAACGCCGACGGAACCCTTAAGGACGGCATTCTCCAAGACCAGAGGACCGGCCGGCAGTTCTTTTTCCAGAACGGCGAGGTGATCAAGACGGTTACCCCGACCAAGGTAACGGTAGACACGCCCCAGGGCGCCAAGGAACTGGTGGCAAAGGTTCAAACAGATGCCCAGGGTAAAACGCAGGTTCAGGTAGACCGCGTTGAGATGGCCGATGAGATCGTCCGGGCCACCATGGGCAAATCTCTCCAGCAATTGGAGGAAGAAGCCCGGACTTCACCGGGTGCAGCTGGTCAGCTCAAGAATTTCTGGGAACGAGTTAGCAACGCTGTTACCTGGCAAGGATTCAAGACGAACGAACAACTCGCCCTAGAGAAGGCCAGAGCCATCGATGCAATCGCCAAAGTTGGGCAAACCGGAGATTTCCTGATGTTAGGAAGTTCCGGTTTACTCAGTGTGGCCATTCGAACGGCCACTTTCGCCCCTGTCAACCATACCGCCTACTTGCAACGCGACAGTGATGGTAGACTGTGGGTAATTGACGTCAATCCGAGGGGCTTGAATCCCTTGAATAAGCAGGACATGCTTCGTACGCCATTTGAGGAGTGGGTGAAATCATACACTGTCGTCGTGGCGGGACGGCTGAACGATCCTGAGGCAGGAAAGAGTGCAGTCAGGTATTTACTTACACAGGGCCCTAGAGGCCCTTACGGCTACGATCCACAGACGAACATTTTCACAAGAGGCGCGCGTTACAACTACCTCGGTGCTCTCTTTGGAGGCTTCCCGTTGCTTGGTGATCTGACACGGGATGATCCTAATCGAAAATTCTGCGCCGAGCTGATATGCGATACCCAGGCTGCTATCGGTCAGAAACTGCCAGGTTTGCCTCAAAATAGCTGGCGTACCCCAGGAGACCTCTGGAGAGCTTTGCCTCAATGGGGCCAGAATCTGCTGGACATGGTGCCGCCGGCACAAGCCGAGAACAACGGTAATTCGTCATGAGGAAATACGTGATGCCCACTATTTTAAGCGGTATCATCACCCTCGCAGGAGTGAGTTTTGCAGGAGGAGACGTGAGAGGAGAGTCGGAAGGAAGGCCGTTAAACCTTCCTGGGAAAATTGTGTTCCAAACGGATCGGGAGATACGACCTTATGAGGGCGCCTTCTTACTCGAAAAGGGTGAGATGCGGCGCATCGCTGATGGAGTCTTCCCTAGATTCTCAAAGGATGGAAAGAAAGCTCTCTACCAACGGGAGGGAATTCTTTACCTTCTTGATCTTGCGACACAACAGATCCAGGTTCTCAATTGGACCAAAGAATATTATCCTGGCGACTTTGATCTCTCTCCAGATCAGCAGTGGTTAGCTTTCACCTCCGGGCGCGTGCGTCCATCCCATTGGGTAAATCCTCCGACGAGTCTTTTTGTCGCTCGGATTGATGGATCAGAGGTCCGACAGCTCTTTGATGCGAACGAGACCGTCTATGCCTGCCGCTGGGCTCCAGATGGAACACGGATTCTTTTTGATACTTGGCTTTTCCCAACAGGCAATCGACAGAAGCTTCCTGGTGGGCCTTTTACTATTTTCCCTGACGGGACGCACCTCGAAAAACTCCCTGTTCCGGATGAACTAAAACTAGGCGGTGGAGCTTGGGCTCCGGATGGGAAAAGAGTCCTTTTTGTTGGAATTGATTCTCAGGGAGTCGTTCAGTTATTTTTCCTGGATCTTGAAACGCGAAGTGTGAGTCAAATTACGCGGAATCCAAATCCAGAATGGCGCTACATGTCCCCAGTGTTTTCTCCGGATGGGAGTCAGATTCTTTTCGTCTCTGACCGAAAGGGAGATCCAGTAATTGGGTGCAATCTCTACGTAATCAATGCGGATGGCACCAATGAACGCCAAGTGACCCCTGCCCAAAAGATCAAGAAATACGGTCGATGGCGATGGGCTACGGATCGGAATCCCGACTGGGCACCGTGAGTTGTAAACAGAGAATCCTCCAGACCGCCAGATTTCTATTTGGCGTAGGATTTCTGCTCCTTGCGTTCGCCTTCGCACTTCCACAACTCCTCAGCGGAGCTTACTTCCTGGTGGGGTTCGCCTTCGTCTCGCAGTTCTTCAGCGATCTTACTGCAGGAAACTGGGGCGTACTTGGAGAGTCATTCATGCCTTTGCTGCGTCTGATCGGTTACGGGGTTTGGTGGGTGGCACTGGCCGTCGCGGGGATTGGCTTTCTAAGAAACCTCCGACAGGCACGACCCTGGTTAGTGGTAGCGCTGCTGTTACCTGTGTTGCTCCTTCAGCCCTGGAAATCTCCCCAGGTACGCATGCCGCCTGGGTACACCCAGTACACCCCTTAAGCTGACCGAAGTTTTCTGCGTTTCTTTCACAAGCTCGACTTCTGGTGCTTCTTCAGCTCCCGCCACGTCACGCAGCTGACCTTGCCGGTCTTTGAAACCAGCAGCACGCAGAGGTTGGTCTTCTTGCAGAACCGCCAAGGGAGCCGCCGCAGGACGACTTTGCGATAGCTTTCCGGGAAACCTAGACCGTAGCGATAGCGGGCCGCCGTGTCCATCCGGAGAGCAAGCTGGCCAAGCCCCTGCACCAGATACGCCCCTCGCAACGAGTCGGCATACCGCGTTTCCCGCCCCGGCTCCCCTTTGACCTCCAACACGAAATAGCGGGCATAGCGGTTGTGACGGACCTGGATGTCCACTCCGTGCTCCGTCGTCTCCTTCTCCCGCAGGTTCCGGGCGTAGCCCTGCCGCGCCAGCCACTGGATGACGGCCCGCCGGACATTTCGCTCTGAGAGTTGCAGTCGTTTCTTCACGAAAGAAGTTTCCTTGATTATATCGAGCAAGGATGACGGGCGTTAGGTGGGAATCGGCAAATCGTCAAAGCGGGAACCTCACGGGTTCGCAATCCACTGGACGGACATGATCAGCATCCCTGCTAGATGACCGCGAGCATACCAGCGCTCTACTTTCCGATCCGCTTCCGATACTCCGGGCGAGCGTTTTCGCTCTTCCCTCCAAACCATCCATCCGATTATGACCAGCAACAGCAACCACGGAAACGGCTTGTGAAGTTTGTAGGTTGCGCTCAACAGCTGTGCAGCCAGAATCACACATAACCCCGTCGCCAGACCTAGCATAAACGATACGGTTCCGAATCGCTTCCACCCTATGAGCAAGCCGGCAACAAGCCCCAAGAGGCCGCCCATGAGCTTACCGATGTAATTCGCGAGGAAGAACGCGATCCCAAAGAGAATGACCAGCAAGAATCCGGCAATCGCAGGGTGATTGACTCCGTAGGCCAGCTGGCCCCATTCTTCCAAGGAGGAGGCGCTTTTCCATGCGGTACTGTCGCCGGCTCCGAACTGTGAAATCCAGAGCAGTATGGCGGAAGCCGCCAGCAGCAGTATCAGAACGATGCCCAATAGCTTGAGTTTTCTCACGCACTCCGCTCCTTGTTTCCGACCCCATTCTCCCCCAGCACGTGGATCTGGCCCATCCAGGCGAAGGCGTGGAAGCGGTAGCCGCCGCAGGCGAACTCCACCGGCTCCGGCAGGGTCATGGAGAGGGTGACGCCTGCGCCCTGGACGGCCGCGTCAAACGCTTTGGAGAACTCCGGCCGGGCCCGGAGCTCTTCGATCAGGCGCTTCCGGAACTCCGCCGGCACGTTCTGAAAGCGGAACCGCTCCTCCCCCGGTGGCAAGCGCCGGTTACCGGGGCTCATCCACGTACCGCTCGATTTGCTTCTGGGCCTCCGGCCCGACCTTGGTGAACTCGAAGCCCATGCAAAAGAGCTTCTTCTTCCCGGCGGTGCAGCGCTTCGTCCAGGCGAGCTTGGCCTCCACCTGCATGAGCTCGCTGTCCTCGTTGGGCAGCAGGATGATCACCGTCACGCTGGCCTTGGCCGGCAGGCGCTTCTCGGACGTCAGGCACATGCCGCTGACGCCGATGTTGTAGCCGACCTCGTGGTCCCACTTGTTCTGGTTGTTGGGCGGGGTGATGTTGTTGACCCGGATGATGGCGGCCGGGAAACCGGACGTCTTTCGAACGCCGTTGCGCCGCTCCTTGCCGCGAAAAGGGACTGGGGTGCTGTAGATCTTCATGCGGGGCCTCCGATGCATTTTCCAACGCGTTCCAGGAGATATTCCAGGTCAAAGGGTTTGGGCACATGCTCCTCGAACCGGAGGCTCTTGGCGTAGGCGTCGGCGACGTCTCCGGCGAAGGCGCTGATGAGGATCACCTTGGTCTTCTCGTCCTTCTCGCGCAGCTTTTTCAGGAACTCCACGCCGTCCATCCCGCTGCCGATGTGCATGTCCAGCAGGATCAGGTCCGGCTTGTGCTTCTCCATCTGATGCACCCCTTCGAAGCCGTTGCCGGCGACGAACGCGCGGTAGCCGATCTCCCGCAGCTTGACCTGCAGCCCGCGGCAGAGCCGCGGATCGTCGTCGACGATCAGGATCCGCTTGCGGTGGTCGTTGGAGGAGCCGGGGACGGCGCCGGCCTTGGCGGCCTGGATCTTCTGGATCTGCTCGCTGCGGCTCCTGGTCATGTCGCCGATGAGGTCCCGGAGGATCGTCTTCTGCTTGTCGCTCAAGCGCTTCAGGTCGTCCGGGGTCACCCCCGTCAGCCCCAGCTCCACGATGAGGGCGTGGATCAGCGCGTCCTCCTCGCTGGTTTTGGCAAGCCCCTGAACCAGCCCTTTGCTGAATAGCTGGGACTCCGTAATGCCGAAGTAGTCGCAGAGCTTCTGGCGGGAAACGGAGTCGGGCGAGTTGCGCCCCTGCGTCCAGTGGTAGGCGGTTTTGTGGCTGACCCCGATGGCCTTGGCCAGGGCGATGACCGTTCTGTCCTGCTGTTTGAGGAGGTAGCGGATGTTCTCGCCCAGGATGTTCTCCCGGGGCCTGAGGCTTTCTGCACGCTGCGGCTTTTTGGGCATGACGCATCTCCTCCGAATCTACTACGAAGAATATCACACAGTGGCGGTTTCTTGAAAGAAACCTGGCCGGAGGCGAAGAACCTGGCGGACGCCAGGCGGGAGGAGCTGGCTGCGCTGGTCGAGCGGGGCGACGCGGAGCTGTTCAAGGAACACCAGGAACTCTGGGCGAAGCGGAGCAAGGACCGGCATGAGGCGTGGCTCAAAGGCGACAGCAAGAGCGCCCAGGCAGCCAGGGCTGAGCGGGAATAATAGACGAGATTTCCATATGCAGCAAACAATTTTGTTGACGAGGCGCCTCGACCCCTGCTACACTCTGGCCGATTGAGGCGCCTATGCAAAACGGGTATCCATACGAAAACCGCGACGAGAATACCGAGCCAGAGCAGTGGCTCAAACTCCGCCCATGGGCCATAGAAGCGCTCTCTTGGGCAATCGCAATCGCATTCCTCTTCTCGCTGTACGCGACCTGGGTTTCCATCTCCAGCTGGATTAAAATCCTCCGAAGCTCTCCCTGACCGGGCGGGGCTTATCCTCTTTTCCCCAGATTTATCCCGTAATCTGCCCCCCAATTTTCAGGTTGCTCCCTGCGTATGCACCTGCTATAATCACCAAATGTTGTGGACAAAAGGATTGAGCAATTACGAAGAATCAAGGCAACGCGATCCCTTAGCTACCAGGATCTGGCACATGAACTGGGGGTTCATTGGGCGTCTGTCTTCCGGTGGCTTCGGAGAGGGGTTGTGCCAAGGACTCGGCCTGTTCTCCGCTCCATCGACAGATTCATCGCCAAGAATGGAAGCGGCGCACGACGGAGACGAGGTGGCCGGCTAACATCCAGAGCTTTTAGTCGGACTCATCGAGGTAGAGCATGACAACGGCTGGGCTTGTTCCCAGCCGTTGTCTTTTAACGACGGCCGCGGTGTGAGGTGCTCAAAGCTGTCGTCTGTGACTGGAACAGGACGTTATTTGAGGATGAGTATGAAATCGAATTCTTTCGTGGGCTTGCCCAGCGGGCGGCCAGAAATTTCCTCACAAGGTGGAAGCTGGCGAAGCTGTTCCGGTTGTGGCAAGCCAAGAAACGCTGTGAAGCTATATACCGGCGCGTCGCAGGGGTGCCGCTAGTGAATCAGAAAGCAGCGCTTATCGAGGTTTTGGAGATCCTGAATCGAGCGGTGATCGATGGCCTCCCGAACGGTGTGTTGGATAATTACCTCCCCGACTATGCGGTTGAGGCACGATGCCGTCTTGATCAAAGATTGCTGAGGCCGTTGAGACAGGCGCGTGAACGGCACGGCCTGCTGTTAGGCATTATTTCGTCCGGTTGCGATACCGCCATCAAGCGCACGCTGACAGTCGGCGGTTTCTCCTTCGATTTTGTCAAAGCAAACGAATTTGATCGAAATGGCCGCCGCGTAGGGGCTTTTAGGCTACAGATCTACGACAACAAGGCGGAGATTCTCCGAACTTTCCTAGCTGAGCGGGGGATTGAGTCCAGCGCAGTCATGTATATCGGCGACGATTTCCAGGACGAAGAATGTATGAGGATGGTCCGTTTCCCGGTGGTTTCATTTTTAGCTCATCCAGAAAACCGGCTTTCCCTTCAAAAAGGGGTGAATGCATATGCGCCAGATAGCGAAGAAGAATTTGATCGATACCTCCGCGAGGCCCTCAAGTGACAACGGAAGCGGAGAACAGATGAATTGCGACCTCAGCAAGCTTCCCCCCCTCAAAATCAACGAGTGGCTTTCTGTGGAACCGATCCATTGTCATCAGCGTTTTCCAGAGAACGCTTTGATCAGCCACGTCCGCGCGACCTCCGAGGATCGGATATTTGCCGAGCTCCGGTGTAAGTTTGACACGGAGAAGCTCACCTTTTTCTACGACCACGAGATAGACCACCTCCCGGGAATGCTTGAAACTTGCGCCCACAGACAGGCAAGCCTTGTCCTCGCCCACATGATTTACGGCGTCCCAATGGAATGGGTGGCTCTATTGGACTGGATGAGCCTTCGGTTGTTCAACTATGGCGAACTGAATACCCCAACCGTCATTAAGGCGAAGTTATTGAACTCGGATAGGACGACTCACAGAGTTGAATTTGAGCTCTACGGCCTGATGGTGCAAGAGAACTATCCTGTGATAGAAGCGAAGGGCAAGCTCGTCATGTTCTCGCCGAGCTTTGCCAAGAGAGTACGGCATAAAAAGACCGCGTTTGATGCCTATCCGGAATTGACACGGGAATACGATGGGCGCCAGGCCGTTAATCGTTGAGATTCATCTACAAATCCGGGCCGGATCGTGGCCCAATGCCCATGGGCAATTACTGAAAGTTTTAAGGGAAGATCAGGCCCGGTATTCCATCGTGCCGCTTTATATCACCTACGACATCGAAGATACCGAGGTTAGGATTTGCTTCCAGGTGGAAGAACCTGCGAAGTTGGAGCAGTTTGTGGTCAACAGAATACGCCCTATCGAAGGAGTCTACAGTACTCGCGCCCGCCTGACGTTGAACGGCGAGATATTTCCTTCAGGGGTGACAGCCCTAGCCGAGGGAGACTCAACCCTGAGGTCATCCCACGTCTTCCTGAAAATTGATCCCCAAAGTGACAACCGGGTCTGGAATGCTCTGCTGCAGCTCAAGGAAAGTAACGGCGTCTCCCCAACCTGGATTTTCAGGGACTTCTACGAATACGATCGGGATGTCACTCTCCGCCTGGTAGGGAAAACGGATGCTGCAATCAGAGAATATATTGAGCGGCAAATTGGCCCGATCGACGGCATACTTCTCTGGAGACTCCAATTCATGCATGGCATGACGCAGATCTTGGCAAAAGAGAGATTGTTAGCACTGGCGCAGCACTGGATGAGTTGTAAATAAGGGGCCGATGAGCGGCCTTCTCCAGCAAACACTCATCGCGCTCGGCATCACTTCCTTCTGCACTTTTTCCTTAGCCGTCTTCGTTTCTCTCCAAAGAATCAAAGCATCCCTTAAGTGGCCATTCGTGCTTTACTCTCTCGCCCTGGCTGTCTGGAGCGCCAGCCAAGCGGTCGCTATGTATCTACCGGACCCCGTGGCATCTCTGATCGTCATCCGCCTGGGCCATATCGGCATCGTTCTGATTCCGGTGTTTTTCATCCATTTTGCGTTCGGTTTGGCCGGAGCTCTGGAGAAGAAGAAAAACATCATCCCCGCTTTCTATCTCGCAGGCGCTGCTTTTGTGATCTCTGATGCGACGCCATATTTGGTCCCCAGCGTGTCGCTGCGCCCACCACACCTCAGGTACATATTTGACCCAGGCATTCTCTACCCTGTGTTCCTTGCTTTTTGGGTTGCTACCGTAATCTATGCCTTCACGGTTCTCCTCAAAACCTATTACGCCTCCTCACCTATCAGCCGAAGCCAGGTCAGGTATTTCCTGTTGGGAACACTCATCGGCTACGCGGGTGGATCGCCGAACTTCCTCTTTGGTTACAACGTCGTTATTCCTGGCATCATGCCCTTTGGAACGTATGCAGTCGCGCTCTACGTCGGCATGACGGCATACGCCATCGTCCGACACCGCTTGTTGGACATCAACCTCGCCGTCACCAGGGTAGCGATCTTTGTCCTCGTCTATGCTCCGCTCCTGCTAATGCCCATTGTGGTTGGCAAGGCATCGGAACCGTGGCTCTCCGCCCTTTTCGGCGCGAACTGGTGGATGATCCCCATGGGTGTAGAAGCCTTATTCGCGGCCGGCGGATTGGTTGCATACCGGTATGTGCAGAAGAAGGCCGAGGATCGGCTTCGCGCCGAAGAACTGGAGGCCCACAGGAAACTGCGGGAGCTTTCCCAGGACATGCTGCGGTTCACCGAGCTCAAGCCGCTGCTGGACCAGGTCGTGCACCAGGTAGTCAAGGTTCTGAAGGTGACCCATGCCGCCGTGTACCTCGCGGATCCGGAGGATGGCTCCTGCAAGCGCCAATCGGCGTGGGGGCCCGCGGAGAGCGCGGCTTCCCTGCCGGAGTCCGTTCCGGAAGATTCCGCATTCATCCGGGATCTGGCCGCGACCCGGCTTCCCCGGGTCCGGGAGGAGCTGAAGCTCCAGCAGCAGGCCGCGTCGCCCGACTGGCAGACACTGGGCGCCACCATGGATCAGCTGCGGGCGGCCGTCGCAATTCCGGCCTTCAAGCCGGAGCGATTCTTCGGCTTCCTGGCGCTGGGCGACAAGCGCAGCGGCCGGATCTGGACGCAGGACGACCTGAACATGCTCACCCTGCTGGCCAACCAGGCGGCCCTGGCGATCGAAAACGTCCAGCTGCACGAGGCGCAGGCGGACCGGCTGATCGAGGAAGCCGTCGACAAGACCGCCATCCAGCTCGCCCGCGGGGTGGGCCATCAGTTCGGCAATACGCTCAACGACATCAAGCTCCTGGCGGAGACGTTCCTGCACACCCTCAAAAGCAAACCCCCCGAGACGCTTTCCCCGGCGGAGCTCCTGTCGTTTCTGCTGCGAGCGGCGAAGATCTTGGTGACCATCGCCAGGGAGGCGGGGATCGGCGGCGGGATCGCCACGGGGGTGATGAACCTCACGAAGCCGGTGCCGCAGGAGTTCAAGCCGGTGGAGATGCGCCCCATCTTTGAGGAGTCCATCGCCCGGGTGCTTCAGAAACACGCGGCCGAAAAGGTGGAGGACGAGGCGGTCACGCCGGCCATGCTCAACGGGGTGCCCAAAACGCTTCCCAAGGTGTCCGGCAACGACGCGCAGATCCGGCAAGTCTTCTACAACATCCTCGACAACGCGGTGGACGCCATCCGGGAGAAGATCTTCCAGCTCCACAAGGGCTGGCTTCCGGCGCCCCCGGAGCCCTACAAAGGCCGCGTCCAGATCAAAGCCCAGGAGTCCGGCGGCCGGCTCACCATCACGATCGAAGACGACGGGATCGGGATCACGCCGGAGAACATGAAGGATCTGTTCGGGCCGTACTTCACCACCAAGGGGCACAGCAAGGGCCGGGGCCTGGGCGGCCACGGGGCGGGGCTGTTCGTCATCAAGAAAATCATCGAGGCCCACGGAGGCAAGATCCGAGTCGCCTCGGAGCCGGCCCGCTGGACCCGCTTCACCATCGACCTGCCGGTATGGAGGGAATCCCATGGCGCTTAAGATTCTCGTGGTGGAAGACAGCCAGCCGGCGAGAGAATCCCTGGAGCTCTTTTTGAAGGAAGTCTGCGGTTTCGAGGCGTTCGCGGCCTCCACGGGAGAGCAGGCCCTGGCGCTGCTGAAGGCGGAGCGGCCCGCCGCGGTGCTGCTGAACCTCTACCTGGGCCCGCAGGAGATGAGCGGACTGCGGATCCTGCGGGAAGCCAAGGCCAATGACCCGGAGATCGTCGTCTACGTGATGACCGGCTTTGACAAGGACAGCATCCGGGAGAAGGCGCTGGCGCAGGGCGCCCGGGAATACTGGCTCAAGCCGCTCGATCTGGACCAGATAAAGGATATACTTGTCAACGTGGCGGAGGAGCTCGCCAAGAAAGGAAGGGCGTAGGCCAATGGAGTTCAAGCTGCTGGTGGTCGACGACTCGGCCGTGGTGCGGGAGACCCTGTCCGAGGCGTTCGGGACGGAGGGGTACAAGATCCTGACCGCCTCCTCGGGCGACGAGGCGATCGCGATCTTAGACCGGGAGCCGGTGGATGTGGCCGTGGTGGACCTCCACATGGCGGGGCTGCCCGGCGAAGAGGTGCTCAAGCACATCAGGAAGAAGTCTCCCAAGACCCACTCGCTGGTGATCACCGGCTACCCCGACAGGGAGGCCAAGGTCCGGGCGATCGGCTGCGACGGCTTCCTGCTCAAGCCCTTGGTGCTGGGCGAACTGATCGAGACCGTCCGCTCTTTTCTCAAGGGCAAGGAGGAGTACGAGCTCAAGGAGCACGTCCTGGAGCTGGAGCGGGTGCAGATGGACAAGGCCGCCTCCGGGGAGCCGATGGCGAGGATCCTGCTCTTTGAGCCGTTCGAAGAAGCGGCCGTGGCGCTGGGGCGCTTTCTTATCGATCCCGGCAGCGCCCAGGGCGTGTACGGGGTGAGCCTCGCGAAGGACCTGAATTGGGCGAAAGCGGTGTTCCTGGCGATGCACCCGGACATCGTGCTGATGGACCTGCTGACCATCCTCGATCCGGCGGAGGCGCTCAAAACCCTCCTCGAAGAAACCACCCACCAGCCCAAGGAGTACATCTTTTACGCCTCCCCTCGCAGCGACCGGCTCAAGGCGGCCGTCGATTCCTTGCCGGGGACTCGGTTTGAGATCAATCCCCTGGACAAGGAGGACGTGAAGCGGTTGGGCGACCTCGTGCGCAAGACCTGCCTGAAGCACCGCCTGGTGAAGCGATGAGCGAGCCCTCCTGCATCAGGACGCCGATGGGCACCCGGCTCAAAGCGATCCGCCGATGGATCGGCCGCACCCTTCCGTGGCGCAAGCCGGCCCCCGAGCCGCCGAAGGTGTCCCGCAACGAGCTCTGGCTGAGAGTCCACGGCGTGCTGGTCAAGGAGCTGCACGTGCCGTCTTCCAGCATCGCGCCGCAAGCCGACTTCATGAAGGATTTGGGGCTGGACTCCCTGGATCTGATCGAGCTGACGATGGCGATGGAGGAGGAATTCGGCATGGAGATCCAGGACGAGGAGGCGCAGAAGATCATGACGATCCCGCAGCTGCTGGAACTTCTAGAGGAGAAGATGGCCCATGGCGACCGTTCTGATCGTTGACGACCAGGAGGTCGCCCGCGAGGCGCTCCAGGTCTTCTTTGACGCCCAGGGAGCAACCTGTCTGGCGGCGGCCAACAGCAACGAGGCCTTAAAGGCCCTGGCGGAGCGCCAGCCGGACCTCGTCTTCCTGGACATCAAGCTGGACGGCAGCCGCCTGGACGGCCTGCAGATCCTTGAGGAGGCCGGCAAGCTGCCCCACCGGGCGAAGATGAAGATCGTCATGGTCACCGGCTACCCCGATCCGGAAACGGAGGCCAAGGCCAAGGCGCTGGGCGCCGACGGCTTCCTCGTCAAGCCGGTCGGGATCGAGAAGCTCGTGGAACTTTTCAAACAGGCCGGCGGCTAGACGCCGCAGAAACGGAGGGAGTGAGGATGCCGGAATCGCCCGCGAATTCGCAGGAGCTTCTCGCCCAGGTTCAGCCGGTCATCGCCGAGCAGCTGGGCGTGGCCGCCGGGAAAGTGGTTCCCGAGGCCCGCTTCATCGAGGAGCTGGGCGCCGACTCCCTGGACACGGTGGAGCTCGTCATGGCCCTGGAGGAGAAGTTCGGCATTGAGATCTCCGACGAGGATGCGGAGCAGCTCAAGACCGTCGGAGATCTGCTGCGCTACCTGGGAAAGACGCCCCGCCGGCCCGTTCAGAAGCAAAAGGAGTAAGGCCGCCCCGAGCGGGCGCTTGCGTCCAGCCCTCCCCGTCTACGGTGCAGGAAGACCGGAACCTCACTCCCGGAATAACCCGCCGGATGGATGAAGCCTACCGCGCCGCCAGCTGGGCGCCGGCCTCAAGCCGGCCTTTTCCGGCTGGCTCTTCCACTACGCGCTTTTCTTCCAGGTAGATGACGCTGCGGCCCACGTGGCACATCCGGGTCAAACTCCCGAAGCATGGGTTCCGGCCGTCGCCGACACGGGCTCCGTCTTTGTCCTCGCACACCTCGTAGGCCTCGTACTCGTCCACCTCCACCACCGCCTCCTCGGACTGTGCGGTGATCTCAAAACAGCGGACGGCCCAGAGGCGGGATTTGCCCCGGGGACACTCGACCATCTCGTTTCGAATCAGATTCACGACCGTCTGCCGATCCATACGAACACTCACCTCCTGTTCTCAAAATCAAAAACCGGGCCGCCTGAATCGCATGGATTCCGGCAGCCCGGCCTCCCGCCCCGGGATCGGGACGGGACCTCGGCTTTGCGCCCCCGCTTCTTACGCCTGCCTGCCCGGCAGGCGTATCGGGTTTGCCCTTATCGGAATCTTACTCTGACCTGGCCAGCGTTCCGGCCAGGACCGGGAAGTTGTCGCCGGCGGCCTGCTCGCCAACGCGGGAGAACCTGGGCAGCTCCACCTGGATGGACCGGCCCGCCCTCGCCCGCTTGATCCGCAGCCACCGCCAGTACAACTGGAATTTCCTCAGCATCGGGGAGCCTCCTTCATCGGCTTCACAAAGGAGTATGCCACATACTTCATATTTTTGTCAATACTGGCTTCACTTTTTTGTGTTACCCTTTGGAAGGGCCTGGTTATTTTTTAATACCATGAATTAAAACAGGTTATGACACATGAGGACGCTAAGACGCTGGCCATTCATCCGGTCAAGCTACGGTTTGTACTGTGGAACCATTGAAAACTTCATCTTTTTGTGGTATCCTCCAGTAAAGATAGGAGGGGTGGCCGATGGAGCTTGGAGTCCGGTTGCGGGAGCTCAGGAAAGAGCGCGGCATGAGTCTGGAACGGCTGGCGGCAAAGAGCAAGGTGGCCGTCGGCAGTTTAAGCCGCATCGAGAACGGCAAGGGCGGGGGCAACTCCCGGACGATCGAGAAGGTCGCCGAAGCCCTGAAGGTGAGCGTCGCGGATCTCTATCGGGGGCTGGAGGCGCCGCCCCAGGCGGCCGCGCTTCTCGAACCCGGGCCCGCGGGGGCGCAGAGCTACACCTACGATGAGAAGGCCGCCGCCATCCTGCTGACGACGCAGGTCTCCCAGAAGAACATGCTGCCGCAGATGATCGTCCTGCAGCCGGAGGGCAAGACGGCCAAGGAGCAGTACCCCAAGGGGACGGAGCGGTGGATCTTCGGACTCGAGGGCGAGGTGGAGGCGGCCGTGGGAGAGCAGGTGCACCGGCTTTCCAAAGGAAGCACCCTGTACCTGGACGCCTCCGTGCCGCACCAGTTCGCCAACGCCGGCCGGCGCGTGGCCAAGCTGATCTCCGTCACCAATCCGGCGGTTCTTTAAGCGAGGGAGGGAAAAGATGCCGAAAGCGAACGTGTTGATCTGCGACGACGAGGAAGGGGTTCGGGAAACCTTGAAGCACATGCTGGGCGGCGAGTACGAGCTCGCCTTCGCCGCCGACGGCGAGGAAGCGGTCGAGCAGGCGAAAGCCGGCGATCCGGAGATCGTCATCATGGACATCAAGATGCCCAAGATGAACGGGCTGGAGGCGCTCCGAAAGATCAAGGAGCTCAAGCCCGGCGTCCGGGTGGTCATCATCACCGGCTACGAGTCCACCGACGTGGCCACTCAAGCGATCAACCTGGGGGCCGACGACTACATCACCAAGCCGTTCAGGCAGCAGAAGATCCTGACCCAGGTCAAGGCGCTCCTGGATTCCAAAGGGGCTTAAAGCCGGAGGAACCGTGCGCCGCTTGGCAGGCAACGTCCGACAGGGGTTGCGCCGGCTCTACCGGAAGTTCCGGCGCCGGATGCTTTCCGGGCGGCGCCAGCGCTACCGGGAGACGCTGAGGGCGGCCAGCCTCGGCATGACCCAGATCCGGAACTTGCCGCGGCTGCTCAACCTCATCGCCCGGGTAAGCGTCAGCAGCGTGCAGGCCGGCCACGCCACCATCTTCCTGAAGGACAAGGCGGAGCCCCGGTTCACGGTAGCGGCCTCCCGCGGGAGGCTGAAAAAGCCGGCCGGCGAGCTGTACGTCGAGGAGGCCGGGGCCCTGGCAGCGCTTCTGGCCCAGCGGCGGGAGCCGGCCGTCTACGAGGAGCTCGCGGAGGAGCGCCGCAAGGAGCTGAAGCGAAGCCCCCCGGCCAGGGAGGCCAAGGGGATGGACCCCCTGAAGCGCGTCCTCCGGGAGATGGAATACCTGCAAGCCGCCGTTTGCGTTCCCAGCTTCATTGAGGGCAAGCTGCAGGGCTTCTTCGCGCTGGGAGAGAAGGCCTCGGGCGACCCGTACGACGAGGACGACCTGATCATCTTCTCCGCGCTGGCCTCGCAGGCGGCGATGGCGATCGAGAACGCCCAGGCCTACGAGGAGCTGCGGGACACTCGGGATCAGCTGCTCCAGTCGGAGCGGATGGGGACGCTCGGCAAGTTCGCCGCCGACATGGCCCATGAGATCAAGAATCCCCTGCAGGCGAT
>CAYJTM010000022.1:0-15422 GCA_964373055.1 uncultured Planctomycetia bacterium
ACAGCGAGGGTGAGCGTGGAAACACCCCTCACGCAGCCCCGCCCCAGCGGGGCGGAAGAGTCGTTATGCCCCGACCGCAAGAGCCCAATGCCGGCGGAATTCGGAGACCAGCGTTCCCATCCCCGCACCGGCCACAGGCACCCGGGCGATAATCACCTGGACGACCGGGAAATTAGCGGCGAAGAGATCCTGGTAAGCGGATTGGATCAAGGTGTCCAGGACAAGAACCTCGTCTTCCATCGGAGCCAGATAGTAAAGGAGCCTGACCCCCTCCACAGCCTCGGGGCGAGCCTCTGAGCTCTCCGTTGGCACGAGCACCCGGACAGATGAGACGCCTTTGGGATCCCACCACGAAGCCTTCTTGGCAGTTTCCAACGCCTCTTTGGCAGAATCCCTATCCGAAACAGGAACCGATGTCTCAAGAATCTGGAGGCGGGGGCTTAATTGGACAAGGACCGCCTTTTCCTCAGGCGCTATAACACCCGCGACAACCAGGGTGGTGGATGGTCGCTGCTGCACAATCCGCCGGACGCCGGCAAGGGCCGTTCCGTCAACCAACGCTTCCCTGGGGATGATGATGGTGGCACGCTGAGTTTTTGGCGCTGGCGCAAGCGGTGCCGCGTAGGGGTGGATTGCCTCATCGAGGCGGGATACCGCTTCCGCGAAAGCAGCGATCCGGCGCTCCGCAAGCACCTGTCTCATTGCCATCGCTTCCCGCGCCCACCCGGCGGCTTTCACCCTGCGCTCTTCCTCGGTCAAGGATGCTACCGTCGCAAGCCCCTGGACCTTCGAGTCATAGTACTCAATCAACTTCGAGAGATTATCAACAGGCGGTTGGACTCCCGCAAACAGATCGTGCCCGGCGATAAGCGCGGCGCTTCCAAACAACACCATCGCTTCCATTCGAATCCGCGAATGGTTGTCTACCATCTGCTGCCCTGTCACCGCACGCTCGAGAGTGTCCAGTCCTACAACCCGGACATGCAAGGGAAGTTCAAAACCCTCTGCGTGCTGCGGTTCCAAAATCGAATACCAGCGATTGCCCTCCGTGATTACGATGAGATCGACGTCATTCGGTTCCCTTCCCCACACGTAGCTGCCCAGGGCGTAGAGGCTTAGGGGCCGCTCAATCTGGAGCAAGCGCAAAGCGTCAAAAATGGCCGGTAATCGCTCTTTCAACGTACGAATGCGACCGAGGACCTCTGGTCGGGCCAATTCTTCCATCCCGGCACTGACCGAACGCCAGAGCCAGTTTCGCTCTTCCAGTTGTTTGAGGGTTGCCTGTTCGGAGGGGACCTGGGCCAACCATATTGTCCGTTGCAGGGCCGGGAGCAGCTCGTCAGCCGCCATGCCGAGGGTTGTCGCCCGATCCCGCACTTCTTCAACTCGTGCCAACCGTTCAGTCCGCTGAGCGGACGCTGCCAGTCCGGAAGGGGTAGAAGCACCTGCTGCTTCCGAAAGAAGCGCGAGCCGCTTTTCAGGATCATCGCTCGCCAATACCGTTGCCGCGACCCGGTGAGTCGCCCAAAGCATGCGGGCCTCATCGCCTGGAGCGACTAAAAGATCGGGACGGTTGGTCAAACTCTCTGCCGCCCTCTCGAGATGCTCGACACTGATCGGCAAGCCTGCTTCGGTTAGCTTTGCTGTAAAGCGATCGATCCGCTCTTGCCGCTGCGCCTTCTCCGTAATCTCAGCCTGCCCTTCCGGCGAATAGACCTCGGAGGCCTCGATCACCCGCCCGACACCGAATTCCTCGGCCAGTTGCCTGAGAACCTGGTCCGAAGCCGTCTCGACAGGCGCCGGTGCTGCCCCGGTTAGCTGAAGCGGACGCACCTGGGCCGCCTTCGCCACCGCCCAGTGCAAAAGTTCATCAGGAGCCGCAATGGCCTCAAATTCAGATTTTGGAATGACCTCGTATCTTAAGCGGTCGTCAATCTCGCCCCGGACAAGCACCTTGGATACCGGTACCATCGTCCGCTCCTGGCCGGTTTCGTAAACCCGGACGACCACGTCTTCACCGAGCGCCGCCAAGGGATAGTAGCGAGGAATCAGGCCCACCCGCGGCAAATCGAACTGAGCTCCCTCTCCTACAGACTGCGTCGAGAGCCATTGGCGCAGGCGCCCCGGATCCTGGACAGGCTCGCGCTCCTGCCGGTACGCCTGCGCCACAAGAGCCAAGACACCGCTCATTCGCAGAAATTCCTCGTCCAGGGCCAAGGATTTGACCACGATAGCGGGCGCAGTCCCGGCTGGGTTCAATCGGACCGTCTGGGGCGAGTCCATGACGTACACTTCCTCGGTGCGTGTGTAGCTGCCTCCAGAATAATCACCGTATTCCTCGTAAGATCTGGTTTCGTAACCTCCCTTTTCAGGCGTCACCTGGACGGCGTAATCTTGCCCCTGGCCGTACAATCGGATGGCCGCTTCAGCCAGTTCCAGGAACTGGTTGGGGTATACCTTCGCCCAATCAAGGGCTGGATGATGCTGGCGCATCCGCTCAATCAAGGTCCGAACAATTTCAACCCGCTGTAGGGCCTGGCGGGCTGTTCCCATCCCGGTAACGATCCCGGGGTTGACGACACCACCATAAACCTCCGGACTTCTTACCGCATGGCCGATCGTCAAGGTCCTCTGGAGCTGTTCAGCGCCCCTCCGGCCTGTTTGGGTCTCGGTGACGACCAACTCCGCGGGGATTTGCTCAAGGAACGAGGTAAGCGCAATCAGGCGCCCTCTGGCTTGCTCCGGCGTCGCTGAGTCTGCAAAAGAAGAGACGGCGGATTTCTCCCAATGAGGGGCCACCAGCGATCCTTCGGATGCCGGGTCAACCGACTTCAGAGCACGAAAGAACACCTGCAGAGATTCAATCCAAGCCAACGCTTCCTGTTCCGTTGCGGAAATCCGCAGTTTCGGATTGAGGATATCGACCAGGCTCGGGATGCCTGAACGCCGCTGCCGCCTGGAGTAGTAAAGGCCCCGCGCCCCTTTAGGCACCTGATAAGTATAAGCAGGACCCGCTTCATGCTGAAGATCGAGGATCGCCAACACCAAAGCCTGCCGGGTTGAGCTGGGGAATTTACCAACCGCCTGAAGCACGCCTTGAGGAACCGCTTCCGCCGCGTAGGCGGGATCTCTGGGCGAAAGCTGGAGAGTTTCGGTCGTGCCCCATTCCGGCGCCAGGGTCAACTCAAAGGGTATCCCGGCAGCAGCCAGGCGGGCAATCCGCCTGGTCAGATCCCCCACGGACACTTGAGCCCACCCCAGCCACTTGATCTCGTCCGCCGCCCCGTCAATCCGGCGCAAGAGCTCCCTGAAAGCCGAAATGCGCGCTTGTGCTTCGGCGAAACTCGCGCTGTCGGCAAGGAGGCCGCTTACCGTCTGAATCATGTCAGGATTAGCCGATAGCCGGGCGCCTGCTCCAACGGGCCTTGCTTTCACCTGCCGCCGCAGGGCCTCGATCTGGCCAGCCAACGTCGCTTGCTGCTGTCGAGGAAATTTCCCGAGGGCCTCGACCACTTTGGCTGGAAAAGCCTCCGCGAGGCGCGAGGGGTCGGCGGGAACGAGCTGAATGGTCTCGCCTTGCCCCCATTCAGGGGTAGGGGTCACCTCGAATGCGACCCCCTCTCGCCGGAGACGAACCGCCCGATCCACCAATGTCTCGAACTGCGCTCTTTCTGGTTGGGCCAACGGTGGCAACTCTTTGCCGAGTTCGCGTCGGCTCATAAATCTTTTACCAAGGTCGGCAGCTGCCTCAACCCATGTCCGCACGGCCCTTGCATCCGTCGCTGCGTTAATCCTCCTTATTAGCTCTTCGTTGAGGGCCACCCTCCAGGATCTACTACCGGAATAAGGGTAACGGTCGTACCCAAAATAACCTGGAGTCCGCCCGACAATACGCCGAAATTCCTGGATGGCCTGCAGTGTCGGCCGCTGCTCGGCATCCGGAAATTTCCGGAGGGCTCTAGCCGCCGGGTCGAAGGCCCAGCGAAAGAAACCGATCCCCTGAGGGAAATCCACCCCGAGAGCTTGACCCAGCAGGATCCGCTCCTCCGGGGGAATCCGGTAGAGACTCGTAACTTGATCCTGCAGCGCCCTTAATTCGGTAACCGCCAGCTGGCCAGGATCGGCCACGGCCCGCAGGATGGCTGGATCTTGAAGCGCCCGCACCACTGAAGAATGCCCGGCCGCTTCCTTTGAAACCGCGGCAAGTAAAAGCGCATGGTACTGAGCCGGAGACGTCTCCCCGCCCTGCTCGGCCTGCACCCGCACAGCCTCAATGACTCGCTGCACCCAATCGGCGGGTGGATCATCCTCACCCAGCTCTTCCTCAAGGCCGGAGGTGACAGCCCTGGAATCTGCAGCTTGGGCCCGGAGGGTTTCGAATGAAGCGGCTTGGGCGGGTACGAGCCCAACGGTCAGGCTTGCCGAAAGGAATAGGGCGAGACCCCGAGGCCAGAAGGCCATAGAATCAGGCTCCCGCCGCGAGAGCCCAGCGTTCCCGGAAGTCTGAAACCTGCTCCGTCAAGCCAACGGCCCCTATGGGGATCCGGGCGAGGATAACCTGAACGACAGGGAAGCCCTTCTGGGCGAGGTCCTGGTAGGTAGCATGCAAAAGCAAGTCCATGGAAACGAGATGCTCCTTGTCCGGTCCAAGGTAGTAAAGCAACCTCGCCCCAGGCAAATCCACAGGCCGGGCGTTCAGGTCCGCGGTGGGGGCCAGGATCCGGACAGGAATCTCGGGCTGCCACCAGGAGGCCCGGCGGGCCATCTCCAAGGCGCGAGCAGCGGTGGTTTCGTCCGCCACGGTCACGCCGTCCAGGAACTGAAGTCCTGGATCCAGCAAACGAAGGAGTTCTTTCTCCTCCGCTGCGAAGTTGCCCGCCACTGCAACAACCATCGCCCTGTGCACTTTCCGCAGCCGCTGAAGGCTGGCGACTCCCACTCCTTCCACCAGCGCCTCTCGGGGAAGGATCACTGTGGCGGGCTGCTCATCGGCCTGGGGCACCCCCTGCACGACAAACCGCAGGAAACCCTGGTCCAGCCGATTCATCGACCTTTGAAGCTCGCCCGCGCGATCCGTGATCAACGCTTCCTGCGCCTTGCGCCGATGCTCGGCCAGCTCTTGCTCGATGGCCCGGAGCTCGCGGGTCCACCGCGCCGCTTTATCCTGCCGCTGCTGATCGGTAAGCCCGGGAGCTGTCTTAAGCCACTCGATGGAACCGCGGTAATGTTCCGCCACCGGCGCCAGGTTCTCCACCGGCGGCCGGTTCTGGGCAAAAATGTCCGTGCCGGCGATCAGCACGCCGCTTCCGTACAGGTTCGTCGCCTCAAGGCGGATATTGGCGCGATTCTCCACCGGCTGGCCTGCAACAGCTCGCCCAAGGGTATCAACACCGACAACACGAACGTGGAGGGGAAGATCCTCAGCCCTGGAGGGAGGCAGCGTGAGAATCTCAAACAACCGGTCTCCCGGAACGAGCACGAACAAATCCAAGTCGTTCGGTCGATCCGACCAGATGGCGCCGCCTGATCCATAAACACTTATAGGCGTCTCACCCGCCCGCGAAAGTGCTCCGAGAAGCACAGGGGTCTGCTCCTTGACCGTACGCATCCGCTGAAGAACGAGGGCCCGCTCAGCCTGCTCCGCAGAGCGCCAAAGCCAATTGCGTTCTCCCAGTTGCTTAACCGTGAGTTCCTCCGATGGAACCTGGATCAGCCATATGGCGCGTTGCAATGCCTGGTGCAGTTCGCTCGGAAGAATTCCAATCACCGCACCCCGATCGGCCACTTCCTTTGCCCGGGCCGAGCGCCTATCAGACGCTTCGGCAACGGCAACCTCACCGGGCTCAAAGGAACGGACGACCTCATGGAATAAAGCGAGCCTCTGAGAGGGCTCATCGCTGCCTAGCAGCTCTGCGGCGATTCGGTGGGTGGCCCAAATGGGCAAAGCTTCCTGAGCGGAAGTGGCAAGGAGATCGGGCCGGTCAGTCAAGCTCTCGGCGACTTTCTGGAACAGCTGTGGCGTACCCGGTAAACCAGCCTGGGTAACCGCTGCTTTCAAGCTCTCTATCCGCTCTCTTCGGCGCATCGATTCCGTCGCTTCGGTTTGGCCTTCAGGAGAATAGACCCCAGAGGCTTCAACCAGCCGATCCAAGGTGAATTCCCTTCCCAGCTGCACGGCCGCTTTCTCCAGGGAGGCTTGCAAGGGGAGCGTACCGGCTGTTGGCTCGATGGGTTGGGGTTCTGATGCCGCACGGAACTCCCAGTTTGCATACCGGTCAGGACCCAGTATGGCATCGAACTCGGCTCGAGGGAAAACCTCATAGTGAAGTTCCGGTGTTATCTCTCCCCGCACCAGAATAGTTTGGACCGGGGTAAGCCGGGGCCGCTGCGCTACTGAGAAAACCCGGATCGCCACATCTTGGCCGAGTGCCGTCAGGGTAGCGTAGCCAGGAAGCAGCCCTACCCCGGAGCGATCGAACCACACATCAGCTCTTCCCAACCGGTGCTTTGAAAGTTGCTCGCGAAAAGACGCTCGGTCTTGATCGGCCGCAGCCGGCCGCGATAAGTCTGACCAGCGGGTTCGCAAAACTTCCAACACCCCAGTGTCCTTCAGGAAGTTATGATCCAGCACCGGCGGCTTGGGTGGCTCAGGGATCGGCGCAGCCGCCGGCGGCTGCCGGACAATGAGCCGCACCGATTGGGGGTTGTCTATGACGAATGTCGCTGTAGTAGACGGAGGATAGCCGCTCTCTTCGTATTCGGTGTGACCTCGTTCCGAAATGAACTCCACGTTAAACTCTGCTCCTTGCTGACTAAGTTGGGCGGCTTGATCCAGCAGGGTGGAGAAAGGAATCTGGTCCCACTTCACGAGGGGTGAAGTGTAACCTGATTCTGATTCCGAACGAGCAGCTTCCTGGGCTTTAGAAATGAGCTTTCCAAGAAAAGTTCGAAGAGCTGTTAATCCTTGACGGGCATCGGAAGCAGTGGCCGCCTTCTGAACAATATCTCCAAGTGGTTGATTTAAGCGCGGCCTGTTAACTCCGGCTTCTTTTGCCAGCCTGCGGGCATCGGTTCTGAGTGAATCAACCTCGGCAAGCAAGGTTGCTTGCTCCTCGTCGCTAAACTTCCTCAGCGCCCGGGCGACGGGGTCGAACATCCAACGAAAGATGCCGATACCGCCCTGCGGCCACGATGGGGGCAATGAAAGTGCGGTCAGAAGAAGCCCCTCTTCCTCATCGGGAACCTCGAGATCTCTGGCAACATCCTTTACGAGTTTCTTTGCCTCTTCCGCTGAAGGCTGCGGCTGTCTCCGCACCACCTCTTCAATTCGCCTCTCCTTCAGCGCGCTGATGAGATTCGTATGCTCCCCGGGCGATTTTGAAATCTCTTCTATGGTCCATTGCCATACGGTCTCAGGGGCAACCGTCCCGCCTGCTTCTGCAACCCTTGCCTTTACTGCCTCGTCAACTTGCATGGTCCAAGAGAAAGGACCTTGATCGCTCAAGGGTTCTGAAACGGTTGGCCCGGCTTCGCCCGGCTGCTGGGGCTGGGCTGCTGCCAACTGTCTCCGCTGCCTGGTTTCCCGAATGGCACCCATCCGTCTCTGATAAACTGCGTCCAAGACGAGTGGAATATGTCCCTGCTCGCGCAGGCCTTGCTCAAGGGCTCCGTTCCGCCCGGCTGCTGCGATCTGCCGGAGCGCCGGTTCTGTAATCCGTTCCTTATCACGGAGAGCAACCGCAACGCGCCGGACCTGAACCGGAGGGACCTCTTTCAATGGGCCGGCGGTCAGTTTCTCTGCCGCCTGAGCAACCTTGGCCGCCAATCGCGCTTCCTCAACGGCAGAGATCGCTTGCTCGACGGCTTCGGGGCCAAGGAGGTCAAGGTCCAGGCCGGACTGTCCCGCTTCTTCCAACACGCCGGCCACATCGGTCCACGACAGGGAAAACCTCTTCTGTACCTGCCAGTTAGCGGCATCGCGGACCTTCTGATCCCCAAACTTCTCAACCAGCTTTTGCAGTAGGGGCTGGGCTTCCTGCAGTCTCTGCGCTCTTGCCTCGGCCAACCGACGGGCCTGTTCCTCCTGTTCGGCCCTCTGCCTGTTCTCCGCCTCCCCCTTCTCTCGGTCCAGCTCGCTGCCGATTCCCTGGAGGACATTTTCGATGTCCCCATCGGTAAGGATAGGCTGCCGGCGGAGCCGGTCCAAAAGATCCTGCGTTTCTCCTCTGCTCCTGTGGACCTGCTCTCCGGCCTCTATCTCGAAGCCTCTTCCGCGGGCGAGCTTGAGGGCGCCGGAAATCACGGCAGGGTCGTACTGCCTGACGGCCTTTTCGATCTGTTTGAGATAGGTGGCTTTTGCCCCTTCAAGGGCTCTGGCCCGGAGCTCACTTTCAGCTTGGAGCCAATCCTCATCAGGATTGGGCGGCTCTCCGCGCCGGGAGCGCTCCTCGGACTTAAAGTAGGCCGCTACCTCTTTGTCTGCATGGGAAGGCTCCTGTACCGGCGGGAACGGAATTTCCCCAAGTTGCGGGGCCGCTTCTGCCGGAGCTTCGGCCACTGCTTGGGCTCCCTCAGGTTCCCGCGGTTGCTCTCCTTCCTCTGGAACAGCTTCTTGAGCCGGCAGAGCTGCCTCTGCGGATGGAGCCCCTTCTTGCCCCCCGGGCGCAACCGCCGCTACTTGAGCCGGCGCTTCTTCTGGGATCGCCGCCCCCTGACGTTGAATTTGGGCTCGAACCCCCGCATCCGCTTCCCCTGGCGGCACGAGCTCTTCAACTGTACGATCTTTTGTACGATCTTTTGTACGATCTTTAAACCTCCACCGGGCGACTAAATATCCAGCGGCAGCACCCGTCGCTAACCCGCCCGCAAAGAGAAGCCATGGCCAGGTAGTGGAAGGTTCTGGTGCCTCGAGTAGTGCAGGCCCAGACGGCGGCGGTTGGGCTGCCGCAACGCGAGCGGCCTCTTCCCTCGCTCGAGCGGCCTCTTCCCTGGCCCGAGCAGCCGCCTCCCTCGCCTGCTCCGCCTCCTTCGCAAGACGAGCCTGCTCCTCCTGAAGCCGCCTGGTTTCCACCTCAGCGGCCGAGCGCCTGGCTTCCAGTTCCTTCACGGCCTGCTCGGCCTGCTTCTTTTGTTCCTGCAGCTTCCCGATCTCCTGCTGCAGGATCTTCGGCATTCCTTTAAGCTGCTCCACCATCTTCCGGAGAGGTTCGATCTCCTCTCTGAGCTTCTGAAGCTGGGTGGTAAGTTCCTGCCGTGCTTTTTGGAGGCGCTCCGCATCGGCCTGGGCCTTGCGACGTTCCTCCTCAACCCGGCGAGCCTCTTCTTCGGCCTTGCGCTGTGCTTCCTGCTTCGCCCGCTCGGCCTCTATCCGTTTCAGCTCAGCCTGACGCTGCTCCTCCACCCGAACCTTTTGATCAAGGTAGGTCACAAGTTGGGTGGAATCGTTCATCACCACGGCATTCCCGTCCCTATCCAGGACAAGCCCGTACGGAAAATGGCTGATATAGGAGGAACGCCCCTGGCTCCATGCGAAGACACTCCAGAATGTAGAAAAGGTCATCCGGCCCCAGTCGACATCTCCGGCTTGGACCTTCCAGGCCGACTGCACACCGCCATCCGTCAACTGGACATAAACCATTTGAACTTTCTTCCTGTCCGGATAACGGGTCTGAAAATCGGCCAGCTCTCGCGGGGGCCTGCGGCTGGCCCAACTGAAGTAAAAGGCGGTCAGGCCCTCTCCTTGAATGGGTCTTATGAGTTCAAGCCGGGAAGGTGCGACTTTGTGGGTGGCATCCACCTGGATGGACTGTGCTATTGGCGGGGGGGTCGTTGGGCCTCCCGGCGCGGCCGCGGGTACCTGCCCCATGGCGGGCGCAGCGAACCCAAGCAGCAACATAGCCGTGGCCAGCCAAGCCCTGGGGCCTCTCAGGCTACGTGTCTGGACAGCGTAAGATGAATTCGCCCTCGCGACGGATGCAGGGGCTGCGGCGACTTGCGCCTGTTCAGGGGTCCCCTTCAGACGCTCCTCAAGGCCTGAAGCGACCTGGTTTTCCTGAGAGGCCTGGCCGCGGAGCGCATGAAACCCATTCGGTCCGCTCGCCCAGGCGAGGTTGACAGTGAGAAAAGCTTGGATCACGAGGAGTGCGGTAATGCGGAAGAGCGGGCACATACGGCGTCCCCGCCAGGAAGTCAGAGAATCAGAACGCCCTTGGACTGGTCTGGTTGAACTTCCCCCAAGGACCCAACTCCGTTCGCGCCCAGGGAGAGTGGTTGGGTTATTTTCGGAACACACGCCCATTTTTTCGGGGAGTCTTGTAACGCCGTTTCCAGGTATCTCGATTGCAAGTGTACATGGCATTTGTAAAAGTGTCAATATCACATTGAAAAAAATTATCAAACTTTGTATTATGCCCTAACTCACGTATTTATGCAGAGTTCCGCAGATATACAGCCGGATTGGTTATTTCTTGACGGGATAGATTTTCTGCAGGCAGTTGAGAAGGTCGGTGACTGTCTTGAACTTCTCGGCCTCCTCGGTGGGGATCCGGATGCCGAATTCCTCCTCAAGACACAGAAGGAGTTCCACCGTATCCAGGGAATCCGCCCCGAGATCCTCGACAAAGCGAGCTTGGAGCGTGACTTTCTCGATGGGAACGTCGAGCTCCTTAGCGATGACGGGTTGGACTTTGGCAAGGAGTTCTCGGAAAAGAGGGCCGGATCGATCAAGGTTTTCGTCCATCAATGAATGATCGGATCTTGGGCACAAGTTCCGTGACCTGGATCGGCTTGGTGAGGATGCCGATGGCGCCCTCCTGCTTGACCTGCTCCTCCAAGTTGCGGTCGGGCACGCTGCCGGTCAGGATCACGACGCGCAGATCGGGCGCCGATTGCTTCATCCGCTTGAGCGCCTGCCATCCGTCCATCCCAGGCATGGCTAAGTCGAGCAGGACGAGGTCGGGCCTGGCCTCTGTGGCGGCGTTCACCCCGTCCTGGCCGGAGTAAGCCACGCGGACGTTGAAGCCCTGGAGGTCGAGGTACATCTTCATGGCGTCCACCGCATCGCGCTCGTCGTCAACGATCAGCACCGAATAACTCATTCCTCCCTCTCCGGAAAGGCGGGAAGCAGGATGGTGAACGTCGTCCCTTCCCCGTAGATAGAGTTTACCTCAACCTTACCCCCGTGGTTCTCCACAATCCGCTTGATGACGTAGAGGCCCAGGCCGGTTCCTTTCTGAGAGGTCGCCTTCGTCGTGAAGAAGGGCACGAACAGCCGGGATAAATCCTCCTGTTTGATGCCGGCGCCGTTGTCATGAACGACGGCCTGCAGCCATTCTGCGCCGTTTCGATGCACGGCGGTCACGGTGATGGCAAGCTTCCCCCTGTAGGCCCGGCCGCCTACGCTCAACGCGCCCTCCTGGATCGCCTGTTCCTTGCTCTTGATCGCATCGTAGGCGTTGGACAGCAGGTTGAAGAAGACCTCCGCGAGCTGGTTCTTGTTGGCGTTCAGGGTGGGGAGCGGGTTGGCCAACACCGACTCGTAGTCGATTTCTTCGAACTTGACCCGGTATTGAGCCAGGTCCTTCGACATCTCCAGGATCTCCGGGAAGGCCGCCCGTTCCATCTTGCCCGGCTTGGAGAAATTCAAAAGCGTCCGGACGATGTCGCCGCCCCGGATGGCGTCCTTCTCGATCTTGTCGAGAGTGGCCACCGTTTTCCCAATCCACTCCCGAACCGGATCCGGCACACCGGCCAAATCCAGGTTTTTGAGCGCCTCTCTCAGGGTCCCCGCCAGGATGCTCTCCGTGTTGAAGCGGTTGTTGATCTGATGTCCCATACTCCCGGCCATCGTGCCCAGGGAGGCAAGCTGCGCGGTGTGGAACATCTCCGCCTGGCGCTCCTTCTCGGCTTCGTAGAATCGGGCGTTTTCGACGGCCAAAGCGGCCTGGTTGGCCAGGGTCATTAAGACCTTGATGTCGTCGTCGGTGTAAATCCGCCCCGACCGCTTGGCGCCCATGACGACGAATCCAAGGAGCTGGTCGTGGACGAAGCTGGGGATGACCAGGGCTGCACCAAGGCGGCGCAGCGACATCTCCACGTCGCGCAGGCCAGGATCTTCGGCCTGCTGCCTTTGGATGTGGAATTCCTCCAGCACGATCGCATTCTTGTGAACCAGGAGATATTTGATGAGCGGATCGTCCAATTCCAGGATCGTTCCGCCGGATGGCCCGTCCTTCCCTTTGGCCACCCGCTGGACGTACTGCTTAGTCTCCCCGTCCTGTAGATAGATGGAAACATGGGTAAGCCCAACAGCCCTTGAAACAATGCTTGCGGTCAGTTTCAGGAGCCGCGGGAGCTGGCGGATCCGGGTCATCCCCTCGGATGCCTGGCGGAGGGTCGCCTGGTAGCGGCGCTGTTCAGCGAGGAGCCGGTTCTCCGCAAACCGCTGGAAATAGAGATTGGCGTAATGGGCCGCTGTGGCCAACACGGCGTAGGCGATCAGAAGCCACACCCACCAGCGGGGACCCAGGAGCTGTTCAAGCCGTGGTTGCAGCGAGAGAGCGCAAAGGAGCGGCACTCCAAGAGCCAACGCATACACAGTCATGAATACCGCCGTTCGGGTAAATGCGAGATTGATGTCCATGAGGCGGTATCGAACGATCGCATAAGCCGTGAAGAAGGCATAGGCAGGAATGGCGTAGGTACCGAAGGGCATCAAGATGGGAATCTCGATGTTGAACGTCGGCAGGAAGTTTGGGGCCCCGCCGGCGTAGGCGACAAGCATAGACCAGCAGAAGTAGCGCAGTTGATTCCGGCGGACACCGCTGGATCTGGCGTAGACCTGGAAAAGGAGCATCAATCCGTACACCGCCCATCCGACCCAGATAAAGAAGAACGGGTAATACAGCAGGCCGGGATTGATGAAGTGGCGGAACGAAAACTTGGGGACGACCTCCCGGATCAGCAGGCTCGTTGCGTCCAGCGCAAGGAAACAGGCGCCAGCCACATAGGACAGCAGCACCAACCGCCTTTTTCTCAGCCGCTCGGACTCGTCCAGCAGGGTGACGACGAAATGCACGAAAAAGATCGGGATGAAGATGACCCCGACGTGATTTAAGCGCCAAAGGAAAAGCGCCGAGCCCCCGCTGTGGGAGGTTATGGAGAACGCTTCCAGACTGCTCCACCAGGAGATGGCCAGCGAATATAAAGCGTAGGTAACGTTGGTGGGTTTCCTCGTCCCCTTCAGGTAGACGAAGATTGCGAGAACAAAATGTGTTGCGGCTGTTACAAGGAGAGCGAGGAAATAGTGGTTAAGCACCCTCTAGGCCAAGACATGTTCCGGCTGCCGGAACTTCTGCTCGACTGGGGGAGGGGGTAAAACTGAAGGGGCCGACTCCAAGAACCGCCGCCGTTGAACCGCGTAAAAAGCCACGGCCCCGTAGAACGCAACGAGGTAAACACCGTAGGGATACAGCGGGAAAATCCGAATGTCGGCCATAATCAGAAAGTTGTCCATCCCCCCGCCGTAGCCGAGGGTGTGGCCGACCAGGTAAATGAGCAACGCCTGCCACGTTCCGCCCCCCGCCTTGTACCCTGCACGGATCATCAACAGGGTGCCATAGATGATCGAGGCAACGAAGGTGGCGAAGTACATCGGGTACAGCAAGGCCGGCTGGGGGTAGGCGTAGGCATCGCGGAAAGCTGTTCCACTGGTGAAAAGTCCCGTTGTCAAATTCAGCGCGAGATAGACGACGGAGACGACGTACGCCGCCGCCAGGATCCGCCTGTTCCGGCCGGTTTCACCAGAGTACTCGAAAGCAAAGTGAAGGAAGAAAGTTGGAATCAGTACGCATCCAAGGTGGAGGATCCAACCCCACCAAAAGGCGCCTAGTATCTGAATCAAATCCGCCTGCCAGCCAACAAAGAACGCCCAGAAGGCGATGCTGAACCAATGAGCGGCGAAGGTCCGGTTCAGCTTGGTCCTCGGACTCCGGAGAAGACCGGCCACTGCGGCTGCCAAGCAAATGGGAGAGGCGATACACGCCGAGAAGGTAAAGTGATTCATGCCCTGTTTCTGACCGGTTCCGAGGACAATTTATCCTCCTCGATCTGCAGGGCGATCCGCCGAATGTACGGCGGCACGGGAATCAGGCGACCGTGCCGATTCTGGAAAGCAAGCTCCTGAGACCCACGAGCCATCAACTCGCCAGTGAGTTTGTTGAAAACCGTGAAGACCATCTCAAGACTCGCATGGCGTATGTTCCGGGTCGTCATCCGAATGCGGACCTCATCGAACAGCCACGACGGCTTGTAATACTCATTGGAGGCCTTCACGGTCACCAGCCGGGTCTTGGTCCTCAGCATGGTCTTATACTCTTCCCTCGTGATGCCCTGCTTCAGGTAGGCCTCCCTCGTTTCGCCCTGCCAGTCGAAGTATCGCGCGAAATAGGCGTTTCCTTCCGCATTGGTGTCGGGCAGGTAGATACTCCGATCGTAGATGAAGGATTTTCCAACCCGTTTGAGGAAGGCCCTTACATGATCCTTCTCCTCCTCTGACACAAGCAGTTGAGCGCCGTAACGGTTTTCGGCGGGACTCTTCCAAACGATCTTGGACCTGAAGGGAAGATCTGCCAAAAACTCATGGGGATCGAACTGCAGGAACACCGTTGAATAGGGCTCTAAAGGCTCCTGGGCGATGAAGCCCACCCCGCCCTCGCTTAGATCGACCAGCATTCCGTTGAGAACCTTGCCGCCGTTGGAAGATGTCCGGGATAAATCTTTAGCGTCGGATGGGTGGGTGATGGAGAGTCCGCACACTCCCCTGACTCTGGAAACCGATCTCCGCTCTGCAACCTGGGCTCTCATCGTTCCACCCTTAATTGGTAAGCTGAATCACTTGACTCCCAGCAACTTAAAAACCGGAAGAAGCAGGATCATGAAAACACCGGTCAAATAGAAGGTGAGGATCGCCATGAAAGCCCAGCCCAACCAGAGGTCCTTTGTGGTTGGCCTTTCGCTTGCAGGAGGGTTCATCCCCTCCGGCTCCTTGATCAAATCGGTGGTTGCTTCCAGCAATTCTGTCACCTGACTCTGTTTCCCATTCGTACCGGACACGTTTTCCTCCACCCTTTGACAGAAACAAAAAAGGCCAGCTAAACTGGCCGCTAAAAACCCCTTACCTTGTTGTCAAGCTCAGGCCACGAGTATATCCCTTGGGTCCTGCATACTCCAAAAAGCACACAACGGCTCCTTTCGTAAGGAACGAAATAGGAAGCCGTTATGATTTTATACCAAACGGGGGGTGCCCCGTCAAGCTTAACCTCGGCGCTGAACCGACTGCTGTTGACATCCGTGTTTGCTGCCCTGTGCATCATGCGGCAACGAGCTCAATGTCAACTGAGCGCTCCGGGTAGACGTAAACCCGC